>JBGCED010000118.1:0-9329 GCA_045106055.1 Alphaproteobacteria bacterium
TAAATATATGCCGCATTAATGTCATTGCGCCACCAATATAATGGCGCATTTTTAAAAAAGTAAATTTACTCAATTATTTAGCCTGATATATGGTGCTGTTTCAAGCTATTTTTAAGCCCTTTCAACCATTATTCAAAAAAACAACGGATTAAAGCTGATTTTTAAAGCGATCATAAGGGAAGGGAAAGTGGGTAAAAAGGCTTTGGATCTTAATCAACCTGCCCGACTGTTTCGAATTTTATCGAAGGGTGCAATTCTGTGTGGGAAAGCACCGCTACATGCGGCAAATGCCTGAAAATCAACGAACGAATATGCGGGCGAAGCACCGATGACACCAACAGGATCGGGGTTTGCCCCGGCTTTGAATAGCTTGCAATCGCTTGGGTTAGCTTTTGAATGAAATCACGGGTTAGGCGCGGTTCGGTGATCAGCTCGACTTCGCCTGTGGCAGAAGCACTTAATGAATTATGCAGCGCATCTTCCCAGCGGCTGCCAAGCACGATCAAGGACAGCATGCCCCGTTCATTGCTTAAATCATGGCAAATTTGCCGTGATAAAAAGCCGCGCACATATTCAACCGATTGAATGAAGGGCTGCTTGTAAAAGATCGCATCGCTGGCGGCTTCAATAATCAGCGGCAGGTCACGAATGGATACGCGCTCTCGCAATAAAGCCTGCAAGATTTTTTGCAGCCAGCTGATGGTGATCACATTTTGATCAAAAGTATCTTTCAATAGGCTGGAATGCATCTCGCTCATATTATCTACCAAAGTTTGCGTACCGCTATGGGTTAGCAAATCAGCCATATTTTGGGTAATCAATTCAGATAGATGCGTGGTGATGACCGATACAGGATCAACAACGGAATAGCCTTGAAATACCGCTTCATCGCGCTGATTTTCCCTGATCCATAGACCGGGTAAGCCATAAGTCGGCTCGGTGGTTTTTTCCCCGCGAATTGTAAATTTTGTGTCTTTTCTGCCGTCATTGGCAATGCATAACAGCATATTGGGGCGCAATTCACCGCGCCCAGCCTCGATCTCTTTGATGTTAAGCACATATTCATTTGATGGCAGCTGCAAATTATCCTGCATCCGCACAAGGGGGATGATGAAGCCAAATTGGGTTGCAATTTGGTTACGCAAGCCCTCTACGCGATCTTGAAGTGCTGCCCCTTTTTCTTTTGAATTTGCCATTGGCAGCAGCCCGTAACCAAGTTCAATCCGCAATTGATCAATTGCCATCATCTTGCCAATATCCTGCTTTGCTTCCGCTTGGGGGGAATCGCCAGCAGCCGCCCTTTGATCCGCAACCCTTGCGGTTTCGCTGGCCTGTTCTGCAAGTTTTTTCGTTTTATTTTGCGCAAATATGACCCACGCCCCAATCCCCGCTGCAAGCAATGCCATCAATAAAAAGGGAAAAGAGGGAAGCCCTGGAATCGCTGCCAATAAAAACAACAAACCAGAAGCAATAATCAATGCAAGCGGATTTGCCGATAGCTGGCTACCCATTGTTTTTTCGGTGTTTCCCTCAACCCCTGCTTTGGTGACCAACAAACCTGCGCCGATTGAAATAATCAATCCTGGAATTTGGGAAACCAACCCATCGCCAATCGTTAACAGGGTATAATTTTGCGCGGCAACCCCAACATCCATATCGCGCTGAACAACCCCAATGATAATGCCGCCAATAATGTTAATAAAGGTGATTAAAAGCCCTGCAACCGCGTCCCCGCGCACGAATTTTGACGCACCATCCATCGATCCAAAGAACGCACTTTCTTGACCTAATTCTTTACGCTTTTGGGTGGCTTCCAAATCGGTAATATGTCCCGATGTTAATTCGGCATCAATTGCCATTTGCTTTCCAGGCAGCGCATCAAGGGCAAAGCGCGCTGCAACTTCGGCGATACGCCCCGCACCCTTGGTAATCACGATAAAGTTAATGATCACCAAAATGGCAAAGACAATCAACCCAATCACATAATTGCCGCCCGCGACAAATTCACCAAACGATTCAATGATTAAGCCCGCAGCTTGTGTGCCTGTATGCCCATCCGACAGGATTAAGCGGGTGGATGCCACATTAAGCCCCAAACGCAGCAATGCTGCCAATAATAAAATGCTGGGAAAAGAACTTAACCGAATGGGTTTTTCAACAAAAATAACCGTCATCAACACAATCACAGAACTGGTGATTGAAAAGGAAAATAATAAATCCAGCAGCCATGTTGGCAGCGGGATTAACAGCATGCCCAAAATAAGCAGCACACCAATTGGCAGCAACATATCCGCATTTTTTAAAAAGGATAAGGCGTTTAAGCCAAAGCCAATGCCTTGTTCTTTGATTGCGCTAGCATCAATATTGCCAAACCGCCCGCCGCCTTGACCTGTATCCCCGCCTTGATCGCCAGCAGGTGGAGGTTGAGTGGGCGGCGCATTTCCTGAATTATTGGGCGGCGGGGCTGCTGCGTCAGCCATTATTCAATTTCCCCATATTCATTCAAGCGGTTACGCAGCGCATTTAGCGACACCCCAAGAATGGCAGCGGCTTCTGATTCATTGCCCAGACAATGGCGATAAGTATCCACAATCAAGCGGCGTTCAACAGCAGCCAAGCTTTGTCCAACCGACATTCCCCCCGATTGAACCGCAGCTTCATGCTCATGCTGGGATTGAGGTTGGGCGGGGCTAGATTTAACAATATTAATCGCCGATGGTAAAATTTCATCGCCATTGCTCATAATCACGGAACCATGCACGATATTTTCAAGCTCTCTTACATTGCCAGGCCAATCATGCTGCCTTAATATTTTAATGGCATCAGGGCTAAATTGCTTTGATGCACTGCCATAGGTTTTTTCAAATTTTTCTTTAAAATATTGCGCAAGCACCATAATATCACCAGGGCGATCACGCAGTGGCGGCAGCGCAAGATTAATGACATTTAAGCGAAAATATAAATCTTGGCGAAATTCACCGCGTTCAACCGATTGCGGCAGGTCGCGGTTGGAGGTTGCAAGCACCCGCACATTGACTGAAACAGGGGTGTTTCCCCCAAGCCGATCCACTTCTTTTTCTTGAATAACCCGCAGCAATTTGGCTTGCAGCTTGATGTCCATTTCGCTAATTTCATCCAGCAAAATCGTACCATTGCTCGCTTCTTCAAATTTTCCAATCCGCTGTGCAATCGCGCCAGAAAACGCACCTTTTTCATGTCCAAACAGTTCGGATTCAAGCAAATTTTCGGGTATTGCAGCGCAGTTTAAGGCAACAAATGGTCCAGAGGCGCGTTTGGATTTTGCATGAATATAGCGTGCAAAAACTTCTTTCCCTGTGCCAGATTCGCCTGTAATTAACACGGAAGCCTCGCTTGGGGCAACCTGATCTGCCATCGCCAGCACAATTTTTAAGGCTGGATCATTATGAATAATTTGATGATTTTGCTTGGCAACCGATTCCAGCACTTGCGCAATTAATTCTGCATTTGGCGGCAGGGGAAGATATTCGCGCGCACCTTGGCGAATGGTTTCAACCGCGCGTGCGGTTTCCACATCTTCAAGCCCGCAAGCAACAACTGGCACTTGAATGCGTTCTTGAACGCAATGATGAATAAAACGCCCAAGATCAAGATTGGCATCCATAAACACCAAATCTGCGCCTTTGCCAGAGCGAACATGGCGCAGCGCATCATCAATATTACGGGAATTTGCAACCTTAATGCCGCGTGCAAGCGCAATCTTGCTTGCTGCCGTCATATGCCCTTCCAGATTTCCAACAATCAATAATCGCATCAATCAGCTAACCTTAATTTTAATGGTGTCATAGTTTTAATCATAAAATTTAACATGTTCAGAAGGGGGCAATATCGTATTCATTAAAATTTCAAGCCGCCTTGGGTTTTCAAGCCGCCCCATTGACGCAATTGCCAAAACATATAGCTGATCGGTTAGGGTTTCCGCTTCCGCGATTTTCTCTAATTTACTGGCAAGCGGATTAAACAGCAAATTTGCAAGCAACGCCCCATAAAAAGTGGTTAATAGGGCAACCGCCATCGCAGGGCCAATTTGATCAGGGGAATTTAAATTTCCAAGCATTTGAACCAGCCCAACTAAGGTACCAATTAGCCCCATGGCAGGGGCAACATCCGCTGCTTTGCGCAATAATGCAATCGCCTGCCCGCGCCGTTCATGGGCAAGCAACGCTTTTTTGGTGATGATCATTTCAATTTCTTCTGCCTGCATGCCATCGCTTAACATCGTGATGCCTGTGCTTAACAAATAATTGGCAGAAAAATTATGGGCGTAATTTTGAAGCGCGATCAGCCCTTTTGTGCGGGCATATTGGGAAAGCTGCATCAGCTGATAGCAAATATTATAATAATTGCGATTACGCCTTAGAAATGCGCCTTTGATGGATTTCGCGCTTTGTTTAACATCGGCAAAAGACGCGCTGGCAAGCACAATCCCTGCCGTTCCGCCAAGCACAATTAAAATTGCAGGTAAATTAAGAAATACCAAAGCACCGCTGCTGGTGCTGATCGCCAAGGCAATCAAGCCAAAGGCACTTAACAGCCCAAGCAAAGTTGCAAGGTCAAACCGTTTTTTTTCTTCCCCATAGCTGGGGCTACGCTCAATAGCAGCCATAATAATCTATATTCTTCAAATGTGGTTAAGGCGTTGTTTTATCTGATTTCACAATTTCGGTCATGGTAACCCCCAAACGATTATCCACAACCACCACTTCGCCGCGCGCAACAAGACGGTTATTGACATAAATATCAATCGCTTCGCCAACTTTTCGGTCTAGTTCAACGATTGATCCGCGCCCTAATTTCAACAAATCCCCAACAGGCATGGTTGATTTTCCAAGCACCGCCGCAACGCGCACCGATATGTCATAAACCGCTTCCAAATCCCGCGCGCCCGATGGCGTGGTCATATCCACCACCCTTGGATCCAGATAATCTTCTTCTGAATGTTCAATATCGCCATCAATGCCGGCTTGGGGTTGCGGGGCAGCAGCAGCAGCAGTGGCAGCAGCATTTGCATCTTTGTTCAAGGGATCATCAGCCATTATAATTACTCGCTTTTTGTCAAAATATCTTGTTGTTCTAATGCGGCTTCATTTGCATCGCCGCCCACACCGCCGCCCGCACTTCCATCGGCGCGATCATCCATATCCTCGTCGATATTGCCATCTCCATCATCTGGTATTGGGTTAAGCTCACTATAGGTCGGAATATTTTGCTCAATCAACGCCACCGCATCATCAATTTGATCCATAATCACCTGCATATGATGATCATATCCCCCATTACCCCAATCAATTTCAACATCACCATGTTGAAGCGCATCATCCACCATGATTTTCACCTGTGTTTCAATCGGATTTTTCTTGGTCATTTTCATCAAGCTTGCACGAATTTCTTTTTCATGGTCGGGGTGAAAGCTGATCCTAAGCTTTGTGGCTTCGCTTAAATGATTAAGCACTTCTTGATATACTGCCAAAATTTCATCCCCGCCCTTTCTTTGAAGGGTAACTGGCAGCAATTTCGCAAGACTTTGCCGAAAGATTTTAAGGCTAAGCCCCGTTATTTGATCCAAGGCTTGCTGGTGATATTTTGCCTTTGATGAAATTTCTGATATTAACCGTTCCAGCAATTCATTATGCAGTGCCTCGGTAATTTCTTTTGCCTTTTCCTGCCCTGCTGCCAAGCCATCTTCATAGCCTTGATTATAGCCATCTTGTTGAACCTGATGCAAATCATCAACGCTAAACAGCATCTCTTCTGCTTGATCTTGCGGTGCTGGCGCATCAGCTGCTTCGGATTCGCCATCCTTTATATTTTCAGATTGGCTTGAATTGGCAGGCGAATTATTTTGCTGCCCGCCTTGCGGTTGATCTTTCTGGGCCGTTTCAGGATGATTGTGCTGCGTGCCTTCAGGCTCATTTTGCTGGGCGCCCTTGGGTTCATTTTGCTGGGCGCCCTTGGGCTTTGGGGCTGCATTAAGATTGCCATTCTCATTCAGCTTCACACGCCCATTCAGTGCGGATGAATTTGCTAAAATGCCCGCAATTCCCTCAATAAATTCCGAATTTTGTTGCAGCTGGCCTAAATTTTCTCCGATGGTGGCGTGCGCTGCTTGATTATGATTGGATTCACCATTTACGGGCGCTTGCGCTTGGGTCATGTCAAGCGGGGCAAGCGATTCAATCGGCGGCGGTTGCCATTTGCCATCCACGCCATAACCAACCATCCGATCACCGCCGTCAAATGACACGCCAAAACCATAGGGTTGATAATGATGTTTTTTTGAATCGCTGTTCATCAAATGCCCCACCGCTTAATAAACAAGCTGTTCTTCTGCACCGCCATCAGCAAGTACAATTTCACCGCGACTTGCAAGATCTTTTGCGACGCTAACCATTTTGGCTTGCGCTTCATCAACATCGCGCAACCGTACAGGCCCCATCGCATCCATATCTTCCATTAAAATGCGTCCCGCGCGTTTTGACATATTATCGCGCACCAGCTGGCGCATTTCCTCGCCCGCGCCTTTTAATGCAAGTGCCAGCACTTCAGCTTCAACACTGCGCAGCAAAATTTGCATGGACGGCCCGTCCAGATTATTTAAATCCTCAAAAGTAAACATTAATGCTTTAATCCGATCCGCGCTTTCACGGTTGCGCTCTTCCAGCATATTCATAAAGCGCCCTTCGGTCGCGCGATCAAAATTATTGAAAATTTCTGCCATGCCTTCATGGCTATCAGCTTGTGATGTGCGCGCCAAATTGGTCATAAATTCTGTGCGCAGGGTTTTCTCCACCGAATCCAGAATTTCTTTTTTAACCGTCTCCATCCGCAGCATCCGCATAATGACTTCCATTGACATATTTTCGGGCAGCAATTCCAGCACTTTTGAAGCATGTTCGGGCGATATTTTGGATAATACCACCGCCACGGTTTGCGGATATTCATTCTTTAAATAATTCGCCAGCACACTTTCACTGACATTGGTTAATTTATCCCACATGGTGCGCCCAGCAGGCCCTCTGATGTCATCCATAATCATCGCGGCGCGTTCTGGATCAAGCGCCTTTTTCAGCAATCGCTCGGTTGAATCATAGCTGCCAATTACACTGCCCGTTGACATTAAGGATTCAACAAATTCAGCAAATAAATCTTCAATAATATCCGCTTCAATCTTTCCAAGGCTTGACATATTGGTTGATAAATCACGAATTTCTTCATTCTGCATATGTTGAAACAGCTTGATCGCATTATCTTCGCCAACGGCAAGCAGCAGCATCGCTGCCTTGTCCGAGCCTTTTAATTCGTGATATTCGCTTTTATTATTTGCCATTTTATATGTGATCCATAACGCTTAATCTTTTTTAAGGATTGCTGTCAGAATAAATCCAGTTGCGTAAAATACCAACCGCTTCTTCTGGATGCTTATCAATTAATTCACCAATTCGCCGCAAAGATGATGCTTTAATCTGCCCTTCAACATGGGCAATATCAATCAATGATTCTATGTCTTTGCCGTCCTTGCCGCCCTCGCCGCCAATGCTGGCCTCAGAATCGGGTCTGATTTCAACCACTTGACCATATTGATTAAGCACAACTTTTGGCTTATCTTTATCAAGTTCTTCGGCTTCTTCCATCGCATCGCGAAAATCCATAATCCGCAATACCATCGGACGCACAACAAATAGCATAATCAGCACAAATACGCCAGCAATCGCTAAATATTCAACATAGCCCTTAATTTCTTTAACCGTAAAGCCCAGATACATTTTTTCTTTAACTTCGGGAACGGGTGCAGTATCAACAAATTGCATATTCACCAATTCCACCACATCACCGCGCGCTGGGTCAAAGCCGACCGCAGATTGTACTAAGCTTCTAAGGGTGATAATTTCTTCTTCGGTGCGCTCTTGATAGATAAAGTTACTTTCGCCATCCTCGATATAAGCACCATCAACCATCGCCGCGACCGACAGGCGCAATACCCTGCCAGGCGGCGTGATTTTATTGACTTGCACATTGCTGATTTCAAAATTAATGCGCTCTTCGGTGCGATTGCTGCTTTCATTGATGCCCCCTGCATTTGCAGAAAATTGTTCGGCATCGGGCAAATTATTCGCGACCGTAACGCTGCCATCTGTGCCTTCGGAAGCGCGTGCATTTTCAAGAATATTTTCAGTTGACCTTGCCACCTGCTCATCGGGGTTAAAGCTGCTATGATTTTCAACCTGCTCGGAAAAATCCATATCCACATTAACTTCAACTCGAACTTTGCCAAAGCCAACTGTTTGTTCCAGCAGCTGGGTTACCTTGGTTGCAAGCTCTTGCTCATAGGCTTGGCGCATTTCATTGCCTTCGGTCATCGCCATTGCGCTGCCATCGGTATCCCCGCCCGCATGCAGCAGCCCGCCCTTATTATCAACAATGGTAATGTTGCTGGGCATTAATTCAGGAATTGCTGTTGAGACCAAATGTTGGATTGCCTTTACCTGATCGCCACTCAAGCGATCACCGCCCTTCATCTTTAGCACAATCGATGCTTTGGTCGTTTGCTTATCACGGGTAAATAATTCGCGTTTTGGCAACACAATGTGAACGCGCGCAGAATTTACATTTTCAAGCCCCGCTATTGTTCGTGAAAGCTCGCCCTCAAGCGCGCGCAAACGGTTTACCTCTTGCACCAAATTGGATTGCCCAAGCGCGCTATCGCGGTCAAAAATTTCATAACCCAAGATTGACCCGCCAAGCCCTTCGCTTGCCATGGACAGGCGCAAATCGCCCACCAGCTCCTCGTCCACCCACACTTCGCTATTGCTGTTGCGAATGTCAAATTTAACGCCTTGATCAGCAAGCTTTTCAGAAATATTGCGCACAGAATCAAGCTCCAGCTCGCCAAAAAGCATGGTATAATTGGGGGTTGTGACCCGAAACATCATAAAGATAAAAAAGCCAATGACCAGCAGCGCAGTCCCCATGACCGCCGCCACCCTTGCAGGCCCCAATTTTGCAATAAAATCAATCATTAAAGCATGTCCCTAAACCCGATCACCCGCAAAAAGCCACACCATATCTTTGCCCTAAAAGCCTAAGGGGTAGAATATGGGTTGCAATGCGCCTTAGCGGCTTGATATAATTTTGTATTTCTCTCTCAAATACAGTTTTTGCATGGGCAAGCATGATATAATATGACGCGCACACACAAAAACTCTGAGTGAATATACATGATTCACATAAACGCACCATATTTTATTGAAGTTTTATTGAAAAAATCACAGAAAAATGATTGTTTGAAATTT
>JBGCED010000119.1:0-4010 GCA_045106055.1 Alphaproteobacteria bacterium
TGATGGCGATGATACCACCAATGATGATTTTGATGGTGCAGCAGTTCGTGTGAACACCAGCTGGTAATCATTTAAAATCATTATTATAATGATTAATGAAAGGGGGCAGGATGCAAATCCTGCCCTTTTTTATGATTGAAAATCTTTTATGGATATTGGCATTTATGAATTGCCCTTACGCTGTGCGTAAGCACCAAGCTTAGTTTTTCTTGAAGAAGATAAGAATAATCAAGGCGATCATTGCGATGGAGATTGCGCTATCTGCAACATTAAAAGCAGGCCAATGATAGCCAAATGCATGAAGATCAACAAAATCAACAACCGCGCCAAAACGAACACGATCAATAATATTGCCAATCGCACCGCCAATCGCCGATCCAAGCGCAAGATGAATAAAAAGCGATGGTGCTTTTTCTCTGATCAGCCAGATAAATAAAAATAAGGTAATTGCGCCCGCAAGCAGGCTTAGGATATAGGCATTATACTGCCCCAATTCCCGCAAGAACCCAAAGCTTACCCCAGAATTTAGCACCAAGACAAGATTGAAAAAGCCATTGACTTGCTCTGGCAGTTCGCCATTGCTATATTTTGATAATATCCACGCCTTTGTCCATAAATCGGCAGTGATAATTCCCGCAGCAAGCAACAGCGCATAGAAAATTCGTTTTTGCTTTGCCGTTTGCGACGATGCAGCCATCCCAAATAAAGCCATAATCGCCCTATATTGCCTGATCGCAGCGCTTGCATAAGGGCTGGTCACTGTCAAATTCAGTGCGCGGGGCAGTATCATCTTGATGAATCACCCAGCATCTGGGGCATTTTGATCCTTGCGCCTTGTGAAAATGCACCGCCATATCAACGCATTCTGGATGTCTGTAATCTTCTTGCGCAGCGGGATCAAGCGCTGATTCTGTCATTTCAAGATCAGAGGTAATCACCAAATTTTTCAAAAAATCATGATGATCCATCAGGCTTTTAAGTTCAGGCCGCGCCTTTATATCCAATAACAGGCTGGGCGCAGCTTCCAGCGAAGCCCCAATGATTTTATCCGCGCGTTTTTGTTCTAATGCGCCAAAAATCACCCGCCTTGCTTCCATTAAAATGGGCCAATCTGGATGGGACGCACCCCCATAATCCGCATGTAAATCCGAATATTGCAATAAATGCACCGATTGAGGCAGGGTTTCAGCGGAAATTCCCTGTTCAATAAGCTGCGCGCGGCGCTCAAGATAGGCTTCTTCGGCAGTAAAGACCAAAATGGGGGCAAGCCATCTTATCAAATGATCAAAAATCTGCTCCAGCACTTGATAGCACGCCGCAAGCCTTGGCGAATCCGCAGCATCGCAATAAAGCACATCTTTGCGCACATCAAAATAAAGCGCCGATAAATCATTGGTGCAGAATTGCAAAATTGCACGAAAGACAACGCCGTGATCATGGCGGCGCACAGCGTGATCAAGATCGTTATTTAAGCTGCCAAGGCGGTTCATTACCCATTGTTCCAGCAACGGCAGATCATCATAAGCAATCGGGCTTGCGGCTGGCTTATGGCTAAGATTACCAAGCAACCACCGTAAGCTATTGCGCAAACGCCGATAATAATCCGTGACTTGCTTTAAAGTATCATTGCCAATTTTGACATCGCCAAAATAATCTTCGCCCACCACCCATAATCTTAAAATATCCGCCCCATATTGATCGTTAATTTGCTGGGGAAACATTTGATTATTAAGCGATTTAGACATTTTAAGCCCATCTTGCGCCAACACAAACCCATGGGTTAGGATCGCTTTAAATGGGGGGGTCCCCCTTGTCGCACAGGCTTCAAGCAACGAAGAATGAAACCAGCCGCGATGCTGATCCGACCCTTCAAGATATAAATCCGCAGGCCAGGTAAGGTCTTTATTGCCAAGCGATCTGGGTTCAAGGCAAAATGCGTGGGTTGACCCCGAGTCAAACCACACATCCACCACATCAAACACTTGATCATAGGCCGAGGAATCATAATCATCGCCCAAAAATTCTTGCGGATCGCGTTTATACCACGCATCCCCGCCTTCTTGCAAAAATGCCTGATAAATACGCGCATTCACCGCATCATCGCGCAGCGGCATTTGGGTTTCTTTATCCACAAACAGGGCGATCGGCACGCCCCATGCACGCTGGCGTGAAATGCACCAATCGGGGCGATTTTCAATCATGCCATAAAGCCGCTTGCGCCCTTGATCGGGATAAAATACTGTATCATCAATGCCTTTCAAGGCTTTGCCGCGAATGGCATTTTGATCATCCAGCGCAATAAACCATTGCGGCGTATTTAAAAAGATCAACGGTGCTTTGGATCGCCAGCTATGGGGATATTTATGGCGCAGGCTTGCTTTTGAAAATAATTTTCCATTTTCCATTAATAATTTAATGACCAGCCCATTTGCATTGCCCATTTTGCCTTGATCATCAATGATCGTCGCGCCGCCAACCAGCGGCAATTTTTCGCGATATTGCCCATTGGGCAGAACCGTTGTTGGAATTTCAAGCCCATTTGCCTTTCCAAGCGCCCAGTCATCGGCACCATGCCCTGGTGCAATATGCACAAAGCCTGTTCCTTGATCATCGGTGACAAAATCCGCAGCAAGCAAGGGCGTATCTTGATCATAGCCTTGACCGCGCCATGGATGGGCGGCGATCAGCCCCGCAATATCTGCGCCTTGATAATGTTCAATGACGCGATGGGCGGTGATTTTTGCTGAATCAAGCACATCTTGCAGCCTTGATGCTGCCAACAAATAGCGTGCGCCAATTTGGGGCAGCGCGCCATCTTCGGTTGCTTCAATTTCCACCAGCACATAATCCATATCCACATTGCACGCAATCGCGCGATTGGCTGGAATGGTCCATGGCGTTGTTGTCCAGATCAAGACATTCGCACCCACCAGCTTCTCAATCGGTGCGCTGATAATGGGAAAGGCAACCGTGATGGTGGGGCTTTTATGTTCATAATATTCAAGCTCGGCTTCGGCCAATGCCGTTTGCTCCACCACAGACCACATCACGGGGCGCGATCCTTGATAAAGCGCGCCAGACATTAAAAATTTATGAATTTCCGCAGCAATAATTGCTTCAGATTCAAAATTCATGGTGCTGTAAGGGGAATCCCAATCGCCAAATACGCCAAGCCGCTTAAACTCCTCGCGCTGAATGTCCAGCCAATGCTGGGCAAAATCACGGCATTCTTTGCGAAATTCCAGAATGGGAACTTCGTTCTTATTTTTGCCCTTTGCGCGATATTGTTCTTCGATTTTCCACTCAATCGGCAAGCCATGGCAATCCCAGCCCGGCACATAATTTGCGTCATGGTCGCGCATTTGAAAGGAACGGTTGATAATATCTTTTAAGATTTTATTAAGCGCTGTCCCAATATGAATATTGCCATTGGCATAGGGCGGACCATCATGCAAAATAAACGGTGTCTTGCCTTTGCTAACCGCCCTTAATTGCTTGAAAAGCTGTTGTTCTTTCCATGAATCAACCAGCGCAGGCTCGCGCGCGGGCAAATTTGCCTTCATTGCAAAAGCAGTTTTGGGAAGCCGAATTGTATCTTTATATTTTTTTGTCATCATGTCATCTTTTTTGCCAATTCACACCAAAAAGTCAAGGCGTAAATCACGCCAAATAATAAAGGCGTAAATCACGCCAAATAATAAAGGCGTAAATCACGCCAAATGATAAAGGCGTAATGGATGTTGCTTGGTTAGCTGTTTTTATAAAATTAAGCCCGCTATGGATTGCATCTTATCTGCTTCTATTGTATAGATAAAATTTCCTGCTTCAAAAACAGAACCTTAGCTTTAAAAGTATAAAATTTCACCATGGTAGATCACCCCAACACATCGCCGCATGATTCCGAAGACCCAAAGAAGCAAAATAAAGCAAATTCAAAGGGTAAGCGGGCATCAACGACCATTTCTGGAATCAGGTTGGATGATCTTGTGACCGATGATTTTATTGATGAA
>JBGCED010000120.1:0-18949 GCA_045106055.1 Alphaproteobacteria bacterium
CGAAGCGATGCTTGCGGGCAAAGTGGATCTGGTGCTGGATAAATTACAAGATTTACATCATCGCGGCGCAGATCCGCTGGTGATCACCCATGATATGCTGGATATTACCCATTTTCTAACCCGCGCCAAAATGTCCAGCAAGTTGCTTGAAAATCCGACCGTGCCTGAACTTGAAAAACAGCATGCAACGCAATTAATGCCAAAGCTTAGCCTTGCCATGTTAACCCAAATTTGGCAGATGCTGCTGAAAGGCATGGAAGAGATTAAGCAAGCCCCGCAGCCCCTGCAGGCCTTGGAAATGCTGATGCTGCGCTTAATCCATGCAGCTGATTTGCCGCCGCTTGGCGGGCTGATGAAAAAATTGCATGCGCTTGCAGATAATGGGCAAATGGCAACACATACTGCCCCACCCGCGCATAATGCGCCGTCCCAAAATGCGTCGTCCCACAATGCGCCCCCACATAACACACCGAATAGCGCGGGCGGTTTTAATGGCAATCATAAGACCAATTTGGCGATTGCCAATCCGCAGCAAGCAGATCACGCGCCAGCGCATCAAAATCTTGCTGAAAGCCAGCAAAACCCCGCCGCCTTGCATGATCATTATAAGCAGCTTGCCGCCCTATTAGAAGAAAATGGCGAGATTGCGCTGTCGAATTTTCTGCTGACCCAGATCATTCCCATTGCCTATAATACAGGAAAATTAAGCTTCAAGCCGATGCTTGATCCTGATCCAAAAACCATCACAAGATTGGTTTCAAAATTGCGCGAGCTTACAGGAAAAGCGTGGCTTGTGCAAATGGAACGCGAAGCAAATCAAGGGCTTAGCATCGCTGAAACGGCAATGGCGCAGGAAAAATCCGAATTGGCGGAATTTGAACAATTGCCGATGATGCAAGCGATTTATGATGCCATTCCTGGCATTAAGCTGATAAAGGTAAATAGAAAATCATTGCCATTAACCGATTTTATAGATCAAGAATGGGTTGACCCAGATGATTTAGAAGCCGAAGATTAAACAAAAAAGAGAGGGAGCATCCAATGGATTTTCAAGAAATGATGAAGCAAGCCCAAGCCATGCAGGAAAAAATGCAATCGGTGCAAGCTGAAATTGCCGACATTAAGGTTGAGGGGCGCGCAGGGGGCGGGCTGGTGACAATATCCATGACGGGAAACACCCAGGTAAAAGCCGTCCATATTGACCCCAGCCTATTAAAAGCCGATGAAATTGAAATTTTGCAAGATTTAATCATTGCGGCTTTCAATGATGCAAAACAAAAATCAGAAGCCTTGATGCACAGCCAAACCAGCAAAATTTTAAGCTCGATGGGCATGCCCAAATAGATAAAAGTAAAATAAAGGGCGGAATTGAGATGGGTTTAAGCGCGCAAAAACTGGCGTTTGGGGTTTTTCGCCCAAAGGGGTTGCAGGCATTGATGGTTGCTGCTGCACAAAGTTTTTTAGGTCGCGGTAAAATTAAAAAAGCTTTGTCTTTTTTGTCAATGCTAAAGCCCAATCAGCCTTTTGATATTGACTATTATGGCATCAAGTTGCGTTTATATCCCCTAGATAACACCATTGAAAATAAAATCTTATTCAGCAATCGACAGCGCGAACAAATGGAAATAAACGCCATAAAGGCGCACATGAATCCTCAAGGGGTGTTTGTAGATATTGGCGCAAATATTGGTTATTATTCTTTAATGGCAGCAAAGCTTGGCTACCAAAAAATCATCGCCTTTGAGCCATCACAAATTGTCTTAGAACGCTTTGCAGAAAATATTCGTTTGAATGGCTTTCAAAACGCCATCACGGTCTATCAATGCTGCGTTGGCGAGATCAAGGGGCGGGCTGATATGGTTATTACCGATCACGATTTGGGGGGCAGTTCCGCAGCAAAGCCAGATTTAGCAGGAAGCAAGCTGCAAGTTGATCAGGTGGCTTTAAAAGATGTTATGATTGATGAAGATATAGAGCGCATTGATTGCATTAAGATTGATGTTGAGGGATTGGAAGATCGTATTTTATTTTCCTATTTTGCGGATTGCTTGAAACAATGTTACCCTAGAATGATCATTATTGAAGATAACAGCACAAAAGGTTGGCAAAAAAACATTCTTCATTGGTTATTAAAAAACGGCTATCAAACCAAAGCCATTACGCGCAGCAATCATATCCTTTTATACGCAAATTGAATCTATTCTTTAGAAAGCCGCAATATGTTTTTAAGCATTTTCGAATTGTTCAAGGTGGGAATTGGTCCTTCAAGCTCGCATACAGTCGGACCAATGGTTGCTGCCCGCCGTTTTTTACGCGCGCTTCAACAGCTTGAAACCTATGATCAGCTGGAATATATTCAAATTTCCCTGCATGGGTCGCTGGCATTTACAGGCAAAGGGCATGCGACTGATAAGGCGTTGATGCTTGGTATTTTGGGCGAACAGCCAGATAAGATTGATCCCAATCAAGTGGAGGCAAAAATTGCAAGCTTGCAGCAAAGCAAAAGGGTTGAATTATCTGATTATCTCAATCAGCCCGCAAGGCTTGCCCCGCGCCACATCCATTTTGACCCAGAAAAAGACATTATTTTTGATTATGAACATCATATGCCGCGCCACACCAATGGCATGCGGTTTTTTGCTTATGGCGATCAGGGGCAGCGCCTATATGTTGAGGATTATTATTCGGTTGGCGGCGGTTTTGTGCAAACGGATGCAGAAATGCAGGAACAGGATAATTTTTCCCCCGCCCATCCCTTGCTGAATAAAGTTCCGTTTGATTTTGCCTCTGCGGCGCAAATGCTGGAAATGGGCAAGCAATCGGGGCTTAGCATCGCCCAGATGAAAACCGAAAATGAGACAACGCGTATTGATGAAAAAGCCTTGAATGCAGGGATTGACCGCATCATTGATGTCATGGCGCAATCGATTGAGCGCGGGCTTAATAAGCAGGGCATCTTGCCTGGCGGGCTTAATGTAAAGCGGCGCGCTTATCATATTAATCAAGAAATTGAAAAGCGCAAGCATGCCAATTTGGTCTATCCACATGATGTGATGGATCATATCTCGCTTTATGCGCTGGCGGTAAATGAAGAAAATGCAGCGGGCGGGCAAATTGTTACCGCGCCAACCAATGGCGCTGCGGGCATTATTCCTGCGGTTTTAACCTATTATCGGCGTTTCTGCCCCCAAGATTTAGAATGGGATCGCCCAAAATCACGCGAATTTTTGCTGACCGCTGCGGCGATTGGCGGGTTAATCAAGCATAATGCTTCTATTTCAGGGGCTGAGGTTGGCTGCCAAGGAGAGGTTGGATCGGCATCCTCCATGGCAGCAGCAGGGCTTGCAGCTGCACTTGGCGGCACAAATTATCAAATTGAAAATGCCGCAGAAATTGCGCTGGAACATCATTTGGGCATGACCTGCGATCCAATTGGCGGGCTGGTGCAAATTCCATGTATTGAAAGAAATGCGATGGGGGCGATTAAGGCGGTAAATGCGGCATCCCTAGCGTTAAAGGGGGACGGCACCCATTTTGTATCGCTTGATTCGGCGATCCTGACCATGAAGGAAACCGGCCGCGATATGTTAAGCAAATATAAGGAAACCAGCCAAGGCGGGCTTGCCGTCAATGGCGTCGCCTGTTAAAGCTATTTAGGAAAGCCTCATATAATTTCACAAGCAAAATTATTTTCAAACTCAAAAATAAAATCATGAACTCTCTGCTTAAATATATCCCATTATTCGTTGAAAAAGACCATCTATATGATGCCTTTGAAGCCATTAAGACTGCGAATAATAGGGTTAATGCCACTGGTGACTTGCTAGAAGAGTTTGTTAAATCAGTTATTTCAGGCTGTAATCCACAAGAGGATGAAGTTACAAAAATTGAGAAATGTTCAAAAATATTTTCATATTTAGGAAATGCAAACAATATCCCTGATGCCATTTTAAAGGATGGCGATGCAATAGAGATTAAGAAAGTGCAATCCTTGAATAGCGATTTGGCATTAAATAGTTCATATCCAAAAGACATGTTGCGCCATGATGATACGAGGATAAAAAATGAGGTCAAGCAGCTTGAAAATGGTGCTTGGCGGGAGAAAAACCTATATTATATCGTTGGTTATATCTCAAAAAAAACCAATCAATTAATCTCTTTGCTGGTCTTGGATGGTGCGTTATATGCAGCAAGAGGTGAAACATATCAAGGCTTAGCGAATTCAATATCAAGCACCCTTAACCGTTCATCAGACATTCAATGGGAAGTCACAAATGAGCTTGCAAAAATAAAACGCGTTGACCCACTTGATCGCACGGATTTGCGCATTCGTGGAATGTGGCACATTAAAAGCCCATTCAAAGTTTTTGGCGAATATTTGGATGCCGATCATAACCTTAGCAGCTTTTATACGCTTGTATCCAAAAATAAATATGAATCCATTTGTGAAGAGGATAGAAAAGCCATAGAAAATCATCCATTATTAACGGTAACCCCAATAAAATTACAAAATCCAAATAATGGCGCGAATTTAATTGAAGCCATATTAGTGAGAAAAAAATGAAAATAATATCACTTTTTACGGGGTGTGGCGGTTTGGATTTAGGCTTTAAAAAGGCTGGGTTTGATACGATCTGGATGAATGAATATGACAAAACCATTTGGAATACGATTAGACATAATTTTCCTAGCAGTGTCTTAGACACAAGAAGCATTTCTGATATTGATGCAAATGATGTCCCAAATGATGTTGTGGGAATTATTGGTGGCCCGCCGTGCCAAAGTTGGAGCGAAGCTGGCGCAGGCAGAGGAATAAATGATAAGAGAGGTCAACTTTTTTTTGATTTCATTAGAATGTTGGATGCCAAAAAGCCTGAATTCTTTTTTGCTGAAAATGTTTCGGGAATGTTGCATAAAAAACATCAAACAGCTTTTTCAAATATTAAATCCTTACTTGCCAATGTTGGTTATACGATCAATCAGTATTTGGTCAATGCCTCAGATTACGGTGTTCCGCAAGACCGTAAGCGAGTTCTTTTGATCGGGTTTCGAGATGATTTAGAGATAAATTTTTCCAAACAAGAACCGATCAATTTAAGCGCTAAAAAAACATTGAAAGATGCAATTTGGGATTTAAAAGACACAGCGCAACCAGCTTTAAGTAAAAATCGGGCAAATCCAAATTTAAAAATCCCCAATCATGAATTTATGACGGGTGCTTTTTCTACCATTTATATGTCAAGAAACAGAGTTAGATCATGGGATGAACCATCTTTTACAATTCAAGCTGGGGGCCGACATGCCCCAATTCATCCACAAGCACCAAAAATGGCATTTGTTGAAACAAATAAACGCATTTTTGTGCCTGGAAAAGAGAATTTATACAGAAGAATGTCAGTAAGAGAGTGCGCAAGGGTGCAATGCTTCCCTGATCAACATGTCTTGATCTATGATAATATTGCCGATGGATATAAGATGATTGGCAATGCTGTGCCTGTTGACCTTGCTTATTCTTTGGCTTTAGACATCAAAAATGTTCTTGCAAATACTGCCGTTAAAAAAGCTTCCTAAATAGCTTATTTCATCTTTAAAACAATTCGACTCTAAAGCCTGTCAATTTTGATGGTGCGGGGTTCTAGGTCGGTGTAGATTGGCCAGGAACCTTGCAGCAAATTTTCCATGGACGGGGCGGATTGACCCAGCCGATAGCGGTAAATCCATAAATTGGCGAGTATTTTTTCAACATAATTACGGGTTTCCAGCGATGGCAGCGTTTCAATGAATAATAAGGGATCGCCATGATATTCAAATTGCGCGCGCCAGCGTTCTAAATTGCCAGGGCCTGCATTATAGCCAACGCACATATAAAATAAATTGCCTTGAATCTTAGCATTTTCCATCAAATACATCAGATAATTTTGACCCAGCGCAAGGTTAAGTGCGGGCTGGGTTAAGGATTTTGGATCATAGGGAAAATCGCTAATGCGGCTGATATAGCGCGCAGTTGCGGGCATAAGCTGCATTAATCCCAGCGCACCGCTGCGGCTTTTTGCTTGTGGATTAAAGCGCGATTCTTGGCGCATAAAGGCAAATAACAAGGCGCGATCAATCTTGTGACCATTCAAGGACTGCCAGCTGGGCAATGGATAATTTGCGCGATCTGGCACAGCTTGACGGCGATAATAAAATTGCATCCCGATTTGATGTGCTAAATGGGCATAGCCAAGCTGATCAATCACGGGCAGCGCCGCTGCAAGCGCGTTTGACGATAATTTATTCAATTTTCCCTTCCATTCCGCATAAGCCATATCATCCATGCCCGCAGCATAAAGGGCAAGCGCGCGCCTTAAAAAGCCAATATTTTGAGTTGGATTTAGGGTATCAAGCGCAGGATTTACCGTGATTTGCCAGTCAAAGACGGGGCTTCGCCCGCCCGCACGCAAAGCAAGCAAGCCATAAAAGCTGCGACTGGTCGCTGGCACTTGATCAAGGTTCAAACGCACGCGCTGCGGCTGTTTGGCGCGCAGCCAAGCCCGCGATGCCCAAAAGGCGGCAGCATCACGGCGTTCATTATGATATTCGGTCATTGCCATTTCTTCAAATAAACGCCCCGCAAGCGCATAATCTGCCATGCGCCACGCAGCAAGCCCCGCCCACCAACGCGCATTATTGATGGTTTTATCATGGATTGCTGCTTTTTCTGCCATTGACACGGCAAGCGCATTCTTGTGATAGCGATAATAGCCACGGGCAATATAGCCATAAAGATCGGCAAGCGCAGATTTAGAGAATAATTTACGAATATTCGCAGATTCCAAACGCTTTAGGCTGCGGGTTACATAGCCCGCTTGAATTTGGCGCAGCAAATAACGCCGTTCCTTGCTTGCTTTATTGCTATAGCGAATCGGCGTTGGTTTTGCCCGTGTTTCAAGGCTTGCCATATCGCTTTTGCGCTGTGGGTCAAAGCGATATTGGGCAGGAAATGGCGCAGCAAAGGGTTTTGATGGGGCTTGTGCATTGCTGGGCTTTCGGCGCATTGCCAGCTTGTAAATGCGATCCGCGCCTTGATGATCGGCATAGCGCGCCAGCCAATCATAAAGCTCTTGATAGCTGGAACGATATAGGGTTGGATGCATATAGCGCTGAAACAGCACATAGCCCATTAAGGCATCATCTTGTAATGTTGCAATTTCCAGATCGGCTTCATCCCATGCCCCGATCTCTTGCAAGGCAAAAATGCTGCGATAGCGATTTGTGTCTTGCGTAACGGCTTGCGCTTGCACCATTTGCATAAGATTTGCAAGCAATGCAGCCAAGATTATCACATAAAATAAGGGATTTTTAATTACAGTCATGGGCTAGTGATTCTAAATTAAATCTATATTTCATGGTTTGTTGCCATAGGCAAGCGGGCAAGCCCCCACCTGTGACTTGTTTCATCGCGCGATTATCATCATTTCCAAGCCAAATGCCAAGCGTTAATCCTTGAAAGTTAAGATCATCAGACCCAGGCGCAATCATGCCCACAAACCACGCATCGCGGTAATTTTGGCTGGTGCCTGTTTTGCCCGCGCCCTTCATATAAGGATCAAGCCTTGCACCTTTTGCTGTGCCTGTATTAACGGTTGCTTCAAGCAGCTGTTTCATCGCATTTACACTGGCTGGGTTAAGCGCATCCAGCGGGGCGGGGGGCTGGCGTTGATAAAGGATATTGCCTTGATGATCTGTAATATGGGTGATGGCATAGGGTTCAACTGGCACACCTTGCTGGTTTAAACTGGCATAGGCGGTGACCAATTCATAAAGCGATAATTCGCTTGCGCCAAGCGACAAAGCGGGCTGTGCGTGAAGCTTGGAATAAATACCAAGCCTTGTCGCCATATCAATCACATTGTCCAAGCCAACGGTCTGTGCCAATTTTGCCGCAATCACATTATTTGAACGGGCAAAAGCATCGTTAAGATTCATCATGCCTTGATGCTTATCATTATAATTTGTTGGCTGCCAGCCCGCCCAATTAAAGGGGCGATCATCGATATTGGTGCTTGGTGAAATGCCTTGTTCGAACGCGGTTAAATAGACAAATAATTTAAACGCAGAGCCAGGCTGGCGCAAGGCTTGGGTTGCGCGGTTAAACCCCGCATAGGCGGTATCGCGCCCGCCAATCATCGCCTTAATAGCACCATCTTGCGCAAGTCCAAACATGGCAAGCTCACCCGCATTTTGGGTGTTAAGCGATTGGCTTAATGCACCAATGGCTTTACGGGCGCTTTGCTGTAAAGTGGGGGATAGGCTGGTGTGAATATATAAATCCCCGCCATAATTGCCCATCACATCAATCGCACGACCCAGCGCGAATCGTGCAAATTGATTGCCATATCCTTTTAAGCTTAACGGGCTTTGAATGTTGGGGGCTTGGGCAATTCCTGCTTTTGCCTGTTCATCGGTAATATAACCCAGCGCTTGCATGCGGTTAAGCGCGATATTCGCGCGCGCATTTGCACCCTTGGCGTTTACCAGCGGATTAAGCCGCGATGGAGCAAGCGGCAGCCCCGCCAGCATCGCAGCTTGCTTTAGGGTAATATTTTGAAGCGGCTTGTTAAAATAAGCGCGCGCAGCTGCGTCAAACCCCCAATTCCCTCCGCCCATATAGACGCGGCTTAGATATAGATTTAGCAATTGCGGCTTGGTAAATTTAATTTCCAGCCAGATCGCCAGCAAGGCTTCTTGGGCTTTGCGGCGCAAGGTGCGTTCAGGGGTTAGAAACAGCGTTTTTGCAAGCTGCTGGGTGATGGTGCTGCCGCCTTGGCGGGTTGTGCCAGCGGTTAAATTCACATAAAGCGCGCGGGCAAGCCCAATCGGGTCCAGCCCAAAATGATAATAAAAACGGTGATCTTCAAGCGCAAGCAGGCTTTCAGGGATATAGGCTGGCAGCATTTCAACATTAACAGGCTTGCCATAAGTCTGTCCCGTTTGCAGCAATAATTGGTTATTCTCATCAAAGATTTTATAAGAAGGCGCGCGGCTGGCGGTTTTTGATAATTGCGCAGGATTGGGTAAATCCCAGCCATACCACAGCGTTATGCCGCCCAAAATAAGCCCCGACCACACACAAAAAGAAATAAAATACATCAGTGCGCGATGTTTCTTTGATGGTTTTTTTATGGGGCGCGCTTTTATTGCTGCTTTTTTAGGCTTTGCTTTATTTTTTTGAGGGCGGGGCATCGCTGGTCTTGCTTTTCAGGTTAAATCTGTTAATCGTTCATAAAGCTTTTTACAGGCAAGATAAATCATTAAATATGAATTTAAGGAATAGCAATGATGAGTGACGACCAAGCAAAAAATCAAGAAAACAACCAAGAACAGGCAAATCCAGCACCAGATAATGCGCAAGAAAATGCACAAAAAAACGCACCACCTTTCCAATTTTTAATTCAATATTTAAAAGATGTATCTTTTGAAAGCCCTGGCGCGCCTGATATTTTCAAGAAAAGCCCGCAAGTTGCGCCCAAATTTGACATTGATGTCAATACAAAATCTTTGGGCGGACGCGATATAGAGGTGATTGTTAATATTGATGTAAAGGGGCAAATCGTTGAAGCACAGCCCAAAGGCAGCGAACCACCTTTTAAAATAACGGACGAACTTGCCTATATCGCTGAACTTAGCCAATGCGCCGTTATTCGGATTAACAATATGCCCAAAGAAGCGATTGCATCGGTTGTGATGGTTGAAGTCCCAACCCTATTATACCCATTTTTACGCCATGCGACGATTAATCTTATTCGTGATGGCGGCTTCCCCCCTCCGCAATTGCCCTTAATTAATTTTTTAAATTTGGCACGCAATAAAAATGAACAGGCGAAACAAGCCCAAGATGCAGAAAAACAAGCGGCAGAAAAATAGCAACGATCTTTTAAGATGCCTATGCTGTTCGGTTAATCTTATTCTGCTTGTTTTATGGGCGGGCAGTGCTGTCATTTTAAATGCTGGCAAATTAAATGCGCAAAGCCTGCCCCCAGCCCTATTGGCAGATTTAGAATCCGCATCGCTGATTTTAATCGGGGAAATCCATGATAACCCCGATCATCATCTTGTTCAGGCACAAATCATTGAACAATTTGCAAGCGATCAATCCATCATTGTGCTGGAAATGATCGCGGTTGATCAACAAAACAAGCTGGATGCGTTTAAAGGGAACGCCGCAGCATTTGAGGATTATATCGCATGGAATCAATCGGGATGGCCTGATTATAAAATCTATGCGCCTATTTTTGAAGCCGCTTTTTTGAATCAAGCAGCATTGGCAGGGGGCGGCATGGATATTGCCGCTGTGCGCCATGTTGCGAAAAGCGGATTTGATGGCTTGCCTGATGATCTGGCGCAGCGTTTTAAAACAATCATTCCCACACTTGACATACAAGCCCCCGCATTGCTTGATTTGCAATTTAAAGCCCATTGCAGCATGGTTCCCGCTGCGCAATTATCGGGCATGGTTGCCGCCCAATATGCGCGTGATATGCAGCTTGCGCAGGCAATTCTAAATGCCGAAGCTGCCGATAAGATTTTTGTAATTGCAGGGCGCGGTCATACGGGCAAGGATTCCATTCCGAAATTTATAAAATCAATGCGCCCTGATCTTGATATGATCAGCATTGCGCTGGCGGAAACAGACGAAGATCAAACAAGCTTAGGGGAAAGCCATGATCATGTAATGATCACCCCTGCCCCCGCTGGCCGCCCCAATCCTTGTGATGCTTTTAATCGCGATTCATCCCATGAATAAGGGTTGCGCTTGGCGGGCGAATTTTATAAAATAAGAATTGAAATAACAAATAAGCAAAATATATACACAAACAGAAAGATTTGTTTGATGGAATCACTTTACAGCGAATATTTCCCGATCTTGGTGTTTGCCGTTATTGCAACGGGCATATCTGGGGTAATGGCATTTGGCAGCATGCTGGTGGCAAGGCAACGCCCTGACAGCGAAAAATTATCCGCCTATGAATGCGGATTTGAAGCCTTTGGCGATGCCAGATTGCGCTTTGATGTCCGTTTTTATTTGGTGTGTATTTTATTCATCATCTTTGATTTAGAAGTCGCCTTTTTGTTTCCTTGGGCGGTTGCGCTTGGCGATATTGGGCTATTTGGCTTTTTCTCGATGATGCTATTTTTATTAATCCTAACGGTTGGATTTATTTATGAATGGCGTAAGGGCGGTCTTGATTGGGAATAATCTTGACCCTGACGATAAATAACCCATAATGTGATCATTTTTACCCAGAAAGCGCAGGTTTAAGATGCAAACCGATCTATCCAATCCCAACATTACCGAATTTAATCTTGAGGGGAAGCCCACCGAAATTGTGGATTTTATGACCGATCAATTACAAGATCACGGGTTTTTAATCACCAAAGCCGATAAATTGATTAATTGGGCGCGCACAGGTTCATTATGGCCGATGACTTTTGGGCTTGCTTGCTGTGCGGTTGAAATGATTCACGCCTATATGCCGCGCTATGATTTGGACCGTATGGGCGTTGTGCCGCGCGGCAGCCCGCGCCAATCCGATGTGATGATTGTGGCTGGCACGCTGACCAATAAAATGGCACCTGCATTGCGCAAAGTCTATGATCAAATGGCAGAACCCAGATGGGTGATTTCAATGGGGTCTTGTGCAAATGGTGGCGGCTATTATCATTATAGCTATTCTGTGGTAAGGGGCTGTGATCGCATTGTTCCCGTTGATATTTATGTGCCTGGCTGCCCGCCAACCGCCGAAGCCTTGGTTTATGGTGTGATGCAGCTTCAAAAGAAAATCCGCCGCACGGGCGGGCTTTTGCGCTCTTAACCCAATGAATATAATGAATGCCGTCACTTTTGATACTTTAAAATTCACTCGCAAGCTTAAAGCGGGCGGTTTTACACAAGAACAGGCTGAAACCGCAGCAGATGCTTTTGCTGAAGCGGTTGAAGATCGGCTTGCAACCAAACATGATGTTGAATTGTTGCGCCGCGACATTGTGAATATGGAAGCAAAGCTGGGCGGTGAGGTTAGGCTTAACCGCTGGATGCTTGGCATTGTAATTGCTGCCGTTGTGCTGCCCTTGATCCGCGATTTCTTGCTTTAACATTGCGCCCAACCATCATCAATCCTGCCCATCATAAATTAATATCTTTATGAATGCCCTTATGCTCGAACCCTAGCAGCATATGTGCGAAAACAGCATTACACGGCTTCTTTAAATTGCAGATGATAAAGCTGGGCGTATAATCTTTGATCGCTAAGCAATTGTTGATGATTGCCTTGCTCCACCAATTTTCCATTCTGCAATACCAGAATTTGATCCGCATCGATGATAGTGGATAGACGATGGGCAATCACAATCACGGTGCGCCCTTGCATCAAGCGTTTAAGCGCGGTTTGAATGGCGCGTTCTGTTTCGCTGTCCAAGGCGGATGTTGCCTCATCCAATAACAGGATCGGCGCATCCTTGTAAATGGCGCGCGCAATCGCCAAACGCTGGCGTTGTCCGCCTGATAAGCGATTGCCCATTTCCCCCAGCACCGTATCATATTGGTCGGGCAGCGCCATGATAAAATCATGGGCTTCTGCGGCTTTTGCAGCCTCTATCACGCGCTTTCTATCCATATTTTGATGGTCATTTGCAATATCGCATAGGGCAATATTATGGGCGACACTATCATCCAAAATTCCAGGTTCTTGGGCAACAAGGCTGATTGAGCTTCGCAGATCATCAAAACCAAGCTGATGAATGGGCTTGCCGCCAATTTCAACCTGCCCTTGATTGGGATCATAAAGCCGTAATAATAAATTGATAATGGTTGATTTCCCCGCGCCTGATGGTCCAACCAATGCCAGCATTTTTCCTTGATCAACCGCAAAAGAAAGCTTGGATACCGCTGGCATTGCCGCTTGTTCATACGCAAAATCAACATGTTTAAACGCCACATCAAACTGGGTTGGCGGCGTGATCGGGTTTTTATGCTGTTCAACAAACGGCTTCATATCAATCATATTAAAACAGCGGATGGAGGCCGCAAGCCCTTGCTGCAAAGTTGCGTTTAAATTGGCAAGGCTGCGCAAAGGATGATAGGACATTAATAAAGCGCTGATAAAGGACATAACCTGCCCCGTTGTATTTTCGCCCTGCCCCACGCGCCAGCTGCCAAGCAAGATCACCATCACCACCGCAAAAGAGCCAAATGTTTCCAAAATTGGCGAAGTGCGCGCTTTGATCTCTGCCATGGAATAATGTAAATCGCCTTGATGATCAAACAGGCTTTGTGATTGCCGCGTTGCCAGCGGTTCAGCCGAATAGGCCTTAACAATGCGGATGGATTTAAAAAAATCATCCAGCAATCCCGCCATATCGCCTAAATTGGCTTGGACTTGATGCGATAATTTGCGGGTTTTGCGCCCGATCCAAATGATTGGCACCACCGACAGCGGAAACACAAAAATAATGGCAATCGCCATTTCCCAGCTGGTCCATAGCATCACCCCAATCATTGCCAAGATCGTCATTAAATCTTTGGCAATGCCAATGATGGATTTCATGGTTGCATCGCGCACAATATAGCTATCGGACAGAAAGCGCGCAACAAAATTGCTGCTGCCTGCGCTGTGAATCTGGGGAACATCTGCGTGAATGGCGGTTTTCATCATGCTTGCTTGCAATTTTGCTACCAAGTCAGAACCAATGCGCGATAATAAATTGCTTTGCACATAATCCGCGCTGCCCTTTATGATGCCCACCCCCAATACGGCGGCGCAAATGATCAGCACCATATTCATATCCTGCCCCATAATCCCATCATCAATCGCAGGACCAATTAAATAGGCTTGCGCGCCATTAAGCCCAGCCACCAGCAATAATGCAAGAATGGCAAAAAAAGCCTTTAGCTTATAATGCGCCATATAATCGCGCCATAGCCTTTGCATTAAAGCTTTGGTGGTATCGGCTGGCGCGGGCTTGGGGGTTAAAACGGTCAAACCATCATCCTAACATTATCCTTTTAATTGATATTTTGGATTAAGCTTTTGCTGGCCCTTGCGAATTTGAAAATGCAGCTGCGGGCTATCCACACTTCCCGTGCTGCCAACCCGCGCAATCACATCGCCGCGCTTTACCTTTTCACCAAGTGCAACCATCGCCCTATCATTATGGGCATAAGCGGTGACATAGCCATCATCATGGCGAATTAAGATCAAATTGCCAAAGCCTTTTAATTCTGCGCCATTATAGGCAATAATACCATTTTGGGCAGCGCGCACAACCGTTCCGCGTGGGGCTGCAATGTTAATGCCATCATTGCGCAGCCCATCTGCAACCAATCCATAATTTGCAACAATTCGCCCCTTTAACGGCCACATAAAGCCGCGTGGATCAAATGCGGGCGGGGTTAAGCTGGTTGCAATCCGCTTAATCGGTGCGGGCGGTAAATTTGGCGGAATCGGGTTTCCCTGATCGCTAAAGCGCATTGTGTAATTTTGTTTGCCTGCAGCAGCAGGCGCAGGCTGGGGGATGCTAACCGTTTCAAGCTTTTGTGAGTATGTTCTAGATTGAGTTTGCGGGGGCGCGTTTTGCAGGCGCTTTATCTGCGCAGCGGGCGTGCGTTCAACCTTGCGCTGCTTAACAGGCGCAGCAGCGGGCAAGCTGGCGGTTTGGGCGGCAACCGCAACCGATGCTGGCACAGCAAGCAGCTGTTTTGGGTAAATTTCATAAGGGGGTTCAAGCTGATTTAAACGAATAACCTCGCTTAGATTCACCTGTAAATTGCGCGCAATTCCATAAAGCGTATCGCCTGATTGCACACGGTAAAGCCGCTTGGAGGGAATGATCAAGCGTTGCCCAACAAAGGGGATAAATGGCGCTTGCAGCTGATTTACCATAATTAAATCACGCAAATTCACACCATAGGCGCTTGCAATGCTGTAATAGCTTTCATTGCGGGCAACCAGATGCACCCCTGTATCTTGCACTTTATTCACATTTGGCTGAGTTTGCGTTTGGGGGATCGCACGCATATTTGTGCTGCCTGTTCCCGCAGCGGGGTTATAGGCATATTGATCATCATTCCAACCGCAAGCAGCAAGCAACGCCATCATCCCGCCGATCAAAAGCCAATCTTTAAGGCTGGATAGATTACCCGCCATGATGCGCCCTCCCCTCAAGAATTGGCACAAACTGAACATGATCCAGCAATATTTCATCAATGCCATTTTGCTGCTTGATGATTTTAATCAGCTGTTGGCGTTTTCCTGTTTCGCCAAAAGGATAGACCATGATCCCGCCAACCGCCAGCTGATCCAGCAATATTGCGGGCGGCTTTGCAGCGGCTGCGGTTAAGATGATCCGATCAAACGGCGCTTGCGCGTTCCAGCCTTCCATGCCATCGCCCCAATTTAGCGCAATATTGGCAATTCCCATCGCCAGCAAGCGGCGATTTGCTTGATCATGCAGTCGGCGAATGCGCTCTATGGAATAAACAAAGCGCGCCAATTTGGCAAGAATGGCACATTGATAACCGCAGCCCGTGCCAATTTCCAGCACGCGGTGGCGTTTGGTAATTTCCAGCGCATCGCTCATCTTGGCAATCACGCTTGGCTGGCTGATGGTTTGACCTTCATCAATTTCCAGCGCAACATCTTCATACGCCAAATGCGCCTGTGATGGGTCAATAAAGGCTTCACGCGGAATGGTTAGCATCGCATCAATGACCGCTTGCGATTGCACCGCCGCTTGCCGCAATGCCAAAATAAACTGTGCTTGTTGATCTTGATTGGGCATTATTGATCCCGCAGCGGTGAAATCACGGTTTGCCCGCCCATATAAGGCTGCAAAGCAGCAGGAATGGCGATGCTGCCATCTGCTTGTTGATAATTTTCCAAAATGGCAACCATGGTGCGCCCGACCGCAAGCCCCGATCCATTTAAACTATGGATAAATTCCGTTCCTTTGGTATGATCCGATTTAAATCTTGCATTCATCCGCCTTGCTTGAAAATCCCCGCAATTAGAACAGCTGGAAATTTCGCGGTAAGTTTTTTGTTCGGGCAGCCATACCTCTATATCATAGGTTTTGCGCGCTCCAAACCCCATATCCCCCGCACATAACAGCATGGTGCGATAAGGCAATTCAAGTCTTTTTAAAATCATTTCTGCGCAATTCACCATCCGCTCTAGCTCATCCGCGCTGCTTGCAGGGGGGACAATGCTGACCAATTCAACTTTTGAAAATTGATGCTGGCGGATAAGCCCGCGCGTATCGCGCCCCGCTGCGCCTGCTTCTGAACGAAAACAGGGGGTAAGCGCGGTCATGCGCAGCGGCAGTTCTTTTTCATCTAAAATCGCCTGCGCAACCATATTGGTAAGCGGCACTTCGGCGGTGGGGATCAGCCAAAAATTTTGATCCACCCGAAATAAATCTTCGGCGAATTTAGGAAGCTGCCCCGTGCCATACATGGCATCATCGCGCACCAAATAAGGCGGGGAAATTTCCATATAGCCATTTTCATTGGTGTGAACATCCAGCATAAAGCTTGAAATTGCGCGCTCTAGGCGGGCTAAGGCGGCTTTTAACACCACAAAGCGCGCGCCCGATATTTTGGCTGCGCTTTCAAAATCCATCAATCCCAGCGCAACCCCAATCTCATCATGGGATTTTGGATCAAACCCGCTTAAATGGACAGCAGGCTTACCAATGCGGCGCAATTCAACATTTGATTCCTCGTCCGCGCCCGCAGGCACGCCATCATCTGGAATATTCGGCAGGCTTTCCAATAATTGGGTAAGTGCGCTTGCGCTATTTGCAGCCTGTTGTTCAAGCGCAGCAATTTCCGCCTTAATATCTGCAACCTGTTTAATCAAATCATCGGCATTTTCGCCCGCAGCCTTTTTTGCCCCCACCTGCTTTGATGTTTGATTGCGCTGTTGAAGCAAGGCTTGCAGCTGGGTTAAGGCTTGGCGATGCTGTTGATCCAGCGCCAGAATCGGTTGCCTTTGATTGGGATCAAACCCGCGCTTGACCATTGCTTCATCAAAGCTTTCAGGCGCATTTCGAATTGATTTTATATCATGCATAATAATTTCCTATTTTTCACGCTCACACGCCGTAATTTTTTAAAATGAGCCCACCTTATTTTTGACCCTTATAAAGGATTCTAACGGGATTTGACAATCTTAATATATTTGGGCTTAATAGCGTTAATTCCCTCAAACTTCAACAAATTGAACCCTAGCCAAATATGGATTTAATGTGGAGGTATAAAATGAATAAAAACAGTTTGAACGGTATTTTATATGCGCTGTTTCTGGCAATCATTCTTGCCGCAAATCCAGCAAATGCAACAGAAAAAAAGATTTTTTCAGCAATCTATACTTATGAAATTGAAAAGACTGATATCATGCCAAGCAGTATCAGACCAGACCCTCAAGAACCTGTTAGCTGGTTGATGATAGAATTTTCAAAAGCGCAGGCACAAAAATTCTCTGAATTGACAAAAGCAAATCAAGGGCGATCCATCGCAATTATGGTTAATGATCACTTAATATCCACGCCAACTTTAATGGATCATATAACAGGTTCGCATCAATCCTTTCCAATAAAGGATGATGCACCTGAATCTTTACGATCAAAATTGGATGATCTGGATCGTTTAGAATTTTTTATTGTTGAAGCGCATTTCACCCTGCCAAGTGATATGATGCTGCCAGCTGCGCAGCCAAGCTTTGACCTTGCCTTAAAGGATGATATGCGCACCACATTATGCGAATCACCGCATATTTTTCTGTTTGAAGATGATGTCTTGATCGCCAAAAGCACAAAATGCAATCAAGAGACAATATTATTTCATCATATCCAGTCTCCTTAAATTTCAATAATTTAAAAATCAACTTATGGGCGATAGACTTCCCACTTACACGGTTGGGTAAGGCAAGGAACATATTAACCCAGAAAGTGGATTGCCTGCTTTTTTTTCAAACTCCAACTTAATAAGTCCAAGTCAGCTTCTGTTTATGCCCCACCTTTTATTTGGGGTCCTTGGATGCCAGTTGCCCCATTAGGTTTAACGGGAAAGGCGCATACATTCACACTGTCTTACGGTACAATATCACAAGCTCCCTCCAGCTTCGATATTGAAATTTCATATGCGGGCAATACCGTGCGCAGAGTAGGGCCTGGTGCATATCGCAGCTCTGTCCCTGCAAACTCCATAAACGAGCTTAAGGTTCGGGCAAAAAGCCATTCATTTGGTCAAATTTTATTGGTTACAATGAGTGATTAAAGGTTTATCATTTAGCTTGCTTTTAAAAAGCTTTGTTATTTTATATAAAATTCAGCCAAATATGGATTTAATATGGAGGTATAAAATGAATAAAAACAGTTTGAACGGTATTTTATATGCGCTGTTTCTGGCGATCATTCTTGCCGCAAATCCAGCAAATGCCGCACAAAAAGATATTTTCTCAGCAATCTATACTTATGAAATTGAAGAAGCTGATTTAAGACCAATTTATATTGAAAAATCTGAATCGACTTCGAATGACTGGCTTATTATACATATGTCAAAAGCACAGACAGAGAAAATTTCTGAACTGACAAAGGCAAATGAAGGACGATTCATTGTTGCAACAGTCAATAATCATTTGGCTTTCAAGCTAACGCTGATGGATCACATATCAAGCGAACCTTTTATTATTATACTAGGCGATGGTATTTCTGATGTTTTAAGGTCTAAGATAGAAAACGCAAATCATTTAAGATTTTTTATTGTTGAGGCGCATTTCACCCTGCCAAGTGATATGATGCTGCCAGCTGCGCAGCCAAGCTTTGACCTTGCCTTAAAGGATGATATGCGCACCACATTATGCGAATCACCGCATATTTTTCTGTTTGAAGATGATGTCTTGATCGCCAA
>JBGCED010000121.1:0-8233 GCA_045106055.1 Alphaproteobacteria bacterium
TTTGTTTCAAGCGCACAAGTGTGCGCCGCCAATAGTTTGGCGTAAGCCTGCACGGCGGTTAAGTGCGTTTGTTTCAAGCGCACAAGTGTGCGCCGCCAATAGTTTGGCGTAAGCCTGCACGGCGTGTGAGTGCGTAAAAACGCACGGCGTGCGAATATAAAAAAGGTCCCGTAGCTCAACCGGACAGAGCAAATGCCTTCTAAGCATTAGGTTACAGGTTCGAGTCCTGTCGGGATCACCATCTATCTTTTTACATCATTAGGTACGGCCTAATAAAAAGCTCAATTGCGGGTGTTGGATACAAATTCTGCCCAGCGCGCGGAAAGGCTGGCGGGCTGATCAAACATAATATCGGGTTTTGAATCAACCTCTACTTTGCCCTTATCAAGGAATAATACGCGGTCACTAACATCGCGGGCAAATGCCATTTCATGGGTGACGACCAGCATGGTGCGCCCTTCATCGGCAAGGGTGCGCATAACTTTTAACACTTCGCCGACCAATTCAGGATCAAGTGCGGATGTTGGTTCATCAAATAAGATTGCGCGCGGTTCCATTGCCAATACCCGTGCAATCGCGGTTCTTTGCTGCTGCCCGCCAGAAAGCTGGGCGGGATAATGGTCTTTGCGTTCATAAACGCCAACCTTATCCATACAATCTTTGGCGCGCGCGATCGCTTCTGCGCGTGAAAGCCCAAGCACATGAATGGGGGCTTCGATGATATTTTCAAGCACACTCATATGCGACCATAGGTTAAAGCCTTGAAACACCATCGCTAGGCGCGATCTGATGCGCGATAATTGTTTGGAATCGGTGGGGTGAAGCTGCCCATCTTTGGCGCGTTTAAGCGTGATTTTCTCGCCCTCTACCGTAATTGCGCCTTGGGTGGGAACTTCCAATAAATTAATGCAGCGTAAGAAAGTGCTTTTGCCTGACCCTGATGACCCAAGGATGGAAATCACATCGCCCTTATTCGCGGTTAGCGATATGCCGCGCAGCACCTCCAGCGTGCCAAAGGATTTATGAATATCCTTTACTTCTAGAATCGGGGCATCTGGCATCATGTCATTTCCATTTAAGAGGGGGAAAGTTGAACCGCATCGCTTTGTGCGCTGCGATAGGCTTTTAAACGCGCTGCCACGGCTTTATCTTGAAGCGCGATGATCGATGCTGCCAGCAATGCGGCATTTTTTGCGCCCGCGCTGCCGATTGCCAAACAGCCAACGGGAATGCCCGCTGGCATCTGCACAATCGAATAAAGACTATCCACACCTTTTAAGGCTTTGCTTTCAACAGGCACGCCAAGCACGGGAAGATGGGTAAGGCTTGCTGCCATGCCTGGCAAATGGGCTGCGCCGCCTGCCCCCGCAATGATTACCTGTAACCCGCGCTTATCTGCATTTTCGGCATATTCATAAAGCCGTTTGGGGGTGCGGTGCGCCGAAATGATTTTTACCTCATGGGGAATGTCAAGCTGCACAAGTAAATTTGCAGCCTCCGCCATAATCGACCAATCCGATTGGCTTCCCATAATCACCCCAATGACGGGGGAGTGGTGATTATTCTTAATCTGCTTATCGGTCATTTTGTTACCAATTCTGTCATATATGCGCTAACCATATACAATATTCGGCAGCCATGTAATGATTTTAGGGAATTGCATACATAAGATCAATGCAACAATTTGCAATGCCAAAAACGGCAATGCGGATTTAAAAATTGCCGTCATCGGAATGGAAGGCGGGGCAACCCCGCGCAAATAAAATAACGCATAGCCAAAGGGCGGCGATAAAAAGCTCATCTGCATATTGACAAGATATAATACCCCAAACCATAAAACAAGATCATCTGGATTATCAAAACCAAAAGCCTGTGCGCCCAATGCCTTGATCACTGGCACAAAAATTGGCACACATAATAATAAAATGCCGACCCAATCAAGGAACATGCCAAGCACCACCAGCACAATTTGCATCACAATCAAAATGCCCCATGGGCCAAGCCCCGTTGCCTCCAGCGCGCCTTGTACAAATTGCTGCCCGCCCTCTAGGACATAAAGCCCCACAAAAACGGTTGCGCCAAACATGATCCAAATCACCATCGCGCTTGCTTTCATTGTGCTGATCGCAGCAAGCCTGATGGTTTCCCATGATAATTTACGGTGCATGGCAGCCACAATGAATGCGCCAAAAGTGCCAATGCCCGCAGCCTCCACAGGGGTGGCAATGCCTGAAAAAATCACGCCAAGCACAATCACAATCAACATAATCGGCGCGGTCATTTTGCGCACCACTTTTAGCTTTTCAACCATGGATAGCCGTTCTTCTTCGGGAATGGGCGGCCCTTTATCTGGAAAAAAATAACACATTAAGGTGACATATAAAATATACATGCTGGAAAGCAACAAGCCTGGCAGCACTGCGCCAATAAATAATTCCCCGACCGATTGTTCGGCAACCACCGCATAAATAATCGCAAGAATAGAGGGCGGAATTAAAATCCCCAATGTCCCGCCCGCCATAATAGACCCCATCGCAATTTTGGGATCATATTGGCGTTTAAGCATGGCAGGAAGCGCGATAATGCCCATGGTTACCACCGCAGCACCAATCACGCCAACCATCGCTGCAAGCACGGTTGAAGCCAAAATGGTGGCAGCCGCCAGCCCGCCGCGAATGCCGCCAAGCACCTTGTAAATCACATCAAACATATCATTAATGATGCCCGCTTTTTCAAGCATGGATGCCATAAAGATAAATAGCGGGATCGCCGATAATTGATAATTGGTCATTAAGGGAAAAATACGGCTTGGCACAATATTAAGCGCATTTGCATCACCAAGCACAAACAGGAAAATACAGGCAAGCCCGCCTGTTACAAATGCCAAAGGCAGCCCTGCCAGCAGCAAGACCAGCAATGAGCCGAACATGATTAGGGTAAGCAATTCAATCGATATATCTAGTCCCATAGCGTGTTCAAGCCCCCTTAATCACAATATTAACATTCTGTACCAGCTTAGAAACGCCTTGCAATACCAGCAGCAAGCCCCCCACAACCATCATCCATTTCATCGGCCATAATGGGATTTCCCATTCATTAAAGCTAATTTCGCCCCAACGAATATTTGAATCTGTCCATTGACTTAAACTTAGCTGGCTGAAAAAGCCCGCAAAATCAATATCACCGCGCGCCCATTGTGATAATAAGGCATTGCCCGCAGGCACGGTAATCGAATCAAACGCAAAGATATAAGCGGTAACCATCAATGTTCCCGCAAAAATAAAGAAGAAAATGCTGGTTAAAATATCCAACACCGCCTTATGGCGTTTGGATAATGGGGAATAGAATATATCCACCCGCACATGCCCCTCGCACAGCATGGAATAAGAGCCTGCAATTAAATATTGCATCCCAAACATTAAATACATGGATTCATGCGCCCAGCTGGTTGGAGAGTTAAAGACATAACGGCTAATCACCTCAAAATAATAGACAAAAACCGCAATCACCGCCCAATAGCTAACAAATTCGCCAGATGCCAGCGATAAGCGGTCAATCTTGCCCGTCCAGCCCGTGGATACATATTCATGGTCGGGCTTATGGCTGTCCTCTTCTTCTTGTTCCGCCTTTTTAATTGCCGCTTGATCCAATAATGAGTGTTCTTGATGCTGATCCTCGTATGAGACAATCTGGTTTGCAGCTTTGATCAAGCGCGGCAGCAGGAATATATCAACCAGCAACCCCGCCAAAATCAGCCATAGCCCATATTTTGCCAGATTATCCCAAAATTCCATCGTGGCTTGAGCCTCTGCTTGTTGCGGAAGGCTGGTTTCAAGCAGTTGCTGATTATTGATAATATCAGCGCGCGCTTTTTCAAGCGTTGCTTCCGCCCGTTCAAGCTTGCGCGTGGCAGAACGCAGGGCAAAGCTTCCCGCCTCTGCTTCAGTGACCTGCTGCTGCAATTCAGGCAGCTGCGGTTCATTTTCCTCGATACGCTGATTTGACCGTTCGATTGATTTTTGGGAAACCTTAACCTGATTATCCAGATCAGAGACAAAGGTTCGGCTGATTTGTTGCTGATTATTTGAAAATAAGATGGCAAGAAAAATGACGCTGTAAAATATCCCCGTCCAGCGGCGGGCATAATAGCGATGAAGCCCAATGATCCCGCCCGTTATTAAAACAAAATATCCGATGACATTGGAATAATTTTGTTTTGCAGCAACGGGTTTTCGCGCCAAATGCCAAGCGATCAGCGGAAAAAAGACCAGACCTGCATAATAAAGCCAATGGGGCAGGGCAAAATCTAAACTTGGCATAATGCTCTCCTGATCATGTTCGGCTGAACTTTAACATTCAAACAAACAGCCACCCGCCTTGCTAAACCGATGAAGTTAAGGGCGCAAGACAGGCGGCATATTCGTTAAATCACAAGTTTAAATCGACAATCCTTGAACTTGTTCTGGTGTGACATAACCAAGCGATCCTGACATCATATAATCCAATTGGATTTTGAAAATCCGTGCAGAATCAGCGTCTTTAGATGCATAATTAAACCAAATCGGCACGGCGACTTCGGTCATTAATTCAACATCATCTTGGCTAAGGCGTGTAATTTCAGTACCATCGGCTTCAAATTTCGCCCATGCTTCTTGATCCGCTTTTTGGATCATCGCATGATGATGAACGGAATAGGCGGCTGTTTCCATTTCAACAAATTGCTTCATTTGATCATCAAGCGCATTCCAACTGCGCATGCCAACCGTAATATCCATTAAATCCACAGGCTGATAAAGCGACATAAAGCCTGGAGGCCCCATTGAGATATATTTTGTCACTTGGCTAAAGCCCAACGAATAATTGACCGCAGGGCCAACATAATCCGCAACATCAATCGTGCCTTTTTCCAAAGCAGGGAAAATTTCAGACCCTGGCAGCACCGTGGTTTCTGCGCCAATTTCCTTAAAGACTTCGGCAACCATGCCCCCTGGTAAGCGCATCTTGCGGCCGCGGAAATCATCAACAGAGCGAATTGGCACTTTTGAATGAATAATATTAGGGCCATGATGCACAATGCCCACAAAATGCATGCCTTGTTTTTGATATAATTCGCGGGCAATATCAATGCCGCCCAGCCCATAATAGAATACATCCCATTCATGGGGTTGGCGCATTCCAAGCGGGTAAGAAGTTAAAAAGGTTGCAGCAGGAATAATGCCTTGCGCATAGATCGTGAATGGATTAACCGCATCCAGCACCCCATTTTTAACCGCATCAAATAGCTGAAATTCACCGACAACATCATTTGCGCCAAATGGCTGGAATGCAAGTTCACCGCCTGTTTTTTCAATGATGGTTGCACACCAATCTTTAAAGATTTGTAACCCCGCACCGCCTGGCCACGAAGTTTGAATTTTCCATGTTTTTGTATGTCCTGATGCCGTGCCAATGCTTGGCGCAGCCAAGGCAGCAGCAACCGCGCCAGCACCAATCACTGTGCCGCCCATCTTGGTCAGCGCATCACGGCGTGATACCGTTTTTAAAGCATTTTCTGTATGATTGATTGTTTTTTTTGTCATGTTACGGTTTTTCCCTCTTTCAAACGGGTTGATTGAATTTATATACCAACATAATCCGTAAAGCTTAACTCAAAAATACATAATGGCAAGGAAGAAAATGAATTTTTGCTATTTTTTCTTGAATTGAAAAAAACTTGGAATGCCCGCAAGCTGCTTTTGCTGATAGCGCGTTTGCTTGAAATTTACAGGCGGGATCAGCCAATCATCGGGACTTTTGACCTGCCATATAAAATCATTATCTTTTAATAAATGATGCAATGCCCAATTTACATAATGGGGATGATCGCTTGCAAAAATCAGCATTCCGCCTGATTTCAAAATGCGGGAAAACTCGGGAATCATTAAAGGGCCAATCATTCTGCGCGTACGGTGGCGGCGTTTTGGCCATGGATCTGGAAACATAATCAACAAGCGATCCAAAGAATTGGGTTTAAGCTTGGCAATAAGCGGGCGCACATCATCCGAATAAAGGCGGATATTGCTTAAATTGCCATTTTGTGAATCGCGCAATGCCCGCGCAAAACCATTATAATAGGCTTCTGCACCAATAAAACCATCATTGGGGTGATTGCTTGCAAGATGGGTTAATAATTCCCCCGATCCAAATCCAATTTCAAGCCAAATGGCTTGTGGATTATGACCAAATAGGCTTTTAGGGTCAAAATTGCCTGTATTTTCTTGCTTGATCCGATCTGCGCTTAAAATAAGTCCTGAATGGTCTGCAGCAATGCGTTGCTTAATCATGGCGGATAGCCCGCGATTGCTGCGCCGTCCATAAAAATTTGGGAATTGCGGATTGGTGAAATTCATCTGTTCATTAAGATATTAGGGTTAAAAAGCGTCAAATAATCGGCTGATGCGATTGCCTGGATGGCGCTGTAATTTGCCGCCAAGCTCAAGTTCAATGATGATCGCGTTAATCATGCCGCTTGTTGCGTCAATTTCGCGCATTAAGATGTTTAAATCGGTGGGGCTGCTATCCACGCGGTCTAAGATGATTTCCACCAGCCTGTCATATTCACTTTGATTAAACTGGGTTTCTGCCATATTTTCCATCATCATATTTGAACTGGACGCAAAGCCATCTTGATCTTGTTCATGGTAATCAAACAGGCTGTTTGATTGATTGGCAAGTGCGAATTGAATATCTTCCAAACGCTCCACCAAAGTTGCGCCTTGGCGGATAAGCTCGTTCGTGCCGCGCGACCTTGAATCCATTGGAGAGCCTGGAATGGCAAAGACTTCCCTGCCCTGTTCGCCCGCAAGCCTTGCTGTGATCAAAGACCCTGATTTTGGTGCAGCCTCCACCACCAGTACCCCCAGCGACAGCCCAGAAACAATGCGATTGCGGCGCGGAAAATGGCTTGCTTGTGGTTCTAATCCTGGGGGATGTTCGGAAACAATCACGCCAAGGGCTTTGATGCGTTCATATAAGGCTTTTTGATTGCTGGGATAAATCGCGTCAATTCCGCCTGCCATCACCGCAACCGTTGATCCGCCTTGCTGTTCTGCTGCCAGCAATGCGCCTTCATGGGCTGCGGTATCAATGCCGCGTGCAAGCCCCGACACAATCGATAGCGGCTGATAAGCAGACGCATCATCAACCGATGCAAGCCCTTGCGCCAGCTTTTTTGCCATGAAACAGCCATTGATTGACGCATTGCGCGCACCGACCATCGCCAATAGCGGGCTGTTTAACAAAGCAGCATGACCCAGCGCGTATAAAACAGGCGGTGCATCCTCTATGTTGCTTAATAATTTGGGATAATCGGCTTCGCCCACACATAAAATGCTTGCGCCCAGCGCTGCTGCCGCTTCATATTCCTTGGCGGCATTTTCCATGCTGCACAGGCGATAATTGCGCTTTCCGCCCTTTTTAGCAAGCTCGGGCAGCTGCGCCAATGCTTCTTTGGCACTGCCATATTTCTTTACCAGCTTGCGGTAAGTGATGGGCCCAACATTCTCGCTTCGAATTAAGCGAATAATGTCAATCTTTTCGGAAACACTATATTCCATCCTTACTCAATCCTTTTTGCCAAAACTGATTTTGCTTTCTGCCCCGCGCAACAAACGCGCAATGTTGGGGCGATGGCGCACCAAGCTTAAAAATCCAAATAATAAAGCCAAATAGCATGCAGGATAATCATGGGTGACAAACCACATATAAACAGGTGATAAGCATAAGGCAATGATCGCTGCCAGCGAAGAATAGCGAAAAATAACCGCGATTGCCAGCCAAGTGGCAATAATCATCAACCCTGCTTGCCAAGACAGCATTAATAACACCCCAAGGCTGGTTGCAACCCCTTTGCCGCCCTTAAATTTCAACCAAATTGGAAAATTATGCCCAAAGACCGCAAACAGCCCCGCCGCCATTACAGGATCATCGCGCCACCAAGTTGCCATGCCAAACAGCATGACAAGCCCCATCGCCGCAGCCCCCTTTGCACCATCCAGCAACAGCACGATTGCAGCCAGCTTTTTACTGCCCATACGCAGCACATTGGTTGCGCCAATATTGCCAGAACCCACCGCGCGCAGATCGCCCATCTGTAAAAATTTGGTCAAGACAAGCCCAAAAGGAACAGAACCCAGCCCATAACCAATCACAGCAGCAACACAAAAATTAATCAAAAAATCAGTTTCAAGCATTA
>JBGCED010000122.1:0-8530 GCA_045106055.1 Alphaproteobacteria bacterium
TTTGGATCAACATGACATTCAATTATCCCCGCTTAAATTATGATTGATAGCGGGCAAGGATTAACCTATAGATGGCTTTATGACGAACCCTAAGAACCAAGCAGATGCAGACAGATTAAAAACAGCCGAGGTCACCGCCAATTGGCTGAATGCCTTATTTGCACAAGAAGATTATGAAGGCTTAAAAGCGGGGCTGCTTGATGCAATTTCCCAGCGTCCCCATTCCTCAAGTCTGTATAATAATTTGGGGATTACCTATGGTTATTTAAAGCAATATGATAACGCAGAACACGCCTTTACAAAGGCAATCGCGCTTAATCCAGATTACCTTCAAGCCTATAAGGATCGCGGATTATTATATGATAGAACCCATCAAAATGAACAAGGCCTCAGCGATTTACGCCATTATTTAAGCCATCGACCAGAAGATGGCGATGCGTGGGGCAAGCTGGGGCTGCTTTATTTGCGGCGGGCGGAATATGATCTGTGCCGCGCGGCGTTTGACCGTGCAAGCGTGCTTAGCCCCAATGTGCTTAACCATCGGTTTAATGTTTCTATTTTGGATTTATTGATGGGGGATTTAAAGCGCGGATTCCAAGGCTATGAATATCGCTGGCATAATAGCGGCATGTTAAAAAGCCCCACTCAAGAGGTTAAAATCCAGCTGGATCAGTCCCCGATAGCGGAATTATCAAGCTTGGATCAGGTTAAGGGCGCAAAAATATTATGTATGAATGAACAGGGGATTGGCGATAGCTTGCAATTTGCGCGGTTTCTGCCGCTGTTAAAACAAAAGGGCGCACGCCTTTCCTTCAGCCTTTATGGTGGATTTGAAAGTCTGCTTTCCTATTTTGAAGCCTTTGACTGTTTGGATCAAGTTGGGCTTAAATTAAAGCGGCTTGAAGGCTATGATTATTATTGTTCGATCGGTTCTTTTGGTAAGGTTTTTAACATTACTGGCCCTGCGGATATTCCCCCGCCCTTTGCCCCTGCCGCTCCAGATGAATTACTGCAAAAATGGAAACAAATATTGGATCGCACACTGCCAGCAGCTGCTGCAAAACAAATCAGAATTGTGATTGCGCCCTTTGGCAATCCAGGCCATCCAAATGATCATGCACGATCTGCCAGCATCCATGATTTTGAACCTTTGTTCAAACAATATAAGCAGGCGCAATTTATCCTAATCAATCCTGAAAGCGATGCACAGACCATTTCCTGCTGTGCGCTTTATGATCATGTGCATTATTTGGGGGATCAGGTAAATGATTTTATGGATAGTGCCGCAATTTTGCATCATTGCGATTTGGTGATCAGTGTTGATACCTCGTTATTGCATTTGGCAGGATCAATGAATAAGCCTGTTTTTGGGCTGCTTGCACATGTGCCTGATTGGCGGTGGCAGCTTGGGACATCAACATCGCCTTGGTACCCTGCTTTGACCTTGTTTCGAAAGGCAAAAGCGTCATCTTGGGAAAATACCCTGCGGGCGGTGTCAAAAACTTTGCAGCAATTTATTGATGGCGCGTAAGATCGGCTTGCATAAGCGGTTAAAATCACTTAAGGAATCAAGCCAATATGACAAATCTATATCAACAAAATTATGATGCGCTTTATAAAATCGGGTGCGATTTACAAGCAAATGGAACGCTGCCATCCAATTTCATGGATTTATGGCGCGAAAAATCAATTGTGGTTGAACCGCCGCGCGATAAAAATCACGGGCAGCTATCCACCAATCTTGCGCTGTTGCTTTCAAAAGCAATTGGCATGAAGCCCCGCGATCTTGCCGATATTTTTGTAAATGCCATGCAGAATGCTGCCGATATTGGCTGGGTGTTTTATGATATATCAATCGCAGGTCCAGGCTTTATTAATTGGAAATTGCATCCGACAATTTGGCAAAAAACAATCCACACAATATTGAATCAGGGGGATCGCTATGGCAATAGCAGCTATGGCGGGGGGCGCAAGGTCAATATTGAATATGTATCCGCCAACCCAACAGGGCCCTTGCATGTTGGTCATTCCAGGGGCGCGATTGTTGGCGATGCGCTGTCAGCCTTATTGATCAAGGCAGGCTTTGATGTCACCAAAGAATATTATGTCAATGATGCGGGCGTTCAGATTGATAAATTGGCGGATTCTGCCTATATCCGCTATTTGGAAGCTTTGGGGCAGCCTGCCCAGCTAACCGATCAACATTATCCAGGGGAATATTTAATCCCCGTGGGCTTGCAGCTAAAAGCCGATTTTGGCGATTCCTTAACGGATCTATCGCTGGAGGCGCAGCGCACCAAAATCAGACCGATTGTGGTTGCAGCCATGATGGATTTAATCAAGCAAGATTTGGCGATGCTGGGCATTCACCACGGCGTATTTTCATCCGAACTTGCCTTGGTTGAGCGCGGCAAGGTGGAAGCCATGATGGATCATTTGAAAGCACAAAATTTGCTATATCACGGGGTGCTTGAACCGCCAAAAGGGCAAGCCCCGCCCGATGATTGGGAACAGCGCACCCAATTATTATTTAAGGCAAGTCAATTTGGTGATGATGGTGACCGCCCGCTTCAAAAATCGGATGGCAGCTGGACCTATTTTGCAAGCGATATTGCCTATCATTATGATAAATATTTGCGCGGGCATTTGCTGCAAATTAATGTGCTTGGGGCGGATCATGGGGGCTATGTCAAACGCATTCAAGCGGCGGTAAAGGCGGTCAGCGATGGCAAGGCAAGCCTTAGCGCGAAACTATGCCAGCTGGTGCGCTTTACCGAAGATGGCAAACCTGTTCGAATGTCAAAACGGGCGGGCAATTTTGTTACCGTCAAGGATTTGATTGATGATGTTGGCAAGGATGTGGTGCGCTTTTTCATGCTTACCCGCAAAAATGATGCGCCGCTGGATTTTGATTTAAGCCTTGTAAAGGCACAATCCAAAGATAATCCCGTGTTCTATGTGCAATATGCTCATGCACGCTGTGCTTCGGTGCTGCGCCAAGCACAAGCGCAATTTCCCGATGTATCCTTTGCGGATTCTGATCTTGACGGCTTGGATTATGCAAGTCTGGATGGGCCTGAAATCATTGATCTATTGCAAATTCTAGCGCAATGGCCGCGCGTGATTGAATTCGCCGCAGAATCCCAAGAACCCCACCGCATCCCCTATTATTTACAAATGCTTGCAGCAAGCTTTCATGGGCTATGGACACAAGGCAAATCAAATTATCAGCTGCGCTTTATTGATGAAAATGACACGGATGCAAGCCTGTTAAGAATTGGGTTGGTGCGCGCTGTGCAATCGGTGCTGGCAAATGGGTTGCATTTGCTTGCGGTTGACCCCTTGGAATCGCTTTGATTTAAGGTTGTTTAAGATTGAAACAAAACAATATATCGCGTAATATATACCAGCGATATACCGCACAATATATAAATGTTAAACAATATATAAATGTTAAACATTGCAGTTGATGGAATTAAAAATAAGATGGCAAATGATTTAGAAGCATTAGAGCGGGAATTAACCAGCGCCCCCCCCTTGCGGCGGGCAAAGCCGTCACGGGCTGCGGGTGATGATGGACCAGATCGCAATAAAGGCGGTAAATTGCGCCCCCAGCATGTGGACATAAAAGACCCGCTGGGCGATGATGATGATGGCGAAGATGGGTTATCGAACCCAGCCAATTATAATCGCGTAAGATTATTGGTGTTAATCGCAGCGGCGTTTGCGGTGGTGTCGATCGGTGCTGCCTTATGGTATGTTTATAATAAGGGCGTTCAAAGCGGTTCTGAAACGGCGGCACCGTTTTTAAACCCCGAACAGGCTAAAGTGCTGCCAGAGAGCCAATCCTTGGCAGGGCTGGACGGGGATGCCAATCGCATTTACAATCGAATTGATGGTAAAATTGACCTAGAGCCAGAAACAGAACAATTGCTGCCGCCGCCAGAAGATCCGATGCGCCCCATTTCGCAATCTCAAGATGCGCAAACCCCCGCTGGCGCGAATTCTGCATTGCCCCCGCCGCCTAGCATTAGCGCGCCTGAACGCCCTAAACCGCAGGTGAATGTGATCACGCAAAGACCTGCTGCCGCGCAGCCTCCTGCGGATTCTGCTTTGGTTGATCCCGCGCTTTTGAATCCCGCTTTGGTTGACCCTGAATTGGCAGCGCCCAGTGCGCCGCCGCCTACACTTGATTTGCCCCAAATTAGCGCGAAGCCCGCAGAAGATAATCAACAATCCGACAGCCCTACCCCAACAATAAGCGCCCCAACAACAAATACGCCACCAGCAGATACACCAGCAATAGATACACCAACAGCAGGCGCAATGCAGGTTGAGGAAAATAGTGTAAATGGTGTTGCTGCCATCCCTGCAGGGGGTGCATCTTGGCGGGTGCAGATCGCTGCGCTTAGAAGCCAAGGGGAGGCCACCGCCTATTGGCAAAGCACCCGCAATCGTTTTCCAAATTTGTTTGAGGGCTTGGCGTTCTCAATGGAAAAAGTGGTTGTAAAGGGGAATGATTTTTATCGTGTGCGCGGCGGCCCGCTGCCTGATGAACAGGCAGCAAGACGGCTATGCGATGATTTAATGGCAAATGGTCAAGCCTGCATCATCGTCAAACCCAATCAATAGCAAGTTAAGCCACATGACCGAAATGTCTGGCACAGAAGCACGCTTGCAAGCGATTGAAGCTGCCTTGTTGCAGCTTGTCGCTGCCTATGCTCAAAATCAACCCGAAGCCAAACAGAAAAGCCGCGATTCGCATATTCATGCGCTGCTAGCAGATTCAAATTGCCCTGCTTATTGCTGGTCGCATCTGGATGCAACCGCGCCATTGCGACCCATTTTTGCACTTGATGGGGTTGATTTAAACTTATTGCAAGCAATGGATGGGCAGAAGCAGCAAATCATTTTGAATTCAAGCCAGTTTGCAGCGGGTTACCCTGCGAATAATGCGCTATTATGGGGGGCGCGGGGAACGGGCAAAAGCTCGCTTGTAAAGGCGGTTTTTAAATCCTTATGGGAAAGCCATAAGGGCAAAATTGGGCTGGTTGAAATTGCGCGCAATGATCTTGAAAGCTTGCCCTTATTGCTTGAATTGCTGGCAAGCCATGCCGAAAAGCAATTTTTTCTATTTTGTGATGATTTAAGCTTTGAAATGGGCGATGCCGCCTATAAATCATTAAAAGCTGTGCTGGAAGGCGGGGTTGCGGGCTGCCCCAGCAATGTTATATTCTATGCAACCTCTAATCGCCGCCATTTAATGCCCCGCGACATGGCAGAAAATGAAACTGGGGGCGCAATTCACCCAAGCGAAGCCGTGGAAGAAAAAATATCCCTATCGGATCGCTTCGGGCTGTGGATTGGGTTTTATGATTATAATCAGGCGGAATATTTGGCGATGGTCAAAGCCTATATTGATGCTTATAAAATTCCCGTTCAACAGATGGATTGGCAGCATGATGCGCTGGAATGGTCGATCACGCGCGGCGCAAGATCGGGGCGGGTTGCCGCGCAATTTATTTTGGCGTTGGCGGGGCGTTTGCATCACCCCATTACGCTTCATTCATAATCAAAAATTGGTAATAATATTATGCTTAATCATCAAAAAGGCTTGCTGATTACTTTTGTCGGCGTGCTGATTTTAACGCCTGATGCGATGCTGATGCGGCTGATTGATGGGAACAGTTTTACACTGGCATTTTGGCGCGGGGTTTCGGTGGGAATCGTGTTTATTTTGCTGGGATTTCTTCAACATTACCGCGATCAAAAGGATCGCAAGCAAAATCACCGCGATCAAAAGGATCGTTCTTTTGGTGCTGCCATTTTCAAGGCAGGCAGGGCGGGATTGATTATGGGGTTAAGCTTTGGGCTGTCGTCTTTTTGCTTTGTAAGCGCGCTTGAACATACCACAGTTGCCAATTTGCTGGTGATTTTGGCACTATCGCCGTTATTTGCAGGGCTAATGTCACGCTTATTGATGAAAGAAACCATGAGATTATCCACAATTTTGGCGATGATCAGCTGTTTTGCTGGGATTTTTGTGGTATTTTATGATGGCTTAACTTCTAATTCAAACGGCATTGGCGAGATTTACGCGCTTGCCGCTGCTTTCTTGATGGCGCTTAACCTAACTTTGATTCGGATGAAGCCTGAAATTAACAGCCTTGCGATCAACGGCATTGGGCTAACATTCGTTGGATTATTGATGATCCCACTTGCGCCCAGCCTGCTTATGCCAATGCCGCAAGCGGGCTATCTGGTCATTCTATGCGCGCTGGTGCTGCCCCTTAGCTTTGTGTTGATCATTACAGGGCCAAAATATATCAGTTCCGCCGAAGTTGGGCTGTTAATGTTAATTGAAACCGCGCTTGGCCCTTATTGGGTGTGGCTGGCGGTTGGCGAACAGCCCAGCAATCACGCGATGCTGGGCGGCGGTATCGTGCTTAGCACCCTAATCCTTCATGCCTTATGGCGGCTAAATGCACGGTCAAAGGTTCAGCTTTAATTGTTTGTTGAGCCCAGCTTTAATTGTTTTCCAGCACAGCCTTGGCTGTTTTTCCAGATGGTGTTGCCACCTGTAAAAAAATCAGTTATATAGATTTTAAATTAATTTCTAACTTTATTTGATTTGAGAAAAACACATGAAAAATCAAAAAGATCCCTTATTTGGCAATAAAGTCGCAGGTGCTGTTCTGATATCGCTGCTTGTTGTCATGTTAATTGGCTATGGTGCGGATGCAATTTATACGATTGATCGCACCGCCGATGCCTATCCGATTGAGGTTGCGGAAAATGATGCTGGTGTTGAAACCGCAGAAGCTGTGGTTGAAGTAATCCCGCCCATTGCCGATTTATTGGTGCTTGCAAGCATTGATGATGGCGCGAAAGTGGTTAAAAAATGTGCCGCTTGCCATGAATTTACCAAGGATGGCAATAATAAGGTTGGTCCTGTATTATGGAATATTGTTGGGTCAAACATTGCTGCGGTTGATGGATTTCAATATTCCAGCGCACTAACCGCACTTGATGGCGTATGGGATTATGAAGCATTAAACCTGTTCCTGCTTAACCCAAAGCAATATGCCAGCGGCACAAAGATGAGCTTTGCGGGGCTTAGAAAACCCAAAGACCGCGCCGCGATCATTGCCTATATGCGGGCGCAATCAGATAATCCTGTTCCGCTGCCTTAAACAATATAGAAAGCGATTCTTTGCCATTCATAATCCCTTAACCCATTATCAAGAATGGGCTGATTTTGCCCAGAATATTGCCCGCGATGCTGGTGATATTGCCAGAAAATATTTTCGCAATCCAGACCTTGGCTTTGAACGCAAGGGCGATAACAGCCCCGTTACAAAAGCCGATCAGGAAATTGAGCGTTTTTTGCGCAGCAAAATACAGCACACCTATCCAGATCACGGCATTATTGGCGAAGAATATGCGGCGGTTAATCAAGGCGCAGCGGTTCAATGGGTGATTGATCCGATTGATGGCACAAAACCATTTATTGCGGGCTTGCCGCTATTTGGCATTTTAATTGGCGTCTATTGCGATGGGGTTGCGGTTGCGGGGGTATTATATCAACCCATTAGCAATGAATGCTGGGTTGGCGCAAAAGGCGGCGCAAGCTTTTTAAATGGCAATATGGTGCGCTGTCAAAATGTCAGGCACGAACTTGGGGACGCCATTTTATGCACAAGCGCGCCTGGCCTAATGGCGGTCGCGCACTCCGCAGCAGCTTTTAATCGCTTAAAATCACAAATTTATTTTACCCGTTACGGGATGGATTGCTATGCGTGCGGCATGGTTGCGATTGGCAGCGTTGATTTTATGGTTGAAACCCAATTAAAATTATTTGATTTTGCAGCCTTCATTGCAATCATTGAATCTGCGGGCGGCATGATCAGCGATTGGAACGGCAATGCTTTAACGCTTGATTGCCTAACCACCACCAACCCTCATGGTCAAATGCTAATCAGCGCAAACCCCATCCTTCATCAAAAAGCGCTAGCATTATTATCCTGACCCATGGTTAAATGAAGTGCTTTAGCTTTAACAGAATGGCAACCCGATGAAAAAAATCATAAATCCGATCAAAGGCATCGATGGCAGGTTATTTTTTGCCATTATTTTAACCATGCTCTTGCCCAGTATATATAATACCACCAAAATATTTTTTATTGGCGATATACCAAATATATGGGGTTATAATATCGCGTCCCAAATTGCGTGGTTAAACATATTGTATGAAATTTTGCAAGAAGCCATTTTGCTGCCATTATTTTTTATTATTGGAGCTGTGGCTAATAACAAACGGCTTGTCGCGCAACGGTTATTTTGGGGGGCAAAACTAATCCTTCCTGTTTATTTTGTTATTGCCAGTCTAATATGGCTTTTCACTGATTCTCTTGTTGTTTTTTTGAATCAAGAGCAAGCGCTAATAGAATTAACATCGCAATATATAAAAATTGAAACGCTTACCATTCCGCTGCGTGTCATTATTGATGCCGTGCTAACGACATTGATT
>JBGCED010000123.1:0-35134 GCA_045106055.1 Alphaproteobacteria bacterium
AGCGCAAGCCCTTATTTGCAGATCCGCTGGTAAGAGAAGCGCTTGCTTATTTATGGGATTTTGAATGGGTCAATCAAAATTTAATGTTTAATGCCTATCAGCGCACGCGCAGCTTTTTTGATAATTCCGAATTGGCAGCAACGGGCTTGCCCAGCGATGCGGAAATTGCTTTGCTTGAGCCCTTTCGCGGCATGATCCCTGATCGGGTATTTACACAAAGCTATCATCCGCCAGTGTCGGATGGTTCAGGCGGTGACCGCAATAACCTTAGGAAAGCGATGGGGTTATTAAAACAAGCAGGGTTTGAATTAAAGGATGGTGTGCTTGTGCGATCATCGGATGGGGCGGTGCTTGATTTTGAAATTTTGCTTTCTTCTTCGTTAAGTGAAGCCAATGCGCAAGCGCTGGTGCGCGGGGTTGAGCGGGTTGGCGGTAAGGCAACGATTCGAATTGTCGATAGCGCACAATATGTTGAAAAAGTGCAGGCTCATGATTTTGATATGGTCATCTTGGTATTCCCGCAATCACAATCCCCTGGCAATGAACAGCGCGAATATTGGGGCAGCGCAGCAGCAGACCAACAAGGATCAAGAAATTATTTTGGCTTTAAAAATAAAGCGGTGGATGCGCTAATAGAACAGTTGATCGCATCGCAATCTAGGGATGTATTAATAGACCATGTGCGCGCGCTTGACCGCATCTTGCAATGGAACTTTTTGCTGATTCCTCATTTTTATTCCAGTGCGGATCGGATTGCCTATTGGGAAAAACGGCTTGATTATCCAGCACAATCCTCTAAAAAAGGGGTCAACCTGCTAACATGGTGGGCAAAATAGGCTGAATATATTATGGGGAGATATGCGTTTTGATCTATCGGTTTAAAAATCATATGCTTTGTGCTTTATTGCTGTTGGGGCTTAGCATATCAACATTGACGCACGCACAAGCACAAGAAATTGATGAAGCCGAATATTTACGGCTTGAAGTCATTAGCAAAACGCTTTATTCGCGGTCAAAGGAAAATCCAAATTGGGAAAAATTAATGATCCCGCAATGGTCGGCTTTTCGCGATGCAATGAATGTCTTTATTATGAATTCGGTTGAAGGAAGAGATACAAAGGCGATCCCGCCCGCAGGCTATTTAAGCGCCAAAATTGATTGGGATTCGCTTGGAACGGGCGGAAACCCTGTTGCATTTGACCGTGTTCCTGATGCATGGTTTAATTTGCAGGCTGAAAAAATAAGGACTGCAATGCAGGAAGCGGATATATTATTGAAAACCCCTGATTTTGAAGCTGAACCCGTTACAGAGCAATTTAAGATTATTAAAAATGCGGTGCTTGCTTGGCCGCGCCCCCCCCTTTCCAAACGCAATTAACCCTATTTTCCTATAATGCAAAAAATAGATAAGTTTATTACAAGCGCAGCTGGCATATTGCTGCTATTATTTCCGCTATGCCTGATTGCTGGGCGTGCGCCTGCTGATGTTGCATTAAGCCTGATCGGATTGTTATTTCTTATTCATACAGTATTGATGCGCGATTATGATTGGTTTAAACCGCTTTGGGTAAGGGCATTATTGTTGCTGTGGGGATGGATGATCCTGCGCGTTTTATTCGCCGAAGACCCTGAATTTGGCATTGGGCGCGCGCTTAGCTTTATCCGTTATGGCGCGTTTGCGGTTGCGCTTGGCTGGTGGCTATTGCCAAGAAACCCAGAATTAATGAAACGGTTGATGATGGTCATTGTCGCTGCGGGGCTGTTTCTTGCGGTGGATGGTTTAATTCAATTTGTTAGCGGCTTTGATCTTTTTGGGAAGCCAAAATTTTCTGACACCCGCCTAACCGGTCCTTATAATTCCCCAACATTGGGCAATATGATTTATCCGCTTGCGGCGCTAAGCGCTGTTTTTTTACTTTCCCAGATGAACCGTCAAAAGGCTGTTTGGCACAATGCGCTTTATGTTATTGCGGCGGGGGGGATGTTTATCGGGGTTTTTATCAGCGGAGAGCGCAGCCCCACCCTGCTTTTGCTGTTCGCACTGGGAATTATCTTTATCTTAACGCATAATGACATGCGCAAGAAAATGATCATGCTGGCGGTCGCGGGGCTGGTGGGGGCAGGCGCGATGATGCTTTATAAGCCTGCGTTGGTGGAGCGCCAAATTGGAGACACGATCGGCAAAACAACCGCATTTAAGGAAAGCGGTTATGGCAAAGTATTCGCAGATGGCCTTAAAATGATAGAGCAGAATTTTATGATCGGAGTTGGTGTGAAGCATTATCGGCTTGAATGCGCCAAACCAAAATTTAAAAGCGAACAGTGCTTAACCCATCCCCATAATAGCTATTTGGAAATATTTGCAGAAAATGGTGTGATTGGCTTTATTTTGTTTCTTGGTTTTATTGGCTTTCTGTTAAGGGATATATTTAAAAATCACGCTTTATGGCGCGCGGATGTGATCAAGCTTGGAGCGGTGGGATTGATTTGCGCAGAATTATGGCCGATCATTGGCACCAGCAGTTTTTTTGCAAGCTGGGGCGTGATGGGGCTGTGGCTGGCAATCGGCATTGCCAGTGCTACAGATAGAAGCAGAGGCTGAATATATAGAAAAGGCTATGAATGTTTTTTAGCCTTGAGTTTCAAGCGATGCCCTGTAATGGCGACCAGCAGCCCTGTAAAAATCAAAGCCGCGCCAATCATGCCATATCCCGTCAACATATCACCAAATAAAATAAAGGCGAACAGGCTTGCAAATAATGGATCGCTGGTTTCAATGATTTGAACCTTGCTGGCTTCTCCGTGTTGCAGCGCGCGCATGGTAAAATAATAGCCGCCAATGGTTGGAAACAGCACCAATAAAAAGATAATGCCAAGTGCATAAAAATTGGGGAATGACACCCCATCAATGGCCATTGGGATAAACAAATACACACTTCCAAAGCCAAAGAACCAAGTTAAAGTCACAATGCCAGCGGGCATTTTATAAAATTTTGATAATAATAAAAACAGGGAATAGCCGATGCCGCCTGCGCATGCTAGGGCAAAGCCAAGCATGCTGCCTGAATGACCAATTTCGGTGATGGACATTAGCAAAATCCCAAATACCATCAATAAAAAGGCGCAAATTTTGGGCAGGGTTAGGGCTTCATTTAAAATAAAGGATGCTAACAGGATTGTAACCCCGCCAGAAGCATAGGTTAGAAAGGAAACCAGCGGGATATTTGCCTCTGCAAATGCCCATGTTTCAAAGAAATAAAGCGAAAATATGCCAAAGCCAGCAAGAATGCTGATTTCTTTTGCGCGGCGGTGCAATGCAATAAATTCACGGCGTTTGGTTTTATTTAACAATACCAGCGTCAATAACAATAAAAACGCAAAGAAGCATTTATAAAAAGCAAGCTGATGGTGGGTCGCTTCAAAATAAAAACCATAGCGGCTTAACGCACCGATTGACCCATTTAAAAAAGCCGCGATTAACGCAGAACCATCCGCCACATGTATCATTTAATGCTCCGCCGATATAATGTTTGATATTTTAACTTCATAATCAGATTGTTCAGGCGTTGATAAGATAAACTCTGCCAAACTATGACGCTTTACCTCTGATTTGCTAAATACCCCCCCAATAATTATCCCACTTACAAAAATCAGCATCTTCTCTTAGAATAGCAGTGGCTTTCTTTAAGTTCCAAAATGGAATAGACGGATATAAATGATGCGTAAGATGATAATTTTCTTTGTGGATGGAAAATAAAAAGGTCTCAATAGCACCTGCATAACGGTTGCGTGAAAAATAAATTTCAGACTTCGTTTTATAAGACATCATTGGATAATGTTCTGAAAGCTCAATAAACCATCCAATTATTGGATGAATAAAGAATAGCGAAAAATACCATAACAAGCAAGCTTTAAAAATTTTATCTGTATAATCTATAAAAACAAAAGAGGAAATTAATATAAGCAGATGAACGAATAGCATCATTATCAAATCAGCATAGCTTGATTTGTTTGCTTCCTTTTGTAAAGGAAAGAGTCTATTTGTAACTATCGTTTTAAAATACGGAAGAAGCTTATATCCCAATAAAGGTTTGATAACCAAATTAATATAAACGCTCTTATAATTTGCCTTTTGATATGCTTTTTCGCTGAGCATATAACTATAGTCAGGATCTTGTTTTTTATCACCTATAAAAGGGTGATGGCAATAAACATGAGATTTTTTATATCTCAAGAATGATTGGAAGATAATAGGAGCCAATATATATTTACCTATTATGCGGTTTAATCTTGGTGATTTAAATAATATTCCATGCGCAGTTTCGTGTAATAAGGTTGCTAATGCTCTTTGGCGTGCTCCAATAATGATCAAACTAAGGGGTAAAAAGCCTATATGAATACCCAAAAACAGAAACATTGCTGATGCAATAAACCAAATATCTTCGCTAATAGCTAAAAAACCATGCCTGTTGTTTTTTTTATGCAACTTTTTTAATTCTTGTTTTTGAGATTTTGTTAGGCATGGGCGCCGCCATTCCCTTGTCGTTGAATTACTTTCAAACATTAATAGACTCTCTAAGTTGAATTCTTAAAGGTCTCTTGACTAAATTAATTTTTAGGTGCTGTAAAGTTTTTTATACAACGATACTAATATAAAATAAAGCAATGCTAATTAATCATTATAAGTTTATATGATGCTTTATTTGGGGTAACAGAGAATCAAAAAGAAGCTTGTTGTTTATATACTTAAAGACTCTATAAGGTGATTGCGCATATCAGAGCATTCTTTAATTTCACTGGATTGAAATTAAAGAAACTGAGCGTGTAGTGTCGTGCGTATTCGTTGCCTTGGTACAGCTTTTGGTTTTTTTAGTTGTTTTGGCTGCAATATTTTTGATAGATCAGTGTGCAAGATTTTTTCCATGTTTTTTTGCAACCAAAGCAGTTACGCTTTTGAATTAATTCCTGCATCAAGGATTCCCAGGAAATCTTTGGAAGCTAAGCTTGCGCCCCCAATCAGCCCGCCATCAATATCGGGCATGGCAAGCAATTCGGCGGCATTTGTGGGCTTCATTGATCCCCCATAAAGAATATTCAGCTCACGCGCGCTTTTTGGTCCAAATTCGCGTTCAATGATGGCGCGAATTGATGCGTGAATATGATTCGCATCCTCGGCGGTGGCGGTAAGCCCCGTGCCGATTGCCCAAACAGGTTCATAAGCAATGGTTAAGCGGTCAATTTGGCATGAATCATCAAAAAACAACTGAAGCTGTGCTTCAATGATATCCATGGTTTCATCGGCTTCGCGCTGTGCTTGGGTTTCGCCAACACAAAGCACGACGCGCAGCCCTTCAGCCCAAGCGGCATCCGCTTTTTGCCGTATCAATTCATTGGTTTCATGGTGATATTGACGGCGTTCGGAATGCCCCAGCAGCACCAAATTTGCCCCTGCATCGCGCAGCATCCCTGCTGCGCAATCGCCCGTATAAGCGCCTTCTTCTGCGTGATGGCAATCTTGCCCGCCAACCATAATATCAGAATCTTTTAACAAGATCCGAATGGGCGCAATTAATGGCGCGGGCGGGCAAATGGTCAGCAGCGCATCTTGCAAGTCGCGTTTTTCAAGCCCTTGTAATAATTCATTACATAAGGTTAGCGCGCTTGGCATCCTGCCATTCATTTTCCAATTGCCAATAATATGGGTTTTGCGTGACATGATCAGCCCCTTAATGCTTTATTATGGTTTATCTTGATGATTAATAGCGATATTCTTCGCTTTTAAATGGCCCAGCGGTTGGTACCCCGATATAATCGGCTTGCTGTTTATTTAATTGCGTCAAATTTGCGCCAACTTTTTCAAGATGCAACGCTGCGACCTTTTCGTCAAGATGCTTTGGCAAAACATAGACTTGATTTTCATATTTATTGCCATTTTGCCATAATTCAAGCTGTGCCAGCACCTGATTTGTGAAGCTAGCCGACATTACAAAGCTTGGATGCCCCGTTGCGCAGCCTAAATTAACCAAACGCCCTTCGGCAAGCAAGATGATGCGCTTGCCATCGGCAAGGGTAATCTCGTCAACTTGGGGCTTAATTTCTTCCCATTTATGATTTTTCAAAGCGGCAACTTGGATTTCACTGTCAAAATGCCCAATATTGCACACAATCGCCCGATCTTTCATGGCGCGTACATGATCAATTGTAATCACATCAACATTGCCTGTTGCGGTCACAAAAATATCCGCTTTGGGTGCAGCCATTTCCATGGTGACAACTTCATAGCCTTCCATTGCAGCTTGCAGCGCGCAAATTGGATCAGCTTCTGATACCATTACGCGGCAGCCAGAACGCCGCAGCGATTCAGCGGATCCTTTGCCAACATCGCCAAAGCCTGCGACCATGGCAATCTTGCCCGCCATCATCACATCGGTTGCGCGGCGAATGGCATCCACCAAGCTTTCACGGCAGCCATATTTATTATCAAATTTTGATTTTGTAACCGAATCATTGACATTGATCGCAGGAACAGGAAGCGTCCCTTTCTTTGCCATATCATAAAGCCGCAATACGCCTGTGGTGGTTTCTTCGGAAATGCCTTTAATCTGTTTCATGGCATCGGGGAAGTTTTCAATCATACGCAAAGTTAGATCGCCGCCATCATCCAAAATCATATTTGGCTGCCAGCCATTAGGCCCCGTAATGGTTTGATCAATCGCCCACCAAAAGGAATCTTCATCCATGCCTTTCCATGCAAAAACAGGAATGCCAGCATCCGCCATGGCAGCTGCGGCGTGATCTTGGGTTGAAAAGATATTACAAGATGACCAGCGCACTTCCGCGCCCAATGCGATCAGGGTTTCAATTAAAACCGCAGTTTGGATGGTCATGTGCAAGCAGCCCGCAATGCGTGCGCCCTTTAACGGCTTTGCTGCGCCATATTCGGCTTGCAGTGCCATCAATCCTGGCATTTCGCCTTTTGCAATGTCAATTTCTTTCTTGCCCCATGCAGCAAGTCCAATGTCTTTTACTTTATAATCCTGTGTCATATTTTTTTCTTTCACGATAAATGTTAAATTGGTTCAAATTCTTTGTTTTCTTGTGTGTTATGTTTTGTGGAAACGGTGCATAAATGATTTAAGATTTTTGGATAAAGCTGATGCTCCAGCCCAAGGCATTTGCGGGCAAGATCATTCGCATTGTCATTTGGGTCAATGTCAAATGCCATTTGATCAATAATCTGCCCGCCATCCAGCTGATCATTGACATAATGGACGGTGCAGCCATGGGTTTTATCTCCTGCATCAAGCACACGCTGATGCGTATTTAGCCCCTTATATTTTGGCAATAAAGAAGGGTGAATATTGATTATTTTCCCTTGCCATGCTGTTGTAAGCGGCGCACCAAGCACACGCATAAAGCCCGCCAGCAAGATAAGATCAGGGGCAAGGGTTTGAAACTGATTATGCAGTCGCTGATCATATTCAGCCCGATTTTGGGTGTCTTGTTTGGTAATGATAAAATGGGGAATATTGGCGGTAATGGCGTGATTAAGCCCCGTTGCATCGGGTTGATCGCTGATCACGCCGATTATCTTGGCGGGGTAATCAGGCCGATTACAAGCTTTAATCAAATTTTCAAGATTGCTGCCCCGTCCAGAGATCAGCACAAGAATTGATTTTTTTGACATTTGATTAGGCAGCGACATGTTGCTCACAAGCTTGGGGTGGAATGTTAAAACTTAGATGATCCATAATTGCTAAGATCGACATGCTGCGATTTAGCGAATAAAGATGGTAATGGTCAACCCCTTCTTTGATTAACTGCTCAATAAGTTTGGTGGCAACTTCAATGCCAAGCTTTGCGGCATCTTGTGCATTGTCTTTTGCAGATTCCAGCTGGTGATGCAAGCCCGCAGGAATGGGGGTTTGGCACAATTTTGCAAATTTTAAAGTTTGGGTTGCGTTGATAAAGGGCAATATGCCAGGGATAATAGGCTTTGTAATGCCGTGTTTGCGGGCTTGATCGCGAAATTTCAGGAAATCATCGGCGTTAAAGAAAAATTGGCTGATGGCGCGATCTGCCCCCTGATCCATCTTGTAGCGCAGGGCAGCAAGATCATCGTCAAGGCTTGCCGATTCTGGATGCTTATTGGGATAACATCCGACCGAAAGGTCAAAATCCGCAACCTGTTTTAAAGCATTCACAAGATCGCTGCCATAGCGCAGCTGGGAACTGGGCGGGGGCGCACCAGGTGGGTTATGGGGCTGATCGCCGCGAATGGCAACCAAATGGCGAATGCCCGCATCCCAATAGGTTTTTGCCAAGGCTTGAATATCTGCCTTGCTTGCCCCTGCTGCGGTGATATGGGCAGCGGGGGGTGCGTAATCAATGGGCCATGCCGTGTGTTTCTGTTGTAACAGCATCACGGCCTCCATGGTTGCATCCTTGGTTGTTCCCCCCGCCCCATAGGTCACAGACACAAATTTTGGGTTTAAGCGTTGCTGCAAGGAAAGGCTTACCGTTTTGAAATTTTCAAGCGCAACATCACCGCGTGGCGGAAAATATTCTATGGACCATTTTATGTTTTGTGCGTTTGGCTGCTTTTTATAATTCAGGCTGGATTTTAAGGTCATGCTTTTCTCCTTTCATTTAATATACATATAAATATATGTATATGTCAATATATATTTTAGGGTTTAATCCTGCTGATTGATTAAAGTTTCTTAACATGCACATAATAATTTGCTTTTTAAGGCGGGGCTTACTATAAATTAATTCAAGGCAGATCAATGATTGAAGCCATTTTTAAAATAAAAAGGTTCAAAACGCAGATGCGTATTTTTAATGTAAAAATCAAAGGCGCTTATATTAGTGCATTTTTAATTGCAGGCTTGGCGGGCGGTTGGTTGCTATCAGGTGTGATTACAGCGGATGATCAACCCGTCACCGCTGATGGCGGCGATGAAGCCACTATGGCTGCCAATCTTGATGCGGATATTCCGATGCCGACCGTACGGACCTTAAATACGGTTGCGCAAGCATTTGAAGGGAATTTGCAATTTACGGGGCAGAGCAGCCCTGACCGTTTGATCGATATTAAAGCAGAAACCGAAGGCACAATCAGGCAATTTTCCCCCGAAATTGGGGATTTTATTGCGGTAAATGAAACCATGCTGCAAATTAACCTTGCGACCAGACAAATTGAACTTAATCAAGCGAAAGCCGCGTTAAGACAGGCTGAAATTGAATTTGGTGCAGCCCAAAAGCTAGCCCAAAAAGGCTTTCAAAGCGACATTCAAAAGGCAAAAGCCGAAACCGCCTTGGCGGTTGCAAAAACCAATCTTGCCTTGATCGAACTTGATATTGCGCGCACCAGCGTTACAGCCCCGTTTGACGGGCGGATTTATCAAAAACATGTTGAAATTGGTGATTATGTAAAAGTCGCAGACAATGTTGTGACCTTGGTTGATCTTGACCCATTGGTGGTTGAAATTCAAATTTCAGAAAATGATATTGGGCGGGTTGCGCTTGACGCACAAGCCGTTTTGGAATTTCAAGATAAACGCCGTTATCAAGGGCGGTTAAAACATATATCGCCCGTTAGTGATGCCCAAACCAGAACTTTTATGGGCGAAATTGAACTTGATAATCCCGACCATCACTTAAAGGCAGGCTTGACGGTTAAAGCGATTTTGGACTTGCCGCAAATTTCTGCCCATAAGATAAGCCCTGCATGGTTGGGGCTTTCGGATGAAGGGCAGATTGGATTGAAAGCCGTTGATGAAAATGAAATCGTTCAATTTTATCCTGTTGAAATTGCCAGCAATACATCAACGGCGGTATGGGTGACGGGGCTGCCAGATCAAGCGGAGATCATTGTGGTGGGTCAAGAATTTGTATCAGAAGGCACGAAAGTCATCGTGCAGAATATCACGCAAAACACAGATTCATAATGTTTTTATCTTGAAATAACATGATGAATTTAACTGATAAATGGACGCATAAATAAAATGTCAATCATTGATGCCGCCTTAAATCGTAGCCGTATGGTGCTGGCGATTCTGTTCTTTTTGCTGATTGCGGGCATGTATGCCTATAGCAATATTCCAAAGGAATCAGACCCTGATGTTAATATTCCGATTGTATATGTTTCCATGAATTTAGAGGGCATATCGCCTGAAGATGCCGAGCGGTTGCTGGTGCGCCCGATGGAAAAAGAGGTAAAATCAATTGAAGGCGTGAAAGAAATGCGTTCAACCGCTTATGATGGTGGGGCGAATGTCTTGCTGGAATTTGAAGCGGGCTATGATATTGATCTTGCTTTGGTTGATGTGCGCGAGAAAGTGGATGTTGCCAAAGCCAATTTGCCAAATGATGTGGATGAACCCACCGTGAATGAGGTTAATTTATCCCTGTTCCCGATTTTGGTGGTTTCCCTATATGGCAATGTGCCAGAACGCGCCTTGCTGCAATATGCGAAGAATTTACAAGATATTATCGAAGAGATTCCAACCGTTCTGGAAGCAAATATTACGGGCGAACGCGATGAAACCGTTGAGGTGTTGATCGATCCTGTTCGCTTGGAAAGCTATAATTTACAGCCCAGCGACATTGCTGCCAAATTAAACAGCGATAATCAGCTGGTGGCAGCGGGCGCAGTTGATACGGGGGCGGGGCGCTTTTCAATCAAAGTGCCAGGCGTGTTTGAAAATATCACGGACATTATGGAAATGCCCATTTTTGCAAATGGCGAGGGGGTTGTACGGTTTCGCGACATTGCCGAGGTTCGGCGCACTTTTTCCGATCCATCCACTTTTGCACGCTTTAACGGGCAGCAAGCCTTGGCGATTGAGGTTAGCAAGCGGGTTGGCACCAATATTATTGAAACGATTGAGCAGGTTCAAGCAAGAGTGAATGCGGAAATAGAAAATTGGCCGTCCAATATTCAAGTGGAATTTTCACAAGATAAATCCAATGACATTCGAACCATGTTGAATGATTTGCAAAATAATGTGATTACCGCCGTGTTGCTGGTGATGATTGTGGTGGTTGGCGCGATTGGGCTTAGAAGCGGCATTTTGGTTGGAATTGCCATTCCAGGATCATTCTTAACCGCGTTGCTGGTTTTATATTTATTTGGCTTTACAATTAATGTTGTTGTGTTGTTTTCACTTATTCTTGCGGTTGGCATGCTGGTGGATGGTGCGATTGTGGTCACCGAATATGCGGACCGTAAAATTAGTGAGGGTGAAAGCAGCAATCTTGCTTATGGGCTTGCAGCAAAACGCATGGCATGGCCAATTATCGCATCAACGGCAACCACGCTGTCAGCCTTTATGCCCTTATTATTTTGGCCGGGCATTGTTGGCGAATTTATGAAATTCCTGCCGCTTACGCTGATTATCACCCTGTCAGCTTCGCTGGCGATGGCGCTTATTTTTCTGCCAACATTGGGGTCTGTATTATCATTTAAACGAAAGCCGCAGCTTGCTGGTGCAGGCGATGGACAATCTGAAGCTGCGCCGATCTTGGCAGCGGATCAGCATCCTAAGCTGGAACAATTATTGGCCTTAAAAGGCGGTGTTGGGGTGTATTTGCGCGCATTGAATAAATGCCTTAATTTTCCACCGCTTATTTTATTGCTTGCCTTATCCTTATTAATTGGTTCTTGGGTTTCCTATGCCAAATTTGGCAAAGGCAGCGAGTTTTTTCCAGCGATTGAGCCAGAACAATTATTGATCTATGTCCATGCGCGCGGCAATATGTCGGTTGCAGAACGCGATCAGCTGGTGCTGGATGTCGAAGATATTATTTATGCTTATAATGATGATTATAATGCGTTTAAATCTGTTAATTCGGCAAGCGGCATCTTTGAGGTGCGCGACGAGGAAGCCGAAGATATTATCGGCAAAATCCAAATTGAACTTCAAGAATGGGATCAGCGCCCGTCAGCGGTTGAAATCAAGCAATTCTTGCGCGAGCGCACAAAATCCTTGGCGGGAATTTATGTGGAAGTCAAAGAGCCAGAGGCAGGGCCCCCCACAGGGAAACCCGTTCAAATTCAATTATCTTCTGCCAACCCTGATCTATTAGAAGTGCCGGCGGGGTTAATCCGCGCCAAAATGGATCAAATGCCTGATTTGATTGATGTTGAGGATTCGCGCCCCATCCCTGCGATTGAATGGCGATTATCAGTTAATCGCGACCAAGCAACAAAATTTGATGTAGATATTGCGACTTTAAGCGGTTTTGTGCAGATGGTTACGCGCGGCGTTAAAATTGACAGCTATCGCCCCAATGATTCAGATGAAGAGGTTGATATTTTGCTGCGCTTACCCGAAGAAGATCGCACCCTTGGCCGCTTGGATCAAATTCGCATCCTAACGCCTGAAGGCCCTGTGCCAGTTAGCAATTTCCTAACACGCATTCCAGAACAAAAAACGGGCATTTTACGGCGGGTTGATGCGGAACGGATTATGACGATTAAGGCGGAAACCGTTGCGGGCGCGCTGCCTGAAAATTCGGTTAAGGAATTGCAAACATGGCTGGATGATCAAGATTTTGCGGATGATATTAATATTATTTTTGGCGGCGAAGATGAAGAGCAAGCGGCTGCATCGCAATTTTTAGGGCGGGCATTCATGGTTGCCTTATTCTTAATCGCGGTCATTTTGGTTACTCAATTTAACAGCTTTTATGCGACCTTCTTGATTTTAAGTGCGATTATCATGTCAACGGTTGGGGTGTTGATTGGGCTTTTGATCACGGATAAACCCTTTGGCATTGTGATGTCAGGGATTGGGGTGATTGCGCTTGCGGGGATTGTGGTCAATAATAATATTATTTTGATTGATACTTATAACCGTCTTTATAAGGAATTAAAGGATCGGCGCACCGCGATTTTGCTAACCTGCGCGCAGCGGATAAGACCTGTATTATTAACCACGACCACCACCATTTTGGGACTGCTGCCCATGACTTTGCAGCTGAATATTGATTTTATTGCGCGCGAGGTTAGCCATGGCGCGCCATCCACCCAGTGGTGGGTCAGCCTTTCAACCGCGATTGTGTTTGGGCTTGGTTTTGCAACCATCTTAACCTTGGTGGTAACCCCGTCCTTATTAAAGCTTCCAGATAGCTTTAGGACGCTGCTTGCCGTGATCATCACCCGTTCTTTCTTGAAAAGATTTGGGTTTGCACGGCGGTTTCAAACGGCAAAACCGTCAAATTCCACAGCTTAAATCGCAAGATTTTTTGAACCCAATGTGATTTGGCATAGAAATTGCCTTATCTAGGGCATGGAAAATTCAATTTACATTGCCTTATCCCGTCAAGCTGCGATGCGCCGCGAAATGGATGTTGCTGCGAATAATATCGCCAATGTCGATACGCCAGGCTTTCGCGGTGAACGGGTGATCTTTCAAGAATATATCTCTGCGCCTAACTTTAGGGAACGCCATTCCTTTGTGGATGATGTGGGGACAGCGCGCGATACAACACTTGGTGCGTTTGAAACCACGGGCAATCAATTTGATCTTGCGCTATCCAATAAGGATAATTTCTTTGTGGTTGAAACCCCAATGGGCGAGCGCTATACGCGCCACGGTAAATTTCATTTGGATGTAAATGGCGATCTGGTGACGGGAAGCGGGTATCCTGTTATGGGAGAGGGGCGTAATATTGAAATTCCGCCAGAAGTTTCCAGCATTACAATTACTGGTGATGGCGCGGTGCTTGATGATGCTGCGGGCGGGATAGAAATTGATCGGCTGCGGGTTGTTTCAATCGCTGATCCAACCATTTTAAAGCGTGCTGCTGACAGCATGTATATCCTAGATCCAGACCAAACGGCAGAAGTCGCAGAAGAGCCTGGGGTTATTCAAGGGGTGCTTGAAGATTCTAATGTTAAGGCAATCCGCGAATTAACCCGAATTATGGAAATTAGCCGCATGTATGAAGCAATTACCAATTTTGGTAAGAAAGAAGATGAACGGATTGGGCAAATGATCAGCGAACTTGGCAAAACGCCAAGCTGATCTGCTCGTATTTAATCGTGTGAGAAAGCAAGATAAGGTAGGGTGATATGAGAAGTTTAAGCATTGGTGCAACAGGAATGCTAGCGCAGCAGCTGAATGTTGAAGTGATCTCTAATAATATTGCAAATATGAACACAACCGCCTATCAGCGGCGGCGCGTGGAATTTCAAGATTTGCTTTATCAAAATCAACGGCGCGTTGGTTCGCAATCTTCAGAAGCAAATACGATTGTGCCAGTTGGGGTGCAAGTCGGGCTGGGGGTTAAAACCGCAGCCGTTTACAGAATTCCCATTCAAGGCAATTTAACCCTAACGGAAAATGCGCTTGATATGGCAATTGACGGCAAGGGCTATTTTCAAATTGATTTGCCTTCTGGGCAAACGGGCTATACCCGTGCAGGTTCGTTTCAATTATCAAATGAGGGGACGATTGTAACGGTTGATGGCTATCAGTTGCAGCCAGGCCTTACCGTTCCAGCAAATACGATTGACATTGCAATCAATGCTTCGGGGCAGGTGCTGGCGCAAGTTGACGGACAAACCGCGCAAACCGTGGTTGGACAGATTCAGCTTTCAACCTTTGCCAATCAGGCGGGGTTGCTGGCAATTGGGAATAATTTATTGATTGAATCGCCAGCTTCTGGTGCGCCCGTGACAGGCACACCAGATACGATCGGCTATGGTTCGGTTCAGCAAGGGTTTTTGGAAACATCCAATGTGAATGTTGTGGATGAAATTACCCATTTGATTACAGCGCAGCGTGCTTATGAAATGAATTCCAAGGTGATTGAAACCTCGGATCAGATGCTGGGTACAATGACCAATATTCGTTAATATTAGGGCGTGAGTGATGCGATTTTTTAAAATTTTAATGCTGCTGGGCGGGCTGTTTATGTCGTCAAACGCGATTGCGGGCAATTTGCCTGCGGGTTCTAGCTTGTTTAGCCAAGGAAAGCTTAAAACAGATGAGCGCGCAAACTTGCCTGTGCAAACCATTAATGTTTCAGCAAAGACAAAACATAACAAGATTAACCAAACCTTGTTATTAAAAGATCGCGTGCGGATTGATCGCGATCAGGTCATGCTGAGCGATTTATTTTTAAATTTACCCACATCATATGATCAGGTGCTATTTGATGCACCGCAAGCAGGTAAAACAATGCGCGTTTCAACCCGCTTCATTGATGAATTGGTAACAAAACAGGGGCTTTCATGGCAAGCATTGACGCGCAATAATTCAGTTGAAATTGCCCGCGCAGGACAGCGGGTTGATCAATCGATCTTAACATCTATCATTGCCCAATTCATTGAATCGCATCCTAATTTGAAAGCAAGATCGTTTGAGGTTTCCTTAAATGGAAGCGCTACGGATTATTATATTCCGACCAATATAGCGCTGGATGGCGAAATTGATGATTGGCGCTATGATCCTGAATTGGGGAGGTTTCAAGCGCAGCTTTATATCCCAAATCAGATGAACTCTGTTGAGAAAATTTTGTTAAGCGGACGGCTTCAACCTTTAATAAAAATTCCGATGACCGCACGGCAAATCGCTCGGGGTCAGATTATTCATGCAGGCGATATCATTTATCAGGAAATTATGGAAAGCAATTTAAGCCCGAACGCAATTACCTTGGCGCAAGATTTGGTTGGAAAGCAAGCAAAGGTTAATATTCAAATGGGAAAAGCCGTGCGCAGCAATCAAATTAATGAACCATTATTGATCAGGCGCGGGGATCAGATTTTAATCAGCCTTCAAACTGATTCAATGCAGCTTATTGCGCAAGGACGCGCGCTTGAAAATGGTGCGCTGGGGGAATTAATTCAGGTGCAAAATATGCAAAGCAAAACGCAAATTGATGCGGTGGTAAAAGGCAGGGGCAGGGCGGTTGTTCAAGCCCTAAGCAGCAATCAGTTTTAAAATATAATTCACACGGGTTAAGGGCAAGAAATAATGCGCTTTTTTGAAAAAATGTCTAAGATTATGATTATCAGCTGCTGTTTCTGGCTGGGTGCGTGCAATACGCTAAGCAAATTAACCCAAGTTGGCGAAGAACCTGCCTTGTCCCCTATGACCAATCCCCAGCATGATCCAGATTATAAACCCGTTTCAATGCCAATGCCCAATCCGCAAGTGGCAACGGTTGGCACAAATTCCTTGTGGCGCACAGGAAGCCGCGCTTTTTTCAAGGATTTGCGCGCAAGTCAAATTGGCGATATTGTAACCGTTATTATTAACATTGACGATCAAGCCGATTTAACCAATAGCAGCAATAGCAGCAGATCAAGCGCAGAAGATATGGGACTTGGCGCATTTGGCGGATATGAAAAAAGCCTGGATAGCATCCTTCCAGAAGCGGTTGATCCTGCAAGCTTGCTTAATTTTGGGTCAACCTCTGCAAGCTCTGGCACGGGTTCAATCAGCCGCGAAGAACAAATTGATTTAAGCGTTGCTGCCATTGTGACGCAAATTTTGCCCAACGGCAATCTGGTCATTCATGGCAGGCAAGAAACCAAGGTCAATTATGAAATTCGCCAGTTGCAGGTCGCAGGGGTGATACGCCCGCAAGATATTTCCAACAGCAATACAATTGATTATGATAAAATTGCGGAAGCAAGGCTTGCTTATGGCGGAAAAGGTCATATATCCGATAAGCAAGAACCGCGTTGGGGAACGCAAATTATTGATATTCTAATGCCATTTTAATTTTTTTTGTGAAGTTGATGAAATGTATGAAAATTTAAAAACCACTTTGCTTGAAGCGCCCATTAAATTGGCGCAAATTGCAGCGCCCGTTCCAGAAGCTGGGGCAGAATTGCCGCTGCCAAACCTTACGCCCAATGCAGCTGGAATGCCAGTGTCTGGAGAAGCGGGGCTTGCAGCAGACAACGCCCATAGCGTGTTTTCACTGTTTATGCGGGCTGATTTTGTGGTTCAATCGGTTATGATCATGCTGTTGCTTGCAAGCGTGTGGTGCTGGGCGATTATCATTGAAAAATCAATTAAAATGAAGAAAGTTCGCGTGCTTGCCCGCCAATTTGAAGCTGTTTTCTGGTCAGGCGAAGCGATGGAAGATATTTATCAACGCTTGAAGGGAAAACCGCCGCTTTGCCCGATGAGCGCAATTTTCCTCTCTGCCATGCAAGAATGGAATCGCACCATATCAAAAGGAACGGGTGTGCTTAGCATGGCAAGCAGCGAGCGGATTGAACGCGGGATGCAAACCACCTTAAATCAAGAATTAAACAAATTAGAAAAATATTTAACCTTCTTGGCATCGGTTGGTTCGGCTGCGCCTTTTATTGGGTTATTTGGCACCGTTTGGGGCATTATGAACAGTTTTGCATCGATTGCTGCCAGCAAGCAAACCAGCCTTGCGGTGGTTGCACCTGGAATTTCGGAAGCATTGCTTGCAACCGCGCTGGGGCTTGTGGCTGCGATTCCTGCCAGCATTTTTTACAATAAAATATCTTCTGATCTTAATCGTTATGCTGCCAGACTAGAAGCTTTTTCAAATGAAATGGCCGCCATTTTCTCGCGCCAGCTTGATGAACAGGCTTGAATTATGGCAGGCGGGCAGCTTTATAATCCACGATCAAAAACAGGCGCAGGGGGCAGGGCGCGCCATCGCCCCATGTCGGAAATTAATGTTACGCCTTTTGTGGATGTAATGCTGGTTTTGCTGATTATTTTTATGGTTACCGCGCCGTTAATGACGGTGGGTGTGCCTGTGGATTTACCCAAAACCAAGGCCGCCAACATGAATGAGGTTACAGAACCTTTGGTAGTTTCCCTGCGCGCAGATGGCACAATTTTTGTTCAAGAAACACAGATTGACTTGGTTGGACTTGCCCCTAGATTGCTGGCGATTGGGCAAAATAACACGGAATTGCGTATTTTTATCCGCGCCGACCAAGCTTTGAATTATGGGCAGGTGATGCAGATTATGGGACGGATTACCGAAGCTGGCTTTAACAAAGTCGCGCTGCTTGCGGAAAATCCTTAATATAGTGTAATGATAAAGCATGCGAAGAATCCCTATGCCATACAGCGTGTTAAGGCGAAATGGCAAGCGCAAACTCTGTTAAAGCGGTCTATGCTTATATCGCTGGTTGCGCATGTTTTTTTGGTTGTTGCGCTGATCTTGGGACAGCCAGATTTTGATCGTGATCCAATTGATCTTGGCAGCGCGATTGAGGTTTCTTTTGTGAATATTCAAGATGATTCACCAGAGCCTGCGCCCCTGCCACCAAAAAACACGCCACCACCACCACCACCTCCCACTGCTTCGCCCGTGCCACCTGCGGTTCAAGAATTATCCGAATTTGTTGAATTTCCGCAACAAGCTGAGCCTGAACCCGAACCGCCGCCCACGCCGCCAAAACCGCCGCCCCCCTTACCTGCGCCGCCCGCACCAAAAACGCCGCCAAAGCCCGCAGCACCGCCGCAGCCCAGCTTTGCCAGCAGCTTGAAAAATTTACAAAAGGAATTAGAGGAAACACAAGCGCCGCCGCCCATAGAAGATCGCGCTGAGAAAGAGGAAACAAAGCCATCGCTTGCCGAACTGGTCGCGCGTGCAGCCCAGCAGGCACCGCAAACAGAACCCGCCAGAACGCAGCCCCTATCGCCAACAGGGCTTAAAGATGATGAGCTTTCTAGGGTGCGTGATCAGGTCATTCGCTGCTGGAATCCGCCTGTTGGTGCGCGCGATGCGAATTTAATGCGGGTGGTGATTGAAGCCCAAATCAGCCCCGATAAACAGGTTTTATTTGCAAAAATCGCCGATAGATCAAACGAAACCAGCGCAGCCTTTGCAGAAAGTGCGCTGCGCGCGGTGCTGGTATGTAAAAAACTTGATCTGCCTGATGGCAAATATGCGATTTGGAACAGGCTTAACCTTGTCTTCACCCCTCAAGATATCCAATAACTGTTTTTTAGATTGAGTTGCGCTTGCGCTTTTTTTACGCATTTTCGCACCGTAAAACCGGTACCCACTTTTACTGAAAATGCTTGAGCGCGCGGTTCTGGTATGTAAAAAACTTGATCTGCCCGATGGCAAATATGCGATTTGGAACAGGCTTAACCTTGTCTTCACCCCTCAAGATATCCAATAAGCAAGTCATTAGCGATGACAGGCTTTTTTAAGCGGTCAAACGCTTTCTTTACACTTGACAATCATACGGCAATGCAGTATAGTGTGTGGTATGGAAATTGAATTTGATAAAAATAAGAATAACAGCAATTACACAAAGCACGGCGTTCATCTGGATTTGGCGAAAGAAATATTAAAAGATACAAACAGATTGGATGTTTTGGACACTCGCTTTGATTATGGTGAAGATCGCTTTATTGCATATTCATTATATAGGAACATCGTTTGGGTTTGTATATATACAATTCGCGGTAATTGCTATCGTATTATCAGCCTAAGGAAAGCACATGATAAAGAAAAACACAGATATCGCACCGCCCCCAGAGCATTTTGATCCTGACACACCATTGACAGATGATGAATTTGAAAAAGGCAGGGCGGCTTATCTTGCTTACAGCACAAGAAAAGCAACAGGGCTTTCGCAATCTGCTTTTGCCGCAAAATACGGAATCCCAGTTGCAACGCTAAGAGATTGGGAGCAGGGCAGAAGACGCCCCGACAAAACAGTTCAAAGCTATTTGCGCGTGATTCAAAAAATACCTGATGAAGCCGCAAACGCTTTGGTTTCTATGTTAAAAACAGAAATCATATAATAAAGCGGTGTTGGGGATTTTTAAGGTTTGACGGCAATCAAAGCCTCTGTTAATGATTTAAAGATGGGTTCTAAGCTTGCGTTAAACGCGCTGGATTAATAGGGAATACGGTAAAGACTACTATTTATATAGGTTTTGATCCGTAACTGCCCCCGCAACTGTAATGAATGTATTTTTAATAATGTTGGTCACTGGTTAGACTTAAAAAAAACTGGGAAGACCGCATTGATGTTTATCATTCACTAAGTCAGGAGACCTGCCCATGAAAAATCTGGTTAAATCGCATCGGGTGGATGCTTGCTTAAGGATGAATAACATGAATAATAACACACAAATCACGCATACACAAAACACGGCGAATGCTAATGTTGCTTTAAATGCAAAAACAAAGGCATTGCTGCCAATTATTGCAGCAATGGCAATCGGGCTTGGGGCATTATTTCTGTCGGGTCACGCACAATCATCTGCATTGCATGATGCAGCCCATGATGTGCGCCATGTTGCGGGTTTTCCCTGCCATTAATCCTTACTGATTAAAACATCATCAAAGATCAATCAGTATGTTCACACGCATCTTAGTGAGCGGTCTGTTTGCGGGCGCAATCGCAGGGATCGTTGCAAGCATTTTGCAGCTTTATTTTGTGCAACCGATTTTGCTGCACGCCGAATTATATGAAGCGGGCGCGCTGGTGCATCTTGCGCAAGCGGGCTCTGCTAATATGATTGCCGAATTGCGCGGGTTTGATCCTGCGCGCGATCTTTTAACGATTGGCTTTACGCTTGTGATTTATGCAAGCTATGGCTTGCTGATAAATTGTGCGATTGCACTTCGCCATATTAGAGGGCATTTGGCATTGCCGCATCAAGGCATCTTATGGGGGCTTGCGGGCTTTTTTGTGCTTCAGCTGATGCCCGCGCTGGGGATGCCGCCGCAAGTGCCAGGGGCGGCGACGCTTGCGATTGAGCCGCGCCAATTTTGGTGGGGGCTAACCGTGATTTGTTCGGCGGCTGGGCTGTGGCTATTTGCGTTTGCGCCGTTTAAATTTCATGCATCGCCCCCCTTAAATGCCAAGCTGAATAAGGCGGTTGGCGTGCTGCTTATTTTAATTCCGCATGCTGTTGGTGCGCCGATGGCGGATATGTTTTACGGGTCTGCACCCGCTGAAATTGGGTCATTCTTTAGCAGCGCAGCGCTGGGGGTTAGCTTTATCGGCTGGGCGGTGCTTGGCATGGGCTGTGTTTATTTTTGGAATCTTGAAGCGGACATAAAAAATGAAAAATAGATCATTGGGGCTGCTGGCAATCGGTTTTATTTTTGGTGCATTATTTGGCTTTATGGTGGCTGCCAGCAATGGGGTCAATTTTGGCTTGCATGACCATGACCATGATCATAAGGGTGAACAGAGTCGTAATTAACCCTTTATAAAGCTTGTAGAATCACAAGAATCGTGCATAACAAATAATCCATTTATTTTTGACTTTTATCATTGGTTTATTCATGTTGCAGACTCTCTCAAATTATTCTCATTTCTTGCCGCAGCAAGTGCCGCTTGTTCTTATCCTTATGGTTATCCTGTTGCTGTTGCTGATCATTCTGATTGCAGCCATGGCTGCGCTATTGGTGATGGTAAGGCGGCTTAAAGCACAAAATATTGATATAAAACAAGCGGTCGATTCGCAAGAAACATGGTTAAAATCAACCAGCGAGGCTCCAAATGAAATGATTTCTAGCCTTAGAAGTCAGCTAAAGAAGCAAGCGGCGTTATTAACCGAAACTGCAATTTTGGTTGCAAATGACATTGAGCAAACCTGTAACCGCATTGATGATACGGGGGAACGAATGCAAACCCGCGCCAAAGAAAGCGCGCGTTACGGCGAAGATATTCACGAAATGCTGGTCAATACGGTAACCCGCATGGATGGGATGAATAAGGCTTTGCAAAATTCAGCGGAAAGTCTTGAAACGCGGGTCATTGGTCATGTTGAAACCATGTCAGGAGAGACAAAGCAATTATCCGATTTGGTGGAATCCATTGATCAAACCACCCAAAGGCTGGAACAAGAATCGGCAAGCGTTCAAACTGCTGTTGGTCAATGCGATGATGAATATCGCCGCATTGCAGATGATTTGCGGATTAATGGCAGTCAATTTGTGGATCAGCTGGATGAAGCGACAAAGCATCATCAGCATGAAGCCGAGCAAAGCCATCAAAAGATGCAGCAAGTGATTGCGCAATTGCAAGATACCAAGCAAGCCTTAAACACCGAAGCCAGCGCGATTGCGCTTCAAATTGAAAGCCAGCGCGGGGATTTGGCGGCAACTGCTGCGCAAGCCAAAAAAGGTTCAGAAGCACTTGGCGCATTATTGGATGAAAAATTAAACCAAATCACCCATACCAACGAAGAAATAAATGGCCGCATTGGCAATAGCGCCGATAATTTACAAAGATTACATGGCGGACTTAACCAAATGGTCGAGCATTTATCCGCCCATGCGATTGAGATTGAACAAAGATTATTCACCCATAGCGAGGATGCGGTCGCCAAATTGGGGCATCATGTGCAAGGCTATATTGAAGCGGTTAACCCTGTATTGCAGCAAGCGCACGGCTTTGCGGAACGAATGGATATGCAAACCCAGCAGCTTGGCGTGATTGGAAACCAAGCGGAAGCGCAAAGCAATCGCTTGGGCGAAATGTTGAATGCCAGCAATTCGCTTCAAACGGCGCTTGATCAACAGCTGCAAAAGCTTGATCAGCTGAAAAACCAGTTGGAGCTTGCGCGTCAATCCGTTCAAGAGATAACGGAAGGATCGGTTGAGGCACTTGAAAATACTGGAAAATCCACCAGTGAGCGCGCGCGGCAAGTGGGTGAGTTTCTTAACCGCCACGCCCAAGCCTTAACCAAGATGATTGATGATGTTTCAGGAAAATTAAGCGCAAGCGGTTCTGAATTTTCAAAACAAATTGGCAGCTTGAACGAAGCATCGGGCGAAGCGCTGGCGCATTTGGATCAATTTGCGCAGCGTCTTGACATGCAATCCGAACGGCTAACCTCCAGCTCGGTGGCTGCGGGGCTGCAATTTTCGGATCATCAATCCATGCTTGAAAATCTTTCGGTGCGCTTGACAAATGTTGCCAATGATACGGGGGAATTGCTGGGCGATGCCTTAACTGCCTTTCAAAAGAGCGAAGATAAATTAAGCGGCAGCCAAGAAAAAATTATGCAGGGCTGGGAAAAAATCGCCGAGCGAATGCGCTTGCAAATCGAAGAGATTAATGAAATTCATCAACATGCCGATTTGCAGCTGAATAACATTAATGAAGGGCTGTCAGGGCAGCGCGATTGGCTGCAACAAACCATTGATTTTGCTGATGGTGGACTGTCGCAGCTGCTTGATTCCATTCGAGATGAATCGGTGCAATTATCGGATGTGATGGATCAAATTAATGCCCATGTTGGAAAAGCATCGCTTGCGATAGATCAAAAAATTGTGACTTTGAATGAAACGGGCAAAGCCAGCCTTGATCAGGCTTTGGCGGTACGCGATCAATATGAAGTGGAATCGCGCGATCTGTTTAACCGCACCAGCCGCCATATTATTGAGGATTTAAATTCAATTTCCATTGACCTAACCCGCGCGCTTGAAGGCGAAGTGCCAGAAGCCGATTGGCGGCGTTATATTAAGGGGGATCGCACCATTTTCAGCCGCACCTTGTTGCGCAATCGCCAAGATGCGCTTATTCGCAAAATTGCCGAACGGGTCAGGGGCGATAATGCGATGCGCGGCTATGTCAGCCGTTATGTTGAATTATTTGATCAGCTGTTAAAGGGCGCATCAAAATCGGATAGCGAGAATTTGCTGCATGCAACCTTTTTAACTTCGGATGTGGGCAAGCTTTATGTTATTTTAAATCGGGCACTAGGCAAAGAAGAATAATATAAACAGGAATTATGTGGTTGAAATCACAGCCTATTTCTTGCCCCCCTTTACAAACAAATAAAGATTTGCCATATTCAATTTATATTTTCATTTCTGAATAAATATTTACAAGATTGGATTGTCTTTTGTCACAGCCTGAATCCCCTGAAAAGTCAGCATCCCCGAACAAAACCGCGCTTTATGATTTTCATCTGGAACAAGGGGGGAAGATTGTGGATTTTGCGGGCTGGCTGCTGCCTGTTAATTATAAGCAGGGCATCATTGCGGAGCATCTTTGGTGCCGCGAAAAAACGGTTTTATTTGATGTATCCCATATGGGACAGATTGAAATAAAGGGCGATGGCGCGGCGGCGGCACTTGAAAAATTGGTGCCAAGCGCGATCCAAACCTTAAAAAAAGGCAATGCCCGCTATACGGTGCTATTGAACAAGGATGGCGGGATTGAAGATGATCTGATCGTTGCCAATACGGTCAATGCCCAAGATCAAGATATTTTATTTGCGGTCGTTAACGCATCGCGTTTTCAGCATGATTATGATTATTTAACGCAGCATTTGGATGCTGGGATTGAACTTAACATTCTTGAAGATCAAGCCTTGCTGGCGCTGCAAGGGCCATTAAGCGAAGCGGTGCTATCCGCTTTATGTTCAGGCGTTGAAGCCTTGAATTTCATGGAAACGGGATGGTTTATCTGGAACGGCGTTAAATTGCGGGTATCCAGATTGGGCTATACGGGCGAAGATGGGTTTGAAATATCGCTGCCTGCGGCAAGCGCGCATGATTTTGCAAATATTTTGGTTGCGCATGAAGACTGCATCGCAGCAGGGCTTGGCGCGCGCGATTCGCTGCGTTTGGAAGCGGGGCTCTGCCTTTACGGCAATGATCTTGATGATCAAATCACCCCTGTGGAGGCAAATTTAAGCTGGATCATTCAAAAATCAAGACGCATTGAAGGCGGGTTTAAAGGCGCAGCCAATATTCAAGACCAGCTTTCGGATCATCCAAAAAGATTATTGATGGGCATTCAACCACAAGGCAGAGCGCCCGCACGGCGCGGGGTTGAAATCTTATCGCTTGATGGCAGCGTGATTGGGCATATTACCAGTGGCGGTTTTTCACCAAGCCAGTCAAAGCCTGTGTCCATGGGCTTTGTTGCTTATGATCATGCAAAGGCTGATCAAGCCATTTTATTAAAAGTGCGCGATAAACAGCTGCCTGCAACCCTTGTGAATTTACCCTTTGTTCCCCATCGCTATAAGCGCAAATCCAAATAATTTTTACCTTTAACGGAGATTGATAACATGACACGATATTATACCGAAGACCATGAATGGGTTGATGTAGATGGCGACATCGTTACCATTGGGATTACTGAACATGCTGCCGAACAATTGGGCGAGGTTGTGTTTGTTGAAGCCAAAGCAATCGGGGAAACAGTTGCAAAAGGCGATGATGTTGGCGTGATTGAAAGCGTCAAGGCGGCAAGTGATATTTATGCGCCGCTTTCGGGTGAAATCACCGAAGTGAATGATGAAGCGGTTGATAATCCAGGCAGCTTTAATGATGATCCAGAAGGTGCAGCATGGCTGATGAAACTTAAGATTGCGGATCAATCAGAATTTGAAGATTTGATGGATAAAGCAGCCTATGATGCGTTGATTGCCGAATAGGGTTCATCAGCGATTATCACTTAAACCTTACCAATCTTACCAATAGAATCGGGAAAAATAATGGAATTTGAACCAACCAGCTATAAGCCATTTGATTTTGCAAATTTGCGCCATATTGGTCCATCTCAAGGTGAAATGGATGATATGCTTATTGAAATTGGCGTTAAGGATGTTGATGAGTTGCTGGATCAAACCATTCCTAAAAATTTACGCCAAAAAACCCCCTTAACAACCAGTTCAAGCATCGGAAAGCCTATGTCCGAACGCGATGCGCTGTTTCATATGCGCATGGTATCGCGGCAAAATAAGATCAGAACTTCTTTGATTGGCATGGGCTATTATGGCAGCATGATCCCGCCTTCTATTTTGCGTAATATTTTAGAAAATCCTGCTTGGTACACTTCCTATACGCCCTATCAGCCTGAAATCAGTCAAGGCAGGCTGGAAGCCTTGTTGAATTATCAAACCATGGTATGCGATTTAACGGGGCTTGATATTGCAAATGCATCTTTGCTGGATGAATCAACAGCAGCAGCAGAAGCAATGGCGCTTGCAAAGCGCACTTCCAAATCAAAATCCAATGTCTTTTTTGTGGATGAAAATTGCCATCCGCAAAATATTGCGGTGATGAAAACACGCGCCCAGCCGCTTGAAATTGAAATCATCGTCGGCAATGCAGATGATCTTGATGCTGCATCCGTATTTGGCGCGATTTTTCAATATCCAGGGACTTATGGTCATATTCGTGATTTTACGAAAATCATTGCGGATTTGCATGATCATAAGGCGCTTGGCATTGTGATTGCCGATCCGCTTGCCTTGACCTTGTTGAAATCCCCAGGGGCAATGGGCGCAGATGTTGCGGTGGGATCAACCCAGCGTTTTGGGCTGCCGATGGGATATGGCGGGCCGCACGCAGCCTATATGGCGGTTGGGGATCAATATAAGCGCTCGCTGCCAGGGCGCATTGTTGGCGTTTCCATTGATGCTAAGGGCAACCGCGCCTATCGTTTGGCATTACAAACGCGCGAACAGCATATCAGGCGTGAAAAGGCAAATTCCAATATTTGCACAGCACAAGCACTGCCCGCGATTATTGCCGCAATGTATGCAATTTATCATGGCGCAAAGGGGCTGCGGGCGATCGCGGAATCAGTTCACCGCAAGACGGCACGCCTTGCAAAGGGGCTTGAAGCAATGGGCTTTGTGATTGAGCCTGATCGGTTTTTTGATACGATTACAATTGATGTTGGTGCGTTGCAAGGGGTGGTGTTAAAAGCCGCCTTGGATCAAGGATTGAATCTGCGCCTTGTGGGTAAAACCAAGATTGGCATCAGCGTGGATGAACAAGCACGCGGGGAAACCATCGAGAAAATATGGCGCGCATTTGGCGGTAATTTTAAGTATGATAGCAAAAAGAATCGGGATTATCGCTTGCCAGATTCCAGCATGATACGATCCGTTGATTATTTGGAGCATGCGGTGTTTCGGATGAATCGGTCGGAAGCGGAAATGACGCGCTATATGCGGCGCTTGGCAGATCGCGACCTTGCGCTTGATCGCGCGATGATCCCGCTTGGTTCTTGCACCATGAAGCTAAATGCAACGGTTGAGATGATTCCCGTTACTTGGCCAGAATTTGCCCATATTCACCCTTTTGCGCCTGCGGATCAAACTGAAGGCTATGCGGTGATGATCAATCATTTAAGCGATATGCTGTGCCAGATTACAGGCTATGATGCGCTTTCAATGCAGCCAAATTCTGGTGCGCAAGGCGAATATGCGGGGCTTTTGACGATCCGCAATTACCATCATAGTCGCGGCGATCAGCACCGCGATATTTGCCTAATTCCAACTTCTGCGCATGGCACAAACCCAGCCAGCGCGCAAATGGTGGGCTGGAAAGTCATTGCCATTAAAGGCGATGAGGATGGCAATATTGATATGGATGATTTTCGTGCAAAGGCGGAAATGTACGGCGATCGCTTGGCAGCAACCATGATCACCTATCCATCAACCCACGGCGTGTTTGAAGAAACGGTTACCGAAGTTTCAAAAATCACCCATGATTATGGCGGGCAAGTCTATATTGATGGGGCGAATATGAATGCAATGGTCGGTTTGGTGCAGCCTGGTAAAATTGGCGGTGATGTAAGCCATCTTAATCTGCATAAAACCTTTTGCATCCCGCATGGCGGCGGCGGCCCTGGCATGGGGCCGATTGGGGTTGGCGCGCATCTTGCGCCCTTCGTTCCAGGCCATCCTGAAACCAATCCAAAAGATCAAGATGGCAATCCGTTGCCCACCGATTTGGGGGGCGCGGTTTCTGCAACGCCCTTTGGTTCTGGATCAATCCTGCCTGTATCATGGGCATATTGCTTGCTAATGGGCGCAGAAGGGCTTACCCAAGCAACCAAAGTTGCGATTTTAAATGCAAATTACATCGCATCCAGATTGAAAGATCATTATCCTGTGCTTTATACTTCCAAAGCGGGCAGGGTTGCGCATGAATGTATCTTGGATACAAGAATAATGATGGAAAAAGCAGGGATTAGCGTTGATGATATTGCTAAACGCCTTATTGATAGCGGGTTTCATGCCCCTACCATGAGCTGGCCTGTTGCGGGGACTTTGATGATTGAACCCACCGAATCCGAGCCAAAAGCAGAATTGGATCGCTTTTGTGATGCCATGATTGCAATCGCTGGCGAAGCCAAAGCCATTGAAATGGGCGAGATGGATAAGGATAATAATCCTTTGAAAAACGCCCCTCATACCGTGATTGATTTGGTTGGGGATTGGGATCGCCCCTATAGCCGCGAACAAGCATGTTTTCCCCCAGGCGCATTTCGGGTGGATAAATATTGGCCGCCCGTTAATCGGGTCGATAATGCTTATGGGGATCGCAATCTTTTATGCACCTGCCCATCGGTTGAAGATTTGGCAGATGGGTAAATATCCATATATTTATGTTGGCATAAGGGATTAAAAAATTGAGTGCTTCCAAAATGTGGGGCGGCAGGTTTAATGCAAGCCCCAGCCAGATTATGAATAAAATCAATGTATCCGTTGATTTTGATCAATTATTATATGATCAGGATATTCGTGGGTCAAAGGCGCATGCAGCAATGCTGCTAAAGGTTGGGATTATTAATCAACCAGACCATGATCAAATTCAAGGCGGGCTTGATCAAATTCAAGATGAAATTCGCAAAGGGCATTTTGAATTTAAGGATGAATTTGAAGATATTCACATGAATATAGAGGCGCGGTTAAAGGCGTTGATTGGCGCGCCCGCTGGCAGGCTGCATACTGCGCGCAGCCGCAATGATCAGGTGGTGACCGATGTTAAGTTATGGCTGCGTGATCGGATGGATCATCAGCTTGATTTGGTCAAAAAATTACAGCTTTCCTTGATTGATCAAGCCGAAAAAACGCTGGATTATGTGATGCCTGGCTATACCCATATGCAGGTGGCACAGCCCGTTAGCTTCGCCCATCATTTAATGGCGTATGTGCAGATGCTTGCCCGTGATCATGGACGGCTAGAGGATGCAAGGGCGCGGCTTAATGAATGCCCGCTTGGCGCTGCTGCGCTTGCTGGCACATCCTTTCCAATTGATCGCCATATGACCGCGCATCTGCTTGGCTTTGACCGTCCGACCGAAAACTCAATGGATTCGGTTGCAAGCCGCGATTTTATCTTGGAATATTTGGCAGCTGCTTCCATTTTGGCAACCCATCTGTCGCGTTTTGCCGAAGAAATTGTATTTTGGATGAATACGCAATTTCAATTTATTGAACTTCCTGATCATCTAACCACAGGATCATCAATCATGCCGCAAAAGCGCAATCCTGATGCTGCCGAATTGGTGCGTGCAAAGCCAGGGCGCATTTTGGGTGCATTTACAGGGCTGTTGATGGTGCTGAAAGGCTTGCCGTTAACCTACGGCAAAGACATGCAAGAAGATAAAGAGCCTTTATTTGATGCCGCAGACAGCCTTGATTTGGTGCTAAATGCGATGATTGCCATGATTGATGAAATGAAGCCGAATAAGGAAAGGTTGGAAGCTGCTTTGGAAGGCGGATTTTCAACCGCAACCGATCTTGCCGATTGGTTGGTTGGCAGCTTGAAATTGCCGTTTCGCGATGCCCACCATATTACGGGCGCACTCGTCAAGCTTGCAGAATCAAAGGGGCTTGATTTATCCCAGCTTTCCCTTGCTGAAATGCAAGCGGTTGAACCAAGAATCACGGAATCGGTTTTTGATATTTTAAGCCCGCTTGCCTCACTGCAAAGCCGCACCAGCCATGGCGGTGCATCCCCTGCTGCGGTCATGGCAGCGATTGAACGGGCAAAAGCCAAAATTACAGCTTAAAAAACACTCAATTTACATTATTTGGCGATTATATGGGTTTGACGATTATATGGCTTGACAGATACGGGCTTTATGCGTAAAGAAACGACTGAATTTAGCTGCGTGATTGTATAAAATTTGGAGATAGCGTTAAGATGAAAATTGTAAGCTCACTTAAAACCTTAAAAAACCGTGATAAGAATTGCCGCTTGGTGCGCCGCAAAGGTCGCGTTTTTGTGATTAACCGCAAAAACCCACGCATGAAAGCCAAACAGGCATAATCTGTTTCACTCAATCTTATTTTTTAAAAGGGCTGCAAATTTGCGGCCCTTTTTGTTGTTAAGCGGCACGCTTATTTGAACTAGCGCTTGATCTTGGTGTGAATTCATTGCATATTTTATGGTGTACAGATTCAAAGAATAAAAGGAGTATGCGATTATCATGGTAAAGGCTTCTTCTAAATTCAAAAAAATTCTGATTGCCAATCGGGGGGAAATTGCGTGCCGCGTGATGCGCAGCTGCGCCAAATTGGGGATCATGCCGGTTGCGATTTATTCCAAGCCAGATCGGGAAGCTTTGCATGTCATCACCGCGCTGAAGCTTGGCGGGGAAGCCTATGAAGTTGGGGAAGCACCATCAAGCGAAAGCTATTTGAATATCCCAAAAATTCTTGCCATCTGCAAAGAAGCACAGATTGATGCGGTGCATCCAGGCTATGGGTTTTTATCGGAAAATTCTTTGTTTTGCGCAGGGCTAAATGAACAGGGGATCACCTTTATTGGTCCGCCCGTCAATGCAATCGAGGCGATGGGCGATAAAATTCGCTCAAAACAGCTTGCTGAAAATGCAGGGGTTAATATTGTGCCGGGTCATTTGGAAGCGGTTAGCGACCCAGAAGAAGCGGTTAAAATTGCGCAAAAAATTGGCTATCCTGTTATGTTGAAAGCATCGGCTGGCGGCGGCGGTAAGGGGATGCGGCTTGCCTATAATGATGATGAAGCAAGATCGGGGCTAAGCGCCGCCATGAACGAGGGGCGGGCAAGCTTTGGCGATGATCGCGTGTTTATTGAAAAATTTATTGAACAGCCGCGCCATATTGAAATTCAAATTTTGGGCGATCAGCATGGCACGATTTTATATTTGGCAGAGCGTGAATGCTCTTTGCAGCGCCGCCATCAAAAAGTCATAGAAGAAGCACCATCACCTTTTCTTGATGAAAAAACCCGCAAGGCAATGGGCGCGCAAGCCGTTGCCCTATCCCAAAAAGTGGGTTATTTTTCAGCGGGAACAGTTGAATTTATTGTTGATAAGCATAAGAATTTCTATTTCCTAGAAATGAATACGCGCTTGCAAGTAGAGCATCCCGTAACCGAATTGGTGACGGGGCTGGATTTGGTGGAATGGATGATCCGCATTGCTGCGGGGGAAAAAATAGATTTCACTCAAGATCAAGTGACTTTATCGGGCTGGGCGATGGAAGCAAGGGTATATGCAGAAGATGCCCAGCGCGGCTTTTTGCCTTCCACAGGCAGAATTACAAAATATCAAGAACCCGCCCATCCGCAAGGATTTGTGCGGGTGGATTCTGGCTGTTATGAGGGCGCAGAGATTAGCATGTTTTACGATCCAATGATCGCCAAGCTGATTTGCCATGGCGATACACGCGATCACGCGCTTGCCAATTTGCGAATGGCGCTGGATGATTATGTCATTCGCGGGGTTAATCATAATATTCCGTTTCTTTCTAATTTGATCAAGCAAGATTATTTTAAAAGCGGAGAAATTCATACGGGGCTTATCGCCCAAACCTATCCAGATGGGCTGGGGGATACGCATTTAACGCCACAAGATCCGTTGATGTTCGCAGCAGCCAGTGCGATTGCATGGACGATGACACAAGTGAAAGAAAATCCAGCCTTTGATCCTGCGCAGCAAGCACTGGCAGTGTTCTTTGCTGGGGATAATCAACAATTTTACAGCACCAAACTGCGCCGCTTATCAACGGGCGTTTTTATGCTTGAGCTGGAGGGGGCGGGGCATCAAAAAACCATAGAGCTTAGCGTTACATGGCAAGCGGGCGCATTGTTAATATATTTGCATCAAGGCGATGATACCATCATCATGCAAATAAAACGCAATGGCGCAAATTTTGACCTTAGCCATGATGGCGCGCGCGCAAGCTGCTTGGTGATGCCGCTTGCCAGTGCCAGATTAAAACAATTAATGCCTGTTAAGCAGCCACCTGATATGTCAAAATATTTGCTGTCCCCAATGCCAGGCATGTTAATGAAATTATTTGTAAATCCAGGGGAGCAGGTGAAAGCAGGTCAAAAATTGGCGATTATTGAAGCGATGAAAATGGAAAATATGCTTTACGCTGAAAATGATGGCGAAATTATCGCGCTTAACGCAGAAGAAGGCGAAGCATTGCGCGTTGATCAGGTGATTTTAAGCTTTGCGTAATTATCTTTATCATAAAGGAAGTTAGCATGATTTTTACCTTATATCATAATCCAAAATGCGGCACATCAAGAAAAGTGCTTGCTGCGCTTCAAGCATCAGGGGCAGCGGTCAATATCGTTGAATATTTAAAAATTGGCTGGACAAAGCCGCAATTACAAGATTTAATCCATAAATCGGGGCGTGATGGCTGGGCGTTCTTGCGCAAAAAAGAAAAGCTGGTGGCGCAATTGGGGATTGATCAGGCAAATATCAGTGAAGCGCAGCTGATTGATTATATGGTGCTTCATCCAATTTTGGTGGAACGCCCGATTGCGGTTAAGGGGGATCAAGTGTTATTGGCACGCCCCGCTGAAAAAATACAGGAATGGCTTTAAAAGATGAGCACACATAAGCAGCTTTTAACAGATCAATTCAGGGCGTTTCTGCCCGCAGAATCGGTGCTGACCACCAGCGAACAGCTGCGCCCTTATGAATGTGATGGGCTGCCAGCTTACCGCCAAATGCCGTTATTAACGGTGCTGCCGACCACCAATGAAGAAGTTGCAAAGATCATGGCGATTTGCCATGATTTATCAGTGCCTGTGGTTGCGCGCGGTGCGGCAACGGGGCTTTCTGGCGGGGCGTTACCGATTGCGGGCGGGGTGCTGCTTGGGCTTAGTAAATTTCAAAAAATATTAAACATTGATCCCGTTGGGCGCACTGCGCGGGTGCAAGCGGGGGTGACAAACCTATCCATATCGAACGCAGCCGAAGCATATGGGCTTTATTATGCCCCCGACCCATCATCGCAAATTGCCTGTACGATTGGCGGCAATGTTGCTGAAAATTCGGGCGGGGTGCATTGTTTGAAATATGGGCTTACCGTCCATAATATTTTGGAAGTCACCATGATCACGCCAAAGGGCGATATGATGAAAATTGGCGGCGGCAGCTTGGATGCTGCGGGCTATGATTTAATGGCGATCTTAACAGGATCAGAAGGGATGCTGGGCATTGTCACCGAAATTCTGGTGAAATTGCTGCCGATTCCAGAACATACGAAAACCTTATTAATTGGGTTTCAGGAAATTGAAACCGCAGCAAATGCGGTTGGCGATATTATTGCAGCTGGCATTATCCCTGCTGGGCTTGAAATGATGGATGGCTTTGCGATTGCTGCCGCAGATGATTATTCAAAAGCTGGCTATCCGCGAGATTGCAAAGCAATTTTAATTTGCGAGCTTGATGGGCTTAGCGTGGAAGCCGACGCACAAAGTGCCAAGGTTGAACAGCTGATGCGCGATAATGGCGCAAGCAGTGTCAAGATTGCCAAGGATGCACAAGAGCGGGCTTTGTTTTGGAAAGGCAGAAAATCAGCCTTTCCTGCGGTTGGGCGCATATCCCCTGATTTTTATTGTATGGATGGCACTGTGCCAAGAAAACAGCTGGCGGCGGTGTTGACGGGCATCCATGATTTATCTGCGCATTATGGTTTAAGGGTTGCCAATGTCTTTCATGCGGGGGACGGAAATTTACATCCACTGATTTTATATGATTCAAATGATCCTGATGAGCTGCATCGGGCCGAACAATTTGGCGGCGATATTTTGGAATTATGTGTGAAAGCGGGCGGCACAATTACGGGCGAACATGGGGTTGGGCATGAAAAATTACCGCAAATGCTGGTGCAGTTCTCGTTTGATGAATTAGAGCAGTTTCGCGCCTTAAAGGCAGCCTTTGACCCAGAATCACTGCTAAATCCAGGGAAAGTCATTCCAAGCCTGCGCAAATGTTCGGAATATAAAGCCTTGCAAAAAGACATTTTAACCGCGCCTTCTGCGCGCGCTGCAAAACATGATCAGCAACCAGTTGAGGCGGCGTCGCGGTAATGGATAAGGATCAATCCAAATCATTACAAGATCGGCTGCTGCAAGCGATTGGCGATAAAACCCCTGTCGCGATCAAGGGCAGGGGCAGCAAGGGCTTTTATGGTGATCCTGTTATGGGCGAAGCTTTGCCCGTAGCGGATCATTGCGGCATTTTAAATTATGAACCCAAAGAATTGGTGATGACCGCCCGCGCAGGCACTTTATTGCGCGATATTGAGGCGGTTTTGGCAGAAAATAATCAAATGCTGGCATTTGAACCGCCTTATTATGGGGCGGATGCAACGCTTGGCGGCACGATTGCGTGCGGTTTTTCAGGGCCTAACCGTGCTTATTCTGGCAGCGCGCGCGATTATGTGCTGGGGGCAAGGATCATCAATGGTAAGGCGCAGATTTTGCGCTTTGGCGGCGAGGTAATGAAGAATGTTGCAGGATATGATATATCGCGCTTGATGGTGGGTGCGCGCGGCACATTGGGATTGTTGCTGGATATTAGCTTGAAAACCCTGCCGCGACCTGAAGCACAAGCAAGCTATGTGATGGATTGTGATCAGCAAAGCGCCCTTGATAAGATGAACCAGCTTGCGTGCGGTAAATTGCCAATTTCCGCAAGTGCCTATGGGGATGGGCGGCTGCGGGTTCGCTTTTCAGGCATAAAGCGCGCCATTGGCGATTTGCAAAATTCACTGGGCATGGATTTAATGAACGGCGATGATGCCGCAGAATTTTGGCATGGGTTAAAGGAACATAAAACGCCCTTTTTCGATCAAAATAAATCACCTTTATGGCGCATATCACTGCCGCAAACTGCGCCTGCAATGTTTGAAACATCGAATCAAATCATTGAATGGGGCGGTGCGGTGCGCTGGATCAAAACCGATCTGGAAGCAGATAAAATATATGATCTTGCCAGTCAAGCTGGCGGTCATGCCTGTTTGTTTTATAAACATAAACCGCTTAATCATTCTGTGTTTCACCCGCAATCTACGGCGCATCAGATGCTGGCGCGCAGAATTAAAGATGCGTTTGATCCAGATCAAATCCTAAACCGTTC
>JBGCED010000124.1:0-31497 GCA_045106055.1 Alphaproteobacteria bacterium
CAATAACTGCTCTGCCTTGATCATGGCTTGTTTTTGGACAAGCTGGTGCGGGGAAGTGCTTTTTGCGTGGGCATCATTTAGCATTTCATTCATTGCCGCCACCAGCAGCCCCGCCGAACCCGTTGCAAAATCCCACACAAAGGAATCCTGATGAACCCGTGCCAATCTCACCAGCAAGCTTGCAACATAAGAAGGGGTTAGCACCACATCATTTAATTTATCTTGGGTGAAGCCAAACCAATTATACATTTCATTAAATAATTTGCCTGTAAAATCAGTGGTTAACCCAATTTTATAATAAATCCCCAGATCATCTATGATTTTTTCAAATACCCGTTTAAGCTGACTTTTGCCATTATGAACCTTGTTGATGTTATCGGTAAGCAAGGTGATTTGTAAGGTGCGGATGATTAAATCGCGCTTTTCATTTGGGATTTGCTTCTCGCTCAAAAAAGCTTTAATTTTGCGGGTGATGATATGACCATCTGTGTTATCGGTTTCGGTGCTGGATTTTAAATCTTCTTTTTTAAGCGGGGCAACCTTGCCGGGAATGCCCAGCGTGGCAATGATTGATGCTGCGACCAAATAAACGCGATCATCTTCCCCCAGCCCTTTTTCATTTTGATAAATATCATTATTAAGCTTCACCAAGCTTACATCAATTTCCCTTTCGCGCTGTGCCTTTAACCGCGCCAGCGCGTCAGGCGATAGCTGCAAATCCCGTATTTTTTGGGTAAATTCATCAAAATATGCGGGGGCTAGAAACGATAAATCATTATAATCGCCAACCTTTTGACCCGCGCCCAAATTGGCTTTTGATACAAAATAAACCCCGATTTCATGCTGGATATCCCCGCGTTCATCCTTATAACCTGTAATGCCAATCGCGATGATTTCAGTGTAACGGGTATGATGCAAAATGGCATTTGCATAATGCACCGCGCCATTTACCGCATAGCCATTAATATTCGCCGAATGGGGTTCGTTTTGGCTGTTTCTGTTTTCAACTTGACCATTGGCATCAAGCTTGGCAAGCTTGCCTTTATAACCCTTATATTCAATCAGAACAGGAAAATAATCAGTGTTTGAATCTTGTAATAATAATTTTGCATCGGGGATATTGCCGCCCTTACCGTCCGTTTTGCTGCGATAGTAGCTAAGCGCATTTTTAATTTCGGTATTTAGACCTTCTTGTCCCAGCTTATAATCCAGCCCATGGGCTTTAAGCCAGCCATTTGCCATATCTGCGATGTTGGGTTCAATCGATTGTGCCATTTTCAGTTCTTCCATAGATCATATTATAAATCATCATTTAATCTTTTTTCGCGTTCAAAATAGGCGTTGGCGGCTTTGGTAAGCGCATTGCCGATTGCTTGTAAATAATCTTTGCGGCGTAAATTTGCTTCATCTTGGCTGTTGGATAAATAGCCAAGTTCGATTAATACAGACGGGATATTGGGCGATTTTAACACCGCAAAGCCTGCAAAACGATGGGGATTGCGCAGCGTCTTTACATTGGATGGCAGGGAATTTACCAGCATTTCGGCGTAATGCCATGATCCCTCATTCACGGATTGCTGGGCAAGATCAATTAAAATTGATGAGACTTCGGGCGTATATTCATCCAAATTCGCCCCTGCAATTAAATCCGATTTATTTTCTTTGGTGGCAAGCGCGGCGGCTTCTTTATCACTTGCCTTGTCGGAAAGCGTATAGATTGAAAAACCGCGAAATTGCTTTTTCTCGTGGCTGTCAGCATGAAGTGAAATAAATAAATCCGCTTGCAGATTTTGCGCAATGTCATAGCGTTTGCGCAGGGGGATAAAAATATCGCGATCACGGGTTAGGGCAACTTCGTAATTGCCGCTTTCCTGCATCTTTTGCTGGATGATCTTTGCTGCGGTTAAGACAATATTTTTCTCGTAAATGCCAGAACGGCTGATCGCGCCTGGATCAACGCCGCCATGACCTGGATCAATCACAATAAGCGGCTTTGCGCGCCGCTGGTTTGGAACGGGCCTTAATAGCGGGCTGGGCGCGCTTAAACTTGCCTGATCCAGCCCTTGCGAATAAGCTTCCCAATTTTCGGATTTAACCGATAATAAAGGGCCTGCTTGCGCAACAAGATCAATCACCAGCCGTGCGCCAACCCCATCATTTTGAGGGATGGAAAAATGCGATTTAAGCTTTGCCGCCGCATCCAGATCAATCACCACCCGCGTAATGCCAGGCTTGAACAGCCCAACGCGGTATCCCTGCATAATGCCGCGATTAATGCCTTGCCCCTTTGAATTTTGGCTGTTTGCGCCCTGCCATTCAAGCTCTGGCAAATCAATCACCAAGCGGTTTGGATTGCCAAGGGTGAAAATATGATAAGGTAACTGCACATCAGATTCAATGACAAAGCGGCTGATATTGTCTTGTGCGCCGCTTCGAATGTCCAGCACCTTACCAAAGGGGGCAGCAACAGCCGCGCTTGCCATCAAAAACACGCATAATATAGCGCACACCGCATAAAGAATTGGGCGCATTTCAAACTTAATAAAGGCAATGGGCGTATGGGCTGCGATCATCATTCTTTTTATTTAAAGTTTTTTTGCGGATATATAAAGTAAAAATCATTTTTTCTTGACGATTTAAAGCAAATAAGGCTTGTTAAGTTTCATCATCATCAAAAGGGTTAAGGATAATATTATGAAAGTTGCATCGGTTGAAAGCTTTATTGTGGGCAATCCGCCGCCATCCTTTGGCGGAAAATATTTTATTTTTGTAAAAGTCACCACGGCGTGCGGCATTAGCGGCATTGGCGAGGTTTATTCCCCTGCCTTTCACCCAACCGCTGTAACCGCCATGATTGAAGATGTCGCAGATCGCGTGCTGATTGGCAGTGATCCATTTTTGATTGAGCAATTTACCCGCACCCTTTATGGGCGGGGATTTTCGCTGCGCCCTGATCCCACCATGTCATCCATTCAAAGCGGTTTGGAAATTGCCTTGTGGGATATTAAGGGAAAAGCATTGGATCAGCCCGTGCATCAGCTGCTGGGGGGGCGGGTAAGAGACCGCGTGCGGGCATATACTTATCTTTATCCTGAACCATCAGATTACCAAGCTTGCCGCATTTATGAAGACCCTGATATGGCAGCAGAGCGCGCCCTGCATTATTTATCCATGGGCTTTACGGGGATTAAATTTGATCCTGCGGGCGGCTATACACGGCATGACCCACGGCAATTATCGCTGGTGGAATTAAACCGCAGCGAACAATTTGTAATTAAATTGCGGGCAGCGGTTGGCGATAAAGCGGATTTATTATTTGGCACGCATGGGCAGATGACCCCCGCAGGGGCAGCGCGGCTTGCAAAGCGGCTTGAAGCATCAGACCCGCTATGGTTTGAAGAACCCGTCCCCCCCGATCGCCCCGAAGAAATGGCACAAATTGCCCGCAAAACCAGCATTCCGATCGCAACGGGCGAGCGGCTGGTTAGCAAATATGAATTTGCCCGCGTGCTGGAATTGCGCGCTGCGGCGATTCTACAGCCCGCCCTTGGCAGGGTTGGCGGATTGTGGGAGGCAAAGAAAATCGCCGCCATGGCGGAAGCCTTTCATGTGCAGATGGCACCCCATCTTTATTGCGGGCCGGTGGAGGGGGCAGCAAATGTGCATTTTGCCGCAACCTTGCCCAATTTCCTGATTTTGGAATCAATCGAGGATTGGGGCGGCTTTCATGCTAAAATTCTTAAAAAGCCGATGAAATTTGATCAAGGCTATGTTGAAGTGCCAATGGCGCCAGGCCTTGGCATTGAACTTGATGAAGATGTGGCGCGCGCAAACCCCTATCTGGGGCAGCAGCTGCATCTTGATATGCACCCGATCACCGATTGAAATTAAGGATAATAAGCCATGGTAAAAGCAGCGATCTGCCGTGAATTTAAGCAGGATTTATCAATAGAAGACATTACACTTGATCCCCCCGCAGCGGGCGAGGTTCAGGTCAAAATCAAAGCCTGCGCGATCTGTCACAGTGATTTATTTTATATGGATGGCGCGTGGGGCGGGGAACTGCCCGCAATTTATGGACATGAAGCGGTGGGCATTGTCAGCGCGCTTGGCGCGGGGGTAAGCGATTTCACCCTTGGCGAGCGGGTGCTGGTCACCCTTATTCGCGCTTGCGGCAAATGCACCCCCTGCCTTGAAGGATCGCAAGTGCTATGTTCACATAAATTTGAATTGGATCATAAAAGCCCAATCAAAGATCAGCAAGGCAATGCCGTTACCCACGGGCTTAGAACCGCCGCTTTTGCGGAATCGGTGGTGGTGGATCAATCGCAGCTTGTTGCGCTATCCGATCATATCGGTCCTGTGGATATTAAGGATTCGGTGGCTTGCTTGCTGTCTTGCGGGGTGATTACAGGGCTTGGTGCGGTCGTCAATACCGCCAAAATGCAATTTGGGGCTAAGGTCGCGGTGATTGGCTGCGGCGGGGTGGGGCTTAATATCATTCAAGGCGCATTCTTAACAGGCGCAGCAGAAATCATTGCGATTGACATTGAACCCACCAAGCTTGAAACAGCAAAACAATTTGGCGCAACCAATATCATTAATTCAAAAACAGATGATGTTGAAATGCTGGTGAAGGATTACACAGCAGGAGAGCGGCTGGATTATGTCTTTGTTAGCGTTGGGGTCAAGGCTGCGTTTGACCAAGCCCTAAAGTTATTGGGGCGGCGCGGCAAAATGATTCTGGTGGGAATGCCGCCAAGCGGGGTTGAAGCGGTTTATGATCCTGGCATGATGGCTTCGCTGGATCACCATATTATTGGCAGCAAAATGGGCGATACGATGCTTGCGCTTGATATGCCCAAATTGCTTAGCCTTTACCGCCATAACCGCCTAAAGCTTGATGAATTGGTATCACATTGTTACCCGCTTGACCAAATCAACCACGCCATCGCCGAAGTTCGCCAAGGCAAAATCCTCAGAAATGTCATTTTAATGGAATGATGTTTTGTTTCATAAGCTTAGCCAAGCAATAAGGATTGACGCAGTAAATATTTTATTATTATACTAAGAATATTGCAAAAAAGGATTGGGAATATTGCAAAAAAGGATTGGGAATATTGTAAAAAAGGATAAGGGGGCGTGTTGTGATTGGGGGAATGGTGCGTATTTTGGGGTATATTTTGCTGTTTGGGGCGGTGTTTTGCCTGCTTATCCTGCTCTATTTAAAAATGGTCGGGCTTGATATAACCCAGCCATTGGTGCTAACATGGCAAATGGTGCATCAGCCCAGCCTAAGCCTATATGAAAAGCTGATCCATGATGATCTTGGGATGCAATCCTTGTGGCAAAGTTTAATCGCCCCCTTGTTAATGCTGCCCGCTTGGATTATTTTAAGCTTGAAAGCGATGTTTCTGGGGTTCTTTGCCGCGATATGCTTGAAAATATCAAACAAACGCAAACGCCGAATGATTCGCCCAATATAATTTATACCTTATCTTAAGAAACCCGAATGAAAGATCATGGCTTAATATGCAATTTGAACCCCCGCACCCAAATGGCTTGAAGCTGCGCGCCAGCTTTGGCAAATTTGCAACGGGCGTGACCATTGTCTCGGCAATTTCCAAGGCTGGGAAGCCTGTTGGCTTTACCGCAAATTCCTTTACCTCTGTATCCCTAGACCCTGCCTTATTATTGGTTGCCATCGGCAAGGATAATAAATTGCATGAAGTTTTTGAAACGGCGGCGCATTTTGCCATATCCATATTGCAGCAAAATCAACAGACCATATCGAATCAATTTGCAAATCCCAACGGCATGCGCTTTGAAGCATTGGAGAATGATGGCGGGCTTTCCCCTTATATTGGTCCATTTGGCTTGCCGCTCATTCCTGATGCGCTTGCATGGTTTTGCTGTGAGAGCGAGCGCGTCATTGAAGCGGGCGATCATAGCCTGTTAATCGGCAAGATTTTGCAGCATGGCGAGGCGCAGGCATCCAACGCCCCGCTAATTTATTGGAACGGTCAATATCTATAAGTTTGATTTTTAGCTTGTATTTATGGTCAAACGCCCTTAAATTCATTTTTGAGATTTTATCCGCACTTGTTTCAAGCTTGATGAAATTAATGCCCAAACCCGTTAAATGTTTGGGATCGGCATCTTTTGTAAGATAATTAATATCTTTTGTAAGATAATTAATATTGCTTGAAGCAAACAGCGAACAAGATTTAAACCCTTAACCAATTTGCAAGGTTAAAATAAAACGCCATATTTGACGATCAAAGATAAATTGAATGATCCTGATGCTTTTTTAACAGCGCTTGCTTTCACTTTGATTTGATATTCAAACCTATGATGGCACAGGATTTTAATGAAGTGACCATATTCACAAAAGACATCAAGGCAATTTACAATGCGATCGGTTTGATCCTTATGCGTTTTACCGCATCGGCTCATGCTGTGCGCAGCCTTAGGCATGATTTTGCGAATAGGGCTGCATTCAATCCTTATCGCGCGCCTTTATCAATATTGCGCGATTTTACGCTGATCTTTAATCCTTTTTATTTCTTAATCTTGCAGCAACCCTTATTAAGTGCCAATTGGGCGCTTGCAAGAACAGGAATATATAATGACCAGAAAAATGTTAATCGATGCATCGCATCAAGAAGAGTGCCGCGTTGCCATTATTAAAGACAATCGTCTTGAAGATTTTGACTATGAAAGCAGCATAAAATCCCAAATTAAAAGCAATGTTTACCTTGCTAAAGTCACCCGCGTAGAGCCTTCGCTGCAAGCTTGCTTTGTTGAATATGGCGGAAACCGCCAAGGTTTTCTTGCCTTTAGCGAAATTCACCCCGATTATTATCAAATTCCCGCAGCGGATCGCGAGGCGTTAATGCAAGCGGTTCAAGATCAAATTGATCAAGATGCCGCCGAAGAAGCTGCCGAAGAAAATGAACGCAATGAACATGATGATAATCATTTAGAGGAGCATGATGAAGATCATTTGGATGAGCAAGCCCATCATGATGATGTGGATGACGGCAACCATCATGATGAGGACAGCGATGATCCAGATGATAAAGCAAGCGCGTCCAAAGCCTTATCCGCAGATGCGCCAAAAATAGCAAGCGCACCTGTTGAAGATGAAGCACCCGATGAAGTGCCTAATGAGCCATCAACTGGCGAATCAAGCGGGGCATCAGATGGTGGAAACATCAATCAAGGAGAGAAAAATGACGATCATCGATATGGAGAAGGATCCGAAACACGGGAAATACAAGCTGGATCCCCAAGCCCCGAATCAGAGTCAGAATCAGAATCATCAAAACGATCCGAACCAAGCGGAGATGAATCAGATGAAAATGAATCGAATGAAAATGGGAAGGGCCGGCGGCGGGGTCGGGGGCGTTTTCGCAATCGCGATCGCAGCAATGGTCGCAATCGCCGCAATCATGGCGAGCGTGGTTCTGGGGGTCGTCATTCTAGCACTGGCGATAGCGCTGAGCGTAGCCGCCGCAATCTTTATCGCGGTTATAAAATTCAGGAAGTCATTAAAAAACGGCAAATCCTTTTAATTCAAGTTGTCAAAGAAGAACGCGGCGGCAAGGGGGCTGCGCTTACCACCTATTTATCGCTGGCGGGGCGTTATTGCGTGCTAATGCCAAACACAACGCGCGGCGGCGGTGTCAGCCGCAAGATTGGCAATAATGATGATCGCAAGCGGCTTAAAACCATTTTAAACGAATTGGAAGTTCCAAGCAATATGGCGGTTATTTTGCGCACTGCGGGCGCGGAACGCTCACGGGTTGAAATTAAGCGGGATTATGAATATTTATCCAAATTATGGAATGAAATTCGCAGCAATACCTTAAATTCCACTGCGCCAGCCTTGATCCACGAAGAGGGGAATATCATCAAGCGCGCCATCCGCGATCTTTATACGCGCGACATTGATGAAATTCTAGTGCAAGGCGATGATGGCTATCGCATGGCAAAGAATTTTATGAAAACCTTGATCCCAAGCCATGCACGCAAGGTAAAACAATTTAAAAATGCGCAAGGAACGCCTTTATTCTTTCACCATAAGGTGGAGCAGCAGCTGGCGCATATTTATGATCCACGGATTGAAATGCGTTCTGGCGGATCGATTGTGATGCACCAAACCGAAGCTTTGGTTGCGATTGATGTCAATTCAGGCAAAGCAACGCGTGAGCGTCATATCGAGGAAACCGCGCTTAAAACCAATTTGGAAGCCGCAGAAGAAATTGCGCGCCAGCTGCGGTTGCGCGATCTTGCAGGGCTGGTTGTGGTTGATTTCATTGATATGGAGGATAACCGCAATAATATGGCGGTTGAACGCAAATTAAAAGAAATGCTGCGGGTTGACCGCGCGCGCATTCAAGTCGGACGGATCAGTGAATTTGGCTTGCTGGAAATGTCGCGCCAACGCTTGCGCCCCAGCTTGCAAGAGGCAACCAGCCAATCTTGCGCCCATTGCGGCGGTTCTGGCTATGTTGTTTCCACAGAAGGCGCAGCCCTTACCATCTTACGCGCATTGGAAGAAGAAGCACTTGCCCGCAAATATCAGGCAATTAGTTTGCGTGTTCCGCGCGATGTTGCGCTTTATGTGCTTAATCAAAAGCGGGCGCGTTTGCGTGAACTAGAAGAATTATATCAAATCACCGCACTTATTACCCCCGATAGCAGCTTAAACCCGCCCAATTTTGAAGTGACCGAACGGATTAAATATGAATTTCCGCCGATCATTCATCAAGATGTCAGCACCGCGCAAGATGCGGATGAAAGCGATGACACGCCATCAAATGCGGATCGTGGATCATCTTATGATGATGATAATGAACGCAAGGATGGATCAAAGCGCAAACGGCGCGGGCGCAGGGGCAATCGCAACAGAAAACCCCACCATAATGATCAAGATGGCGAGCTGCAGGATCAATCCCCAAATTCCCCGCAAGATTCCCTGCAGCAAGAAGCGCAACCAGAAGCGCAACAAGCTGAACCTGTTGAGGCTGGCGAAGTCAAAAGCGACCCCGCTGAGCAAAAATCAAAGCCGCGCCGCACTCCAAGGCGGCACGGCAAATCAAATCCAAAACCGCTTGCGGGTGACGATGTGATGCCTGCTGCCATCGAAGAAAATACAGCAATAACTGATGGCGCAGCAACAGATATGGTAGCGGATGAAAAACCCGCAAAGCCGCGCAGAACCCGCAAGCCTGCGGCAAAAAAACCGCAAGCTTCCAGCGCAGATGCACCTGTCACGCAAGCTGAACCTGTCACACAGGCTGAACCTGTTATACAGGCCGAAGCGCAAGCAACGCCTGCACCAGCAGAAATTAAGGATGAACCTGCCAAACCCCGCAAAAAAGGCTGGTGGCGCAACATCCTTGAATAGAGCGTTTTTGCTTAAATTTGATCAAGCAGGCTGTTTGGAAGGGGCATTAATTCTGGAATGGCAGTCCATAATAAAGCGGTTTCAATGGCTTTATCTGGATATAATCCGCTTAGCAAATCGCGGTAAAGCCGCATTTGGCGCAAATAAGATAAGGGAACTTTATTAAGCTGGGATGGCGGGGCTTCGCTGGTTTTAAAATCAATGATCAGCACGCGATCTTGTTCTATTACCAAACGATCCACCGTTCCATTAATGGTTTGCTTTTTGCCATTAAGCGTTAAGATGCCTTTGATCATTACCTCTGAACGGGCATTGTCTTTGAAAATATCGCCAAATTTTGGATCATTCAGAATCCCAATCGCGTGATCAACCATGGCTTGCAGCACAGAGTCATTTTGCGATCTGGTTTGATGGTGAAGATAAGCAAGCCCCTGCATTATGCGTTGATTGGCGGGCAATTTTGGTAAATATTCCAGCAAGGCATGGATTAAAATCCCCTTTTGAACCGCGCTTAGATAAGGCTGCTGCGCCATAGAAGCTAAGCCCTGATCGCTTTGTCGTTCCAGCGGAGAGCGTGCGATTAAATCGCTATCTTCATCTATTTTGCTGGGCGCAAGCGGCTCGCGCAGTGGCTCAATCATGGGGGCTGGAACTTGCAACCATTCAGGCTGCAACCATTCAAGCTGGGGCTGATCTTTTTGTAAAACAGGGTTAAGCTTTTGCAGCGTTTCAAGGCGCAAAGATGGCGCGCCCAAACGATAAGCATATTTGATGGGATATGCCCCATCATGGGTGGGGGCAAAGTCAAATTTTGTGATCATGGCGTGATCTGGATCGGATCTATCTTCATTTAAAGCATGGCGTTCAAAACAATCATACGCCATCACCAGCCAGCTATTTTCATGCTGCTTCTTAAAATCATCAAAGCTGCTATCTGCTTTTATTTTGCCATAACCACACAGCAATAATTCATCTTCTGCGCGGGTCATCGCAACATAAAATAACCGCATGGATTCTTCAAATTCTTGCCGCTTTTGCTGTTCAATCACCCGTGTCGCTGCTTGGGGAATATCGGCTTGCTTGGTAATGATCACGGGCATTGCGGGCAAAAGGTCATGTTCATGCGGCAACCATATAATTTTTTTACCAGGCTTGGGTTTTCTGCCAATATGTTCTGGCACAATCACAATCGGCGCTTGCAGCCCTTTTGCGGCATGAATCGTCATAATGCGCACCGCTGCGGGCTGATCTTCGTTTTCGCGTTTAATCTGGGTGCTAATTTGTTGCAGCCACCCCAAAAAGGCTTGAATGCTGGTTGTGTTTTGGGCTTCAAATTCAAGCGCTAAATCCATCAAGGCTTCAATCGGATCGTCAATTTCGCTGCCAAGCCGTGCCATAAGTGCTTGCTTGCCATTTAACGATTGGGCGGCGGGGCTGGTTAAAATTAATAATTTTCGCAGCATTTCATAAGGCGGAATATAATCAACCAAGGATAATAAGCCGCGAAGCCATGCTGCAATCGCTGCCAAATGCGAATTTTCCCCAGCCCCAGCCTTTACCCGATCATATAAGGACGCGTTGCCGCGATCATGCGCCAAGTCAAACAGCATATCTTCGCCGACACCGCAAAAAGGGGATTTTAATAATGTGGCAAGCGATAGATCATCTTGCGTATTAATCAACCATTCAAGGCAAGTGATCATATCCTTTACAGCAAGCTGATCCATCACCGCCATGCGGTCTGCGCCTGCAACGGGAATATTATGGGATCTTAACGCACGGGTTATCAGCTGCACCAGATTTGATCGCACCCGCGTTAAAATCATAAAATCCCCCGCCATGATCGGGCGCGGAGCATGGTCTTTTTTGGCAAGATAGCCCGTTGCAATGCGGTTTTTAATATATAGGGCAATTTCATTTGCCAGCCGTTCATCGCCGCTGGGATGATGGGCTGCATCATCCATTTCTAAATCGGATGAAACCCAGCTTTTATCTGTTTGCTTGCGGCTGCTTAAATCCAAGAAGGGCGGCCACAGCGTAACGCATCCTGCTTCTGCTTCATTTGCTCGGTTGGCACGATGGCTAAGGCTTTGATCATCGCGCAGCCCAAGCGCCGCAGATTGCTGTTTTAAAATAAGATCAACCGCTTTTAAAATATTGGGCAAGGAGCGATAAGAAAGATTAAGTGTAATTTCACGATAAAGCTGCCCCGTGCGTTCATGCGCGCGTTCCATGCCTGTGCGCGCTGCCAAAAAGGAATCTGGACGCGCGCCTTGAAATCCATAGATGCTTTGCTTAACATCCCCCACAATGAACAAAGTGCGCTCGCGCCCTTGAATATGTGCTTCATCAAAAAAGGGCGCGCTAAGCGCATGAATAATGTCCCATTGCAGCGCATTTGTATCTTGCGCTTCATCCACTAAAATATGATTTAAGCCCTTATCAAGCTTATAATGCACCCAAGCAGCTTCGTAATCATGCAATAATTTTGCCGCGCTTTGAATTTGATCATCATAATCCAAAGCACCGATTTGCTGCTTTAAATCACGATAAGCTTGCCATAATTTGGGTGCAATTTGCAGCATATTCAGCGTCAATGCATAGGCATCCCACGCTTTTTTTGCCTGTTTCAGTGCAATCATTTCATTGGCTAGCAGCGTTAAGCGTTCATCCAAATCAAGGTGCTTTTCCTGATCTTTTTTGGAAAGCCTTGATATAAAGACATCCTGATCTGATTTTAACAATAATTGACATAGTTGATCAAATAGCTGTTGTTTTTGATCCTGTGTTTCTTCTGCGATGCGTCTTAATATGTCGCGGGTTAATTCGGCGAATTTTTTATGGGTTTTTGTGGTGCTGCTGCTTAAATATTCCAGCAAGATGGAAAAAGAACCCTTATAAAGCTGCAAGCGTTCATAAAGATCATCAAGCGTATTTTCAGGTTCATGGGCTGGGTTAAGCCCCAAGCTTGATTTTAAGGCGGGCTTTATATCCGCCAGCGGGGGCATATTTTCAAGAAAGCTTGCGCCATTGATGCGGGTCGCAGCAAGCTGCTGGGTTAGCATTTGAAGTTCAACCAAAGAAATTTTTACAAATAACTGATTCAAAGCAATTTGCAGATTGGGGTTTTTAAGATGGCGCAGCATGTGGCGCAATGCCCGATATTTTAAAAAATCGGATTGTGCTTCCTCAATCACTTGAAAATCAGCCGCAATCCCTGCTTCAAGCGGAAAGCGGCGCAGCAAGCTTTCTGAAAAGCTGTGAATGGTTTGTAAGCGCAGCCCGCCTGGTGCATCCAGCACACGCCTGAATAATCCGCGTGCAATCTTGATCCGCGCAGCCGCGATTTCATGCGAAAGCGTGCCTTGATCATGCTCAATCTGTGCGATTTGCCTTAGCAATTCTGATTCATCAATCCAAGTCCAGCTTTGCAGCCGTTTGTGCAGACGCTGCGCCATTTCCCCCGCTGCTGCCTTGGTAAAGGTCAGGCATAAAATTTGATGCGGCGGCACACCGCGCAACAAAATAGACAGCAACCGATTAATTAAAATCGTTGTTTTGCCCGACCCTGCATTTGCTGCCACAAAGGCGTGATCAAGCGGGTTAAGCGCAAGGCTTTCTTGAACGGATTTATGTTTGGGAGGTTTATGGTTGGGGGGGTTATTCTGCATGATCACCGCCATCTGCGCGTACCGACCATTCTTCTATTCGTGCCAAATGGCTATAGGGTTCTTCATAACGATCCTGCAAGGGCAAATTGGCAGGATAAGGCGTTGTGCCGCGCGCAAAATATTCCAGCAATGCCACTAATTCATCTTCTATGTGCTTGATTTTATGATCTGCTTGATCCTCTGCCAGATCAAGATCAATGAATTTCGGCGTTTCTTGCCCGCCAACCCCAAAAATACGCAACCGCCCGACCTTGTTTATGCGCTTGCCATTGATTGGCGGGGCGGCAAAGCCTGCATTCATTGCAATCAATGCTTCAAGCATCATTTGGGGTTCTTCGCCTGATTCCAGCTTGGATTTGCTGGGCGCATTCCCTGTTTTATAATCAATAATATCCAGCCGCCCATCTTGCCGAAGATCAATGCGATCTGCTTTGGCGACCATTGTAAAGATTGTGCCATTTGACAGTGAAATTTCATAATTTCCTGTAATTTCCGGCAAATGCGAATGAAGGGGATGATCATCGGTTTTTTGAATATGCTGCTGCAAGTGATTGGTCATCATTAAGAATTTTTGCCAGCGATGATGATAAATTTCAGGATGGCTTTGTTTTAAAGATGCAAAGATGGTTTCCCCAATTTCTATTAAGCGGGATCGGTTAAACCCAAGCTGGGGCTGATCTTTGCGTTCAAGATAATAATCTTCTAGGATGCGATGAATCATATTGCCCATTTCTGCGGCATCGGGTTCATTTTCTAAGGCATCAAGCGCAAATAATTTTAAAATATATCGCGCGTAAATTTCATAAGGATTATCCCGCAATTTCTTAATATTGGTCACGGACAGGCGGTTTGGGCGCGCAGTTAAAGGGGGGATTGGCGCAGGACGCGGCAAGGGGCGATAAGGGGGCGGCTGATTGATCTGCCCCGCCCATTGTTTCAGCAGCGGCGCTTCATCAAAGCTTAAATCGGCTTTTTTTGCGGTTACCTCCATCCGTTCAAGCCATCTTGCGGGCTGCGCGGGGGCATTATCCAGCATTTTTACATAAGTGATATGGCATTGCTGATGATGTGCCATCATATAAAAATCATGCGCGGATAGTCCAATTTTGCGCTCTAGGGCGGGCAGTCCAAAATCATCGCGCATTAAGCGCGACATAAAAGGATCACCGCCCACAGATTGCGGCCATCGCCCCTCGTTCAGCCCGCCCAGAATGACAAGATCAAAATGCTGCAACCTTGCCTCCAGCGGGCTTAAAATCACAAGATTGGGATGGCGGCCATAAGCTGGGCGCACTGTTAATCCTTGAAATAAAGCGCGAAAACTGGCTTCATAATCAGCAGGAATTAACGCGGGCAGCAGCGATTCATGGCTTAGAATGCGTTCAATTTGGGCGGCAATCGCAAAGCCTGCTTCTTTTTGCCATAATTTATCCGCCCCTGTTTTGGCGGGTGCGCTTGCAAGCCTTTCTGCCACCCTTATATGGGCATAAAGCAGCTGATCCATGCGCGCGCTTTGATCTTGATCATCGTAAAATTTTTGAAGCGGCAAGAAACAATCATCAAGCGAATCCAGCATCTGTTTTAAGCGTGCATGATCGGGGTCTTGCATGATCTGGGCTAGCGCATCATAAAGCCCCGCCATGCCGCTTCCCCCGCCAGCAGCACCGCGCAAAATCTTTTGTTCAAATGCCCGCAACAAATCAAGAAAATCCTTGCGTTCATATCCAGCGCACGCAAAGGGATGTTTCAATAAAGCAAGCAGATGAACAGGATTAAAATGACTGGCAAACAGCTGCGTGATCAAGCTTAGAAAACTGCCAAGCGGGGTATGGATTGCCTGCAAGCCTGCACTATCGTCTATTTCTATGTCCCAGCGCGTCAATTCGGCAACCACGCGCCGCGCCAAATTACGATCAAAGCAAATTAATGCCGCTTTTTTATTGGGATCTTCGGCAATTTGCCGCAACAAGACCGCGCAGCACTCGGCCTCTTGTTGAATCATGTTTGCTTCAATCAGATGAATGCCGTTTAAGGCATGTTTATCAAAAGAGCGATGATAAATATCCGTATCCGCAGCGGCAGGCAGCATCGCTTCAAACATAAAATGCTGGCGTTTTAATGCTGCGTCACGATTTGCGTTTTGATCGCTTTTTGCAGCATAGGGCCATGTTTTAACCTGATTGGGCTTTATGTTAAATTGCTGCAATAATAGCGCAAGACCATGCTGGGGATGGGCGGAATCTTCCAGAATCATTGCGGTTAAATCATCATCCAGCCCCTGATCCAATCCAGGCAAAACCACCTTGCCCATTGGCATTTGGCGAATGGCATTCAGCAATCTTGCGCTTGCAGGCACCGTTCCCGTTGATCCTGCGGCAATGATCGGCTGGGTTGGGGGCGAATGCTGCCAATGGCGAATTTGTAAATCCACCAGCTGCGCGCGGCGTTTGGGGGCTGAAATACAGCCCCGCTCCTTTAAAATATTCGGCCATTCAAGTTTCAGCACTTCTAAAAATTGCAAGGTTAATTGCCAATGATCGGCAAGTTCGGTTGGCACAAGCCCATCAAGGGCATCAAGCCCAATTTCCTGCGTATCCACCTGATCCATCCATGCGCCAAGGCTGGAAGCCACCAGCATCGCGCGTTCCAGCGGCAGGGCTTTATCTTTTGCCATAATCAATTTTACAAAGATAAATTGCCGTTCCATCTCGCCAATGGCAGGCGGGATTTTTGCCCATTCTTGGTAATATTGATGATGGTGCGAGTGATGCTGCTGATTGAAAAAGCGCATTAAATGCGCATCAATTTCGCCCAGCGGTTGCATGGTCGGCAGCAAGCTTATTTTTTGTGCGCGTTGATGATAAAAACAATCTGCCAAAGCACGGCAGGCGCGGCGATTGGGCAGCAAGATTAAATAATCGCTAATGGCAAGCGGATTATCGGCGCATTCCGCAATGATTTGCGCAGCAAGATCACCCAGAAAATCACGCCCCGCCTCAATATTATAAAGATGATTGTAAAGTGGATCAGGTGAATTATCCATTTACAAAAAATCCTTGAGATCATGGGTTGCAGCCCCTGGGGTCAGGGCTTTGGGCTGGCTGTGATCCGCGCGCCATGCGGTTAAAAACAGAATTTCAAATTCAAAAATCAGGGGCTGATCAGGGGCTTGCCCCGTTAGCTGTTCAAAATAATAGGCTGCCCCTGCAAATAGTGCCTTTGGCGCGCAGCCCCGCTGGCGTGATGATAGCATATTATTTTCACCCATCCTTTTTAAGCTTTTCAACGCATCATAAAAATTACGAAATTCCATGCGGATAACATCCTTATCCACCATGGGCAGGGTGAAATTTGCGCTCATGGCAAGCCCCCCTAAATCCTTGATGTCCAGCATGGGGATGATGCGCGGATGCACTTTGGGTGATAGGTCGCTTTCCGCTTGCAGCAAGGCTTGGCGCAGCGCACTTAACGAAGTTCCGCCAATCGCGCTTGCCAGCAATAGCCCATCTGGGATTAATATATTATGAAATTGCCGCAATAATTCAGGCAGATCATTCACCCAATGCAGCAATAAATTTGAAAGAATTAGATCATGCGTTTGGGGGGCAAGCGCGATGTCTTTTAACCCTGCTGACATAGGAGTGTTTAGGATGGGGGTGTTTAGGATGGTTGCGTTTGGGTTACGGGTAGCGGCAAGCGCGGCAAGCGCTGGCGCGGGTTCAATAATGCTAAGCTTGGCAGCTATATTATGATCCAATAAGGGTTGATCTTCGGGTCTATAGCCATAGATCAGACGCTGGTTAAAGCTGCGCTTTACCTCGTCAATGCGCTCATTAAGGCGCAAGGCAATTTCTGCTTGCAGCCGATTTGGCGGGCAATCCTGCTTGGCAAGCAAATTGCGCTTTGCTATGATCGCGGCATCGTCAAACATAATCGGATCAAATAAAGCGGGGGTTGCCATTTATCATCTGTTCCATCAATTTCATTCCAAATTGGCACACGCGCTTGCACAAACAAGCTTGAATTTTATCTTTCCGCCAATTTGCAATTTATGTCAAACCCAGATTGATCAACCAAGCGCCTTATGCGCCAAATGCTGGGGCAAGCTTCATTTTATCACCAAGCCTTATTGCAGCGGTTGCGGCTATCCATTTGAAGCCTATCCCAGCATTGAAGGGGTTGCGCACGATCATATTTTATGCGGGAAATGCCTTGCCGCGCCCAAACCATATAAGATGGCACGGGCGATCATGGCATATGATCAAATTAGCCGCTTGTTGATTTTACCTTATAAGCATTTGGATCGCGGCGAGCTAACCCCATTATTTAGCCAATGGCTGCGCACGGCAGAACCCAGCCTGTTTGAAAATATTGATCTGATTATCCCTGTTCCTTTGCATTATCGCCGCCTATTAATGCGAAAATATAATCAAGCGGCACTGCTTGCAAATCATCTTGCGCGCTTTATGGAAAAGCCTGTTCTTGCTGATTTATTAATCCGCACACATCAAACCCATTCCCAAGGCGGGCTAACTGCCAAGCAGCGGTTTCAAAATGTTAGCAAAAGCTTTGCCGTAAATCCGCGCCATTTACAAAAAATTGCAGGCAAGAATATCCTATTGATTGATGATGTCCAAACCACGGGGGCAACGCTTGATGCTTGTTCAAAAGCATTGCTAAGTGCGGGGGGCAATAAAATTCATGTTTTAACCCTTGCGCGGGTATTGCGCCCATCGCGCGTAAAATGATATGATTGGTAAAATGTATAAAATAACCCTATTTTAATGATGCTTAAAAATGCCCCGATTATGTTATGTTAATGGTCGCTTCATCCCCCATCATCGGGCGCAAGTGATTGATATTGAAGATCGCGGCTTTCAATTTGCCGATGGCATTTATGAAGTTGTGGGCTGGCTAAATGGCAAGCCTTTGGATAAGGAAGCGCATTTGGATCGGTTGCAACGCTCGCTTGATGCGCTTAACATTCACATGCCAATGGCGCGCGCTGTGCTTTCGATTAAAATTGATCAGCTGGTAAAATATAATGCTTTGCATGAGGGGCTTGTCTATATTCAGGTGACACGCGGCGCAGCGCCCCGCAATCATATTAACCCAAGCCCCGCCCCGCAACCTTCTTTGATTATGACCACCAAAGCGTCAAAGCTGTGGGATATGGCTAAGTTTCAACGCGGAATCAAAGCCATTTCCATGCCAGATTTACGCTGGAAACGCTGCGATATTAAAACCATTAATCTGGTTGCAAATTGCATGGCGCGCACCCAAGCCTTTGATGAAGGCGCGGGGGAAGCCTTGTTGCTAAATGATGCAGGGGAAATTATCGAGGGCGCAGCCTCCACCGCTTGGCTGATCAATGATCAAGGACAGCTTATTACCCACCCAATTGGCAGCGGCGCAATCTTGCCAGGGATCACGCGGGAAAGCTTGCTTGGATTGATTCAGCAAACGGGGCTTGATTTGGTGGAACGCCCCTTTAGCCTGAATGAAGCTTATGGCGCAAACGCCCTGTTCATTACCGCAGCCAGCACTTTGATGATGCCGATTACAATGCTGGATGGCAAACAGATTGCAGATGGCAAGCCAAATCCCTATATTGATGCTTTACGGCAAAATTACTATGATCATTTAATGCAGCAGCAAGCATAGGGTTTGGGGATAGCGCATGATTACACACACACCAAAAGCCATTTTATTTGATTGGGATAATACACTGGTTAATAGCTGGACCACCATCGCCCATTGCCTTAATCATGTGTTTGAAGCTTATGGCATGGAGGCATGGTCGCTTGAAACCGTGAAGCAGCGATCGCGAAAATCACTGCGCGATAATTTTCCGATCCTGTTTGGGGATGCGTGGGAAGATGCAAAAGAAATATATTATGGCGAATATCGCAAAATTCATCTTGAACGGCTTACCCCGCTTCCAAATGCTGAAATATTGCTAAATCATCTAACAGATTTAAACATTCCGCTTGGCATTGTTAGCAATAAAATGGATGAAAATTTACAAAAGGAATTGCGGGCATTACGCTGGGATGGCTATTTTAAAATGGCATATGGTTCTGGGTCAAGCCCCCATGATAAACCCCATCCTGCAAGCGGGATAAAAGCAGTTGCTGAATTTGGACTGATGCCAAACCATGATATTCTTTATGTTGGTGATGTGCATTTGGATGTGCAGTTTGCCCATAATTTGGGGGTGCGCTCGGTGCTGATTGGCGATGCCGCAGAACAAGGCAGCCCGCCCATTGCCGCCCACCATTATTTTGAAACCTTAACCCAATTTCATAAATTCATCGAATAAAGGATTTTCACCATGTCATTAATTGAAAAAACAGCCTTGATTACAGGATCAACCAGCGGGATCGGGCTTGCCATCGCCAATGCACTTGCCGCAGATGGGGCAAATATCATGCTGCATGGGCTGGGGGATAAAACCCAAAATCAAAAGCTTGCCAAAGGGCTTAGCGATGAACATGGGGTAAAGGCACATTATAGCGATGCAGATATCAGCACCGCTGCCCAAACCTATCAGCTGGTGAATGACACCAAGAACATATTTGGCAGCGTTGATATTTTGGTCAATAATGCGGGCATTCAGCGCGTCCATAGCGCGGAATCCTTTCCCGATGAAGATTGGCAAGCCATCATCAATGTCAATTTATCGGCTAATTTTTATGCGATTAAAGCAAGCCTTCCCTTGATGCGCGAAGCAGGTTGGGGCAGAATCATTAATATTGCATCGGTGCATGGGCTGGTTGGCAGCGCCCAAAAAGCAGCCTATGTTGCAGCAAAGCATGGGGTGATTGGCTTAAATAAAGTGATCGCGCTTGAAACCGCAGAAGAAGCCATTACCTGCAATGCGATTTGCCCAGGCTGGACACGCACCGATTTAATCGAACCCCAAATTGCAGCACGCGGCGCGGCAATTGGCGCAACCAGCGATGAACAAGCGGTAAAGGCATTATTGCAAGAAAAGCAACCCTCTTGCACCATGGTGCAGCCAGCGGATATTGGGGGCTTGGCATTGTTCCTATGTTCGGATGCCGCCGCGCAAATGACAGGGGCAAGCCTGCCGATTGATGGTGGCTGGACCGCGCAATAAGATCATTACCACATAAAGAATATTGATCATGCAAGAACGGCTTAATATCAGCTTTGCCCAATATAATAATTGCGTGGGTGCTTTTGACGAAAATGCACGCCATGCAGCCTTGGCATTTGAGCAGGCGCAAGCAGCGGGCAGTGACTTATTAATCTTTCCAGAAATGTATCTTTGCGGTTATCCTTGCGAAGATTTAGCCTATCGCCGTGATTTTTATGATGCGCAAATGACGGCAATGGCGGTGCTTGCTGCGCTTACCGCGCCCGCAACCAACAAAACAGCGATGATCATTGGCGGCATACGCCATGATGAACAGGGGAAGATTTATAACAGCTTATTTTTGCTGGATGATGGCAAAATCACCCATATTCGCGATAAGGTGGAATTGCCGAATTACGGTGTTTTTGATGAAAAACGCATCTTTACCAAAGGTGCAAATAAAGGGCCACTTAATTTTCGCGGACTGCGCATTGGCTTTATCATATGCGAGGATATTTGGGGGGATGAAGTCGTCCCCTGCCTTGCTGAAACAGGCGCGCAGCTGGTGATTGCTTGCAACGCATCCCCCTATGAACAAGATAAAGCCGAACACAGATTGCAGCGCGCACTGGGACTTGCGGTTGAATTTGAACTGCCCATCATCTATTTCAACGCGATTGGCGGTCAGGATGAGCTTGTCTTTGATGGTGGTTCTTTTGCGGTATCCCCGCAAAATGAAGGCGGGGCAGATTTGGTATGGCAAGCCCCATGGTTTGCACCCGATTTGCAGCAGCTGGAATTTCATCTGTTGGAATCTGGGCGCGTGCAGCTTAACAAGCAAGAAAACCCCTTAATCAAGCCGCTTGATCAAATGGCGCAAATCCATAGTGCAATCCGGCTGGGGCTTCAAGATTATATTGCTAAAAATGGGTTTAAAGGTGTGCTGCTGGGATTATCGGGTGGGATTGATTCTGCGCTTACCTTTGCGCTTTGTGTGGATGCGCTGGGGGCAGAGCGCGTTAAAGCGATCTATATGCCAAGCCCCTATAGCGCGGATAGCAGCTTTGAAGATGCGGATTTGCAAGCAAAATTGCTGGGCTGCAATTTGGATATATTGCCGATTGATCACGGGATGCAAATGGTTCAAACCCTATTATCCCCTGCTTTACCAGATGGCGCAACGGGGATTGCGGCTGAAAATATTCAAGCAAGGCTGCGCGGCTTGATGCTGATGACACTATCCAATCAGCTTGGCTTGATGGTGGTAACCACAGGCAATAAATCAGAGATCGCAACGGGCTATTCCACCCTTTATGGCGATGCGTGCGGCAGCTTTAATCTGCTGAAAGACCTTTATAAAAGCGATGTATTTGCGCTTTCAAATTGGTTAAATCAACAGGGGTTACATCAACAATCGGCGGGGATGATCATACCGCAACGCGTGATTGATAAGCCCCCCTCTGCGGAATTATCCCCCAATCAAAAAGACAGCGATTCACTGCCTGATTATGCGCTGCTGGATGCCATTCTTTATGATCGGATTGAACGCAATCTTACAAAAGCAGAATTAATACAGATTCACAAAGACTCTGCGGCGATTGACCAAGCCTTGAAATTGCTTAAAAACAGCGAATATAAACGCCGCCAAGCCGCCCCTGGGGTTAAATTATCCAGCTGTTCTTTTGGCCGCGATTGGCGTTACCCCATCACCAACCATTATTAAAGCATTTAGTCCGCATTTTTATGTTTGGAAATGGCGGCTTTGTGATAATTGGCGCGTAATTTACCAAATTGAATTAAAAAAGTCAGGCACAGCCGATAGCTAAGCCAGCTGCCAAGAATCATCCATGGCAATGATCCGATGAATAACGGCAAGCCCCAAATTCTAAACAGGTGAAGGCTTTTTAGCACCAGCGCGTGAAAAAACCCTAAATCAGCGGCGATGACATTTTCCAGCTGAAGTTTAAATTGCGCAAATTCAGAAGAAAGCCCGTGAAAATCACCCATCATCATATTGCCCGTTAGGATAAAGGCATAATATACAAAAGGAACGGTGACAATGTTGGTGACCCATGTCCACCCAAGCGCAACCAACAGATTAAACCGCCAAGAAGGGGCAAAACGCCTTAATAGCCCCCAAATCATGCCAACCAAAATCATTTGCAAACCAACAGTGGGGGTTAAGGCAACACCCACCCCGATGGCAACGCCGCGCGCAACAATCTCGGGTTCTTTTTTGCCGCGCTTAACAGGAATGATTAATTTAAAGTGAAACAAACGATGCAGCTGGTCGCTAAAACGATTTGACCTGTATTTTTTTCCCGCCGAATGGGTGAAATAATTAAGGATGCGGGATTTTAAACGCAATCGACAATGCTCTATCTAGTAACAAAGGGTTAAATTACGGCGCTCCGCATAAATTTGGGTTGCCTTGCTAAGCCCCGCCACCACTTGACGATCAACTGTATTATTTTGATCTTCGGGTGGTTTTTGTAAAATTAATTTGATCGTATCGCTATGCACTTTGCATAATTCTTTGGCTGTATCATCAAACTCATTGATTTTTTTTAGCGCATCGATGAAAATACAAAGCGATTTTGCAGCCTCGCTGATTAAAGGATAGCTAAAGCTCCCTCCTTGCCCGCGCATTTCCAATGCGATTTGAAACATTTGATCCAATATCTTACTGGCAGCAGGTTGATGCGGGGTTAAATCGCGCAGCAAATTTGACAAGCGTTCCACATCCTTTAATGCCCATTGGGTATAGCTGCGCCCAACCGCCTCGATCCGTTTATTTACTTTTTCTAAAATTTCAGGGTCGGGGCCACCAGGGACACCGCGTACCTTGGATTTTAACTTTTTAGGAGGTTCAATTAATTGATCTTTCATCTGTTCTGCCCATATCTTAAAACACCCAGCATGTTTGCAAAAAATACTTGGATTTTAACTATATGCGATTTTTTTATAAATCTCAAACAAAAATCACTTGGCGCGGTTAATCCCACTGGATTTGATGAAAATCAAAATGTGCGGTTAGGCTGGGTTTGATAATTTCAAAATAGGGGGAAACATCAAAATCACGCGGCGTATATAGGCTGTGATGACGGTGATGATAAGTGGGATGATAAGTGGATGGGTGGGTGGTGGGATCGGCAGGATCACCCACAGCATCATGCGCGCGGTGCGATTGATTGGCGTGATAAGTAATGCTTGGTAAGATCGGATAGCCAATGGCTTGAAAACTTTGGGCGATTAGGGTTGAACAAATTGCCTTGGTTGGATCGCCGCTGCCAATGCTTAATAATTTACGGCGATAGCGCGCAGGAATTGGCGGGGTTGGCAGCAAATAGCGCATCAAATCAATAATATTGCGCAAATCATAATGATGCCCAAGCCGCTCAAGTGCAAAATCACATAATTGCTGGCGATCAAAATCGCTAAGCCCAATCGGACGGCATATTCTGCTATGATGATATAAATAATGATCAAGCCCAACCAAGCGCACCCCGTGCTTTAAATCGGCTTCAACCATACAAAGCTGATCCTTTTTCACATCAATATTTGGCAATTTGCCCGCAGCTTGCGCGCGCTGCAAATATTCAGGACCCACATATAATAACGCATGCGACCAGCTGGATTGGGTTAAATATTTAATCGCCGTGCTGATTCTAAGCTTGCCCTCAAGCAGCAGCACATCACCTTGCTGCAAATTGCTTTCAAGCAATTTACGCGGCGTGGAAGGTGATAAAGACGGCACATCAACGGGCTGGGTCAGATATTCCGCCAACCACCGTCCCATCTTGCTAAGCTTAGGCTGTGAATCCATGATTTAACAGCTTTATATGAAACCTAACCCCCATTGCAATCCATTATTGTTCAAGCTGAATACGACCATCCAGCATGGGTTGATAGGGTGAATTTTCCGACAAATAAGCAGCAAGCACATCGGCAAGATCAGGGCCAAAATCATAAGGATCAACTGCATGATCGCGAAAGACCGTAAAACCATCGCCGCCGCCGCGCACATAATTATTCGCAACAACCCCATAGGTTTGATCAAGCACCAACGGCTTATAATCCCCGTCCTGCTCAACCATTACATTGGTAATGCGTTTGCCAGCAGGCGCATTTGGATCAAAACGATAACGCAAGCCCGCAACTTGCAAGAAACGCCCCGCCCCGTCTTCTAGTTGGCTGGTGCCATTTTCTAGGGCTTCCAGAACAATGCGCCCTGTTGCTTTAAAGGTGGATAGGGTGTTTTGAAACGGCAATACAGTTAACACTTCGCCCATGGTAACTTCGCCCGCATCAATCGATGCCCGAATTCCGCCGCCATTTTGAAGCGCAATTTGAATGCCCTTATCTTTGGTTTCTGCCAGCATCGCATCTGCAATCACATTGCCCATTTCGCATTCAACCGCACGGCAATTTGCTCTATCGCCATCAATCGGGGCTGCGCTGCTGGCAACCACGCGGGTGCGAATTTCCTCCAGCGGCTGTGCCAGCACATTAATCCGATCAACGGTCGCGCTATCTTCTGCCACTGCTTTATCCATAATTAGCGGTGCGCCAGCTGCTTTTGTAATCAGCCCTTGATCATCAAAACTTACCTTTAATTCCCCCAAGAATTTACCATAAGCATAGGCTTGAACAATCGCCGTATTGCCAACCATGGTGGGATAAGGCCCGGCTGCATCTTCATCATCATTGGACAAATAAGTATTAGAATGCCCGCCCACAATTACATCAACTCCCGTGGTGGCTGCCGCAACTTCAAGATCGGTTTTATAACCAGAATGAGATAGCACAATGATTTTATCAATGCCTTGCTGGGTTAATAAATCAACCTGCGTTTGAACCGATTCGGCAGGATCTTTAAAAATGACATTGGGGCCAGGACTTGCAAGTTCATGCGTATCTTGTGGGGTTAACCCAATCATACCAATTTTTATCCCGCCGCGTTCAAGAATCGCATGGGGCAGAACATAATTTGCCAGCGCAGGCTCGTGATCGAAATCCGCATTTGACATTAAAACAGGAAAATCAACCGTTTTCACAAAGGCGCTAAGCGTTTCAGGCCCATCATCAAATTCATGGTTGCCGACGGTCATCGCGTCATATTTTAATTTATTCATCATCTCGGCAGCCATTTTGCCTTTATAATAGGTATAAAATAAAGTGCCTTGAAACTGATCGCCGCCATCCACCAAAATCGCATTTGGGTCGCGTGTTCGCGCATCGGCAATCGCGGTTACCAGCCGCGCTGAACCGCCAAAGCATTTTCCTTCTTGATTATCTTCAGCCGAACAGCCAGAATCATATTTTGATATGGGCTGAAAGCGTGCATGAAAATCATTGGTATGCAAAATGGTTAAATCATATTCGGCATGCGCCAAATGGGCTGCCCCAGCAACAAAACCAACCGTCAATAATGGAATGATGAAACGCATAAAAATTCTCCTGATTTTAAATAGATTAACGCCATCTTAGCGCATTAATGGAATTTGTAAATTTATTTTTAAGCCTTATCATTTACGGACTGCCGCGCGGAACGAACAGGGTTTTTACAAAATTTTGTAATTCAGGCGCAGGTGCAGGCGTTAATCTGCTGATGCCATAGGTTAATAAAAAGGCGATGGGCAGCCCAAAAACCCCCGCCGCTTCGGCTTGAATGGTAAACCATAAGGGCTGGCCGCCAATATTGGGATGCGTCCATAAAATATAGAATAAAGTAACCACAAATCCGCCAATCATACCCGCAACCGCGCCATATTTATTGGTGCGCACCGACCATACGCCCATCACCAGCGCAGGGAATAATCCTGCCGCAGCCAATGAAAAAGCATAGGCGACCAAGGATAGGATATTGCCCAAATTGCCCTTTGATACCAAGCTGGCAGCGGCAAGCGCAATGAAGATCAACAAGGTTCTGGAAATCATTAAACGCCGTTTGGTGGATGCCGAAGGGTCAATCATGCGGTAATAAATATCATGGCTAAGCGCGTTGGCAATCGTTAGCAATAGCCCATCTGCGGTTGATAAGGCAGCAGCAAGCCCGCCTGCCATGACCAGCCCTGCAATCACATAAGGCAGCCCCGCAATTTCAGGCATGGCAATCACCACCACATCTGATTTGATTGAAAAATCCTGATGGCTTAGGGTGGTGACTTCATTTGCCGCGCAAGCAGACACTATTTTTGCAACATGGGCGGCATCTGTTCCGCATACAAAGACACGGTCAAGCCCGCCATAGATAAACACCCATTCAGGCAAGGCTTGAACCGCAGCGATGGTGCTGACATCCAGCCCAATAATATTCTGATAAACCTCAAATTTTGCAAAAGCAGCATAGGCAGGCGCGGTAATATAAAGCAGAAAAATAAAGAATAATGCCCAGCCCGCAGATTTTCGCGCTTCTTTTACCGTTGGGGTCGTGAAAAAACGCATCAACACATGGGGAAGTGCGGCTGTTCCCAGCATCAAACACATCACAAGGGCTAGAAAATTAATCATTTCAGATGCGCCTTGCGGGGCTTGAATAAATGGCCGCACCCCTGCAAGGGCGGGCTTTGTTTGTTCAAGCACACTAATTTGTTCCAAAATCTGACCATAGGTAAATTGCGGAAAAGGCCATCCCGTATATTTCACCGCCAGAAAAATCACAGGCATCATATAGGCAATGATCAACACAATATATTGTGCAACCTGCGTCCAAGTAACGGCGCGCATCCCCCCCAGCATGGAACACATTAAAATGCTGATCAAACCAACAAAAACGGCGGCTTCAAACGATATGCCCAGCACCCGCGCTGCAATCTCGCCAGTGCCAGCAAGCTGCCCCAATAAATAGTAAAAAGAGCAACAAAATAAAATTAAAACGCCAATCGCGCGCGCAATATTCCCGCCATAGCGTGCGCCCAGAAAATCAGGCACTGTATAAGCACCAAATTTGCGCAAATAAGGGGCAATCAGCACTGCGACCAACACATAGCCCCCCGTCCAGCCGATAATATATGCCATAAAGCTATAACCCGCTTGGTAAATGCCGCCTGCAAGTGCGATAAAGCTGGCGGCGCTTAACCAATCAGCAGCAGTTGCCATGCCGTTATAAATTGCGGGAACACGCCGCCCCGCAACATAATATTCGGATACCAGCATCGTGCGCGATAAAAAGCCAATCACCGCATAAATTGAAATGGTGAAAATCATAAAGCCATAGCCAATGATTTTTGCAGAAGCCCCCCAATATTCCAGCAGCGCCATAATGCCAACAAAGCATAAAAAGCCGATCGTATAGCCCGTATAAAGCCGCTTTAGATGCTGGGGAAATGCTGTATCTTTCATGGTGCAGCCGTCTGTTTTTTTGATAATGTCTGTTCCCGAAAAAAGACAAATAACCCAGAACCCACAATGATCAACACGCCAATCACGGTTAATAAATTTGGCAATTGATGAAAGAAAACAAAGCCCAGAATGACAGCCGTAATGATTTCCAGATATTGAATGGGGGCAAGCACCGTTACAGGGGCATAGCGAAAGGCAAAAGCCAGAAAGAAATGCGATATAATGCCCGCAATCCCAACCCCCAACAGCAAATAAAGCTCGCGATTGGTTAATGCACGGGCATCAAATAAGCCAAACCCGCCATGATCCGCAATGATTAAGATTGGAATCAACACCAAGCTTCCAGCAATCGCCGTATAGGTTTGCAGCGCAAAGCCGCCAACGCTGCGCGTCATATTGCGGGTGATGATCAAGTAAAATGCCCAGCCAATCGCCGTGCCAACAGGATATAAGGCGGGCAAGCCAACCTCATCAAATTTGGGCTGAATGACCAATAATGCCCCCATAAACCCAATGATACAGGCAAGAATACGCCGCCAGCCCACGCTTTCTTTTAGCAATATTCCGCCCAAAAGCGTTAAAATAAACGGTTCAATGAAAAAGATCGCCAAGGCTTCTGCGATTTGCATATATTGTAAGGCTGCAAAAAAGCAATAGGTGCAAACCAGCATCAAGCTTCCGCGAATTGCATGCAGCAGCATTTCTGTGCGCGAAGGGCGATGACAATAGCGCATGATGCATGCAATCGGCAGCAGGATCAATGCTTGCAAGAAAAATCGGGCAGCGGTAATTTGCAAAATGGGAACAGTTTCCCCTGCCAATTTTCCAAAAAGATCAATGATTGGCCCTGTCGCGGCAAAGCCCAGCATCAGTAAAATGCCTAGGGTTGGGCGATCCGAATGCGCGGCGTTCATTGATCCATCGCCCTTACCCTTAATCTCTAAAGGGATCACGCATTAAGATCGTATCATCCCGTTCTGGGCTGGTCGATAATAAATCAACATTGGCTTCGGTTAATTCTTCAATGCGGCGAATATATTTAACCGCATTTGCAGGCAGCTGTGCATAGCTGCGCGCGCCCGCAGTGGTTTCATGCCAGCCATCCATCGTTTCATAAATCGGCTGAACCCGTGCTTGCATATCAGGCGATGGCGGTAAATAATCCCAGCGTTTGCCGTCTAGCTCATAGCCAACACACAGCTTTAATTCATCAAACCCATCCAGCACATCCAATTTGGTTAGCGCAATCCCGCTTACCCCAGATATTTTTAAGGATTGACGCAGCAACACCGTATCAATCCACCCGCAGCGGCGTTTGCGCCCCGTCACCGTTCCAAATTCATGCCCGCGTTCGCCCAGCCTTTGCCCAATATCATCATCAAGTTCGGTTGGAAATGGCCCTGAACCCACGCGGGTGGTATAGGCTTTGACGATGCCCAGCACATGATGCATGCGATGGGGGCCAAGCCCGCTGCCAACAGCAGCTTGCCCAGCAATTGTATTTGATGAGGTAACATAAGGATAAGTTCCATAATCCACATCCAGCATCACCCCTTGCGCCCCTTCAAACAGGATGCGCTTTCCTTCGCTGCTGGCTTTATCCAATATTTGCCAAGTGGGCGCAAGATAGGGCAGAATGCGCGGGGCAAGCTGGTCTAAATATTCAAGCAAGCTGCTTGCTTCAACCGTTGGTGCGCCCAGCCCCGCCAGCATTGAATTATGGTAACTAAGCAGATTATCAACCGCCTTTACCAAATAATCACGATCGCCAAGATCGCATAATTTAATCGCGCGCCGCCCGACCTTATCTTCGTAAGCAGGACCAATGCCGCGCCCTGTTGTGCCAATTTTGGATTTCCCCGCCGCAGCCTCGCGTGCTTGATCCAGCGCAACATGGATCGGCAGAATCATGCAAGCCGTTTCTGCGATTTTCAAGCGATCAGGTGTAATCGATAGCCCTTGGGCTTCAACGCGGTCAATTTCTGATAATAAGGCAACAGGATCAACAACCACGCCAGAGCCGATAATCGCCTGTTTATTTTCCCGCACCACGCCAGAGGGCAGCAAGCTTAATTTATATACTTGCCCATCAATCACCAAAGTATGACCCGCATTATGCCCGCCTTGAAAGCGCACCACCAATTCCGCGCGCTCGCTTAGCCAATCCACGATCTTGCCCTTGCCCTCATCGCCCCATTGCGCACCAATTACCACAACATTTCCCATTTTAAATTCCTTATAATTTGATTGATGATATTAAGTTACAGGCTGAATATTGCCCTGCTGATCTGCATAATGGGTGCAGCCAGCATCAATGGCTTGCGCGGCAAGCGCACCATCCGATTTAACCGCGCGCAGCACGCGGTAATCCTTGTCAATCCATTGATTAATATGTGTTTGCGTGCATTCTGGCGGAACCAGCAGCGATTTTTTAAGCGCCAAATCAGGCAATAGCGGCAGGATCGTTTCAAGATATAGGCTAAAGCCTGTTGCCGCTTGCCCTTGGCGGTGGGTAAGATAGCGCCCGCCGCGCCCAAGCTCGCTTCTAAGCCCTTGGGCGAAAATTTGAAACGAAACCCCCTCATGGTAATCAAAGCCGCTAAAATCAGTTAAATCCAAAGTGAAAATGGTTTTTTCAATGGATTGTGCGGTCATCATTTTCTGCAAATGATCGTAAATATCAAATAAGGGAGCAACCAAATCGGCTTGAAATGCGTTCAAATGGGGAATGATCTTGTGCAAGCGCGCCAAGCCATCTGCGGCAGGGCCGTTAATATCCAGCAAGCTTAGCAATAAATCCATTAATTGCGGGTGATGATCTGCTAATTTCTCGCGAATTTTTGCCCTGTCTTTTTGCGCCAGTGCCCCCCTTAGCCCATCATGCAGATTTTGCCGTTGATCGGCGGTTAAATCGGCAGCATCAAGCTGTGATTGCAGCAAATTTGGCACAAAGGCGGGCAAGGTTAAATCCAGCCCCGCTTGATCAATCCCCAGCTTGTAAATGCCATCAAGCGCAAGCATGATAATCTCGGCATCGGCTTTGTGATCGGCATTGCCAAAATATTCGCAACCAATTTGGGTTAATTGGCGCAAATGCTGTAATTGATTGCCTTCAATTCGCAGCACCGAACCACTATAATATAGGCGCTGCGGAATATTCTCTCCGTTCAGCCTTGTATCTGCAATGCGTGCAAGCTGTCCCGTTATATCGGCTCTTATTGCCATCATATGCTGGGTAACAGGATCCATCAGCCGAAAGCAGGGGGCGGATTTTGCGCCCATATCCTGCTTATAAATATGGGGCAGCAAGCTGGTTTCATATTCCATTAAGGGGGGGGTTACCCGCAAATAACCATGATTGCGAAATTGCTCGCATAATATATTTTCATAAATGCGCAGCTTTTCTGCTTCTTCGGGTAAATAATCGGCAAAGCCAGGGGGCAGCAACGAGGATTGAGGGTGAACGCGCATCAAAAACTATTATTCGCTATCTGTTGAGCCATTTGCTAAGCCATCGGCAAGACCATTTTTTCCATTACCATCGCGCAAAATATCGCTGGCAAGATTAATGAATCTTTTGCCCGCTGCGGCGGCCTCTCTGGCGGCTTCATCAAGCGGCGTGGTTTCGCGAATTCGAAGCAAACGCATCAACATCGGCAAATTTGCGCCTGTAATCAGTTCAACCCTGCCCGCTTCAACCAGTTTAACGGCGATATTTGATGGTGTGCCGCCAAAAAGATCGGTTAAGATAATCACCCCATCTTCTGAATCAACCTCTTGAAAGCCATTAAATACACGCCGTTCGCACACCGCGTAAACATCATCGGAATCAATTGACACGACTTCTAGGGCATCAAGCTTTCCCAAAATAGGGGTAAGCGCATTGATGAATTCCTGCCCTATATTATTATGGGTTACAATTAAGATGCCGATCATGGATGGAGCTAACCTTATTTTATTATGTT
>JBGCED010000125.1:0-3190 GCA_045106055.1 Alphaproteobacteria bacterium
TGCTGCAAAATAACAAGCACAGCAGCAATGCTGCAAAATAACAAGCACAGCAGCAATGCTGATGCCAGAAAAACAATGACAGCAAATGGTTTAAACATGTCAAATGCGCATTAAAGCATTAAGGACGCGTTAAGGAATGAATGGGCAATGCGGCGCATTTTAAAAATTGTTGGGATCGCGCTGGCGGTCATATCTGTTATCGGGGTTGCGATTTTTGGGGTTAATCATTATTTAACCACGCAGCAAAAAATAGCAGATTTTGTGCCTTATCATAAATTGGATCGTTTTACCTTTCCTGTTATTCGCGGGGATGCGGTTGCAAAATATGTTATGGTGGATATTGCGGTGAATTTCAATAATCCTGACTCCAAAACAAAATTTGACGCGGCGCGCCCGCGAGTGATTGATTCCTATTTGATTGAATTAATGGATTATTTTGCCCTATCGCCGCTTGATAGTCCCGTTGATGCAGCATTGCTTAAAGACCGCTTGCAGCGTGTCTCTAATGGGTTAATTGGCGCTGATGTGGTGGATCAAATCATGCTAGAGGGTGTGTTTGAGCGCAATCAACGCTCTGGCTAACAAATCAGGTGTAACAAAGTCACAAGATGGATAAATGATCAATGCAACAACAGCATATAAAATTTTTACCCGATGGGGTGCGCGAAGGGGGCGTTAAGTTTGCCAATCAATTTGCTGGAATTGCGTTGCTGGTGGCAACGGTTGCTTATGGGGTGATGATGCTAAGCCATCATCCGCAAGACCCCTCGTTTAATATGGTCACCGATCAAGCACCGGTTAATTTAATTCGAACATTTGGCAGCCATGGATCTGATTTGATTTATCAAATGATTGGGCTTGCGGGCATTGCGCCTTTTTTGATGGGGCTTGGCTGGGCGTGGCGATTAATGACGACTTCTGGCATTAAGCGCACGGGGCTTCGGTTATTTTCTGGGGTGGTTTCCTTGGGCTTAATTGCGATCTTGCTGGGCTTAATTGAATCCGCCTTCCCCAGCCTTGAATTTTATCGCCCATTTGGTCTTTTAAATTATGGGGGCATGATCGGTTATGGCATTACGGGGCTAAGCTGGGATTTACAGATGTTGATCGCCCAATTTAACCCTGATTTTGTGTTATTTTCCTATATCGGGCTTGAAACCATCATCATCGTGCTTTTAATTGTGGGGATGGCGGTTATCAGTCTATATTTTTTGCAGCTGGCAATTGCTTTACGGGCATCAGAATGGCAAGCAATTGGTGGGTATTTGCGGGCGATGCTTGCCTATATTCTTTATGCATTAAGGCTTGTCATTCCAGTGTTAAGGCGCAATACAGCGCAAATCCGCAATCGGTTCGCGCGCCCAGACACAGATATGACACCAACAGATGGTGATGCTTTAAACAAGGATGGGGCAACGGCGCAAAGGGAAATTGTGCAAAAAGCAGCGCCAAATTTATTACGCCCCGCGCAAGCCGACACAGATGCGCTTGAAAATCCGCCCCATGAACGGGCTGCGATTGAGGGAACAGGGCGCATTAACCCGCGCAAGGATATTGATGATCCTTCTGCCAAAAAAGGATCGCTTGCTCGCCAAACCAAATTAAATTTTGAAACAGAAGAATATGAATTGCCTGGGCTGGAATTATTAAACCTTCCGCCGCCGCGCCCATCATTAGGCGCAGATTTTGAAGCAAGTCTGGAACAAAATGCACGGCAGCTTGAATTGGTATTGCAAGATTTTAGCGTCAAAGGCACCATCATAGAGGTAAGCCCTGGCCCTGTTGTAACGCTTTATGCCTTTCAGCCCGCGCCCGGCATTAAATCCAGCCGCGTGATTGGGCTTGCCGATGATGTGGCGCGATCCATGTCCGCGCTATCGGTGCGTATTGCAACCGTTCCTGGCCGCAATGTCATCGGCATAGAAATGCCAAATCATCTGCGCGAAATGGTATCATTCTATGAATTGCTGGAATCAGCCAGCTATCGCAAAAGCAAGGCAATTTTGCCGTTGATTTTGGGCAAAGATATTGCGGGTGCGCCCCAGATTATGGATCTTTCTACCATGCCCCATTTGCTGATTGCAGGCACAACGGGATCAGGAAAATCGGTGGGGCTGAATGGGATGATCCTGTCCTTATTATATCGCCATCGCCCCGATCAGTGCCGTTTCATTATGATTGATCCCAAAATGTTGGAATTATCGGTTTATAATGACATTCCGCATTTGCTGACCCCCGTTGTGACCGACCCTAAAAAAGCGGTGGTTGCGCTTAAATGGTGCGTTAGAGAGATGGAGAACCGCTATAGCTCCATTTCCAGACTTGGCGGGGTGCGCAATATTGATGCCTATAATAAAAAGCTAAAATCCATGCAGGCAACGGGCGAGCCGATCATCCGCAAAATCGCAACAGGGGTTGATCCTGAAACAGGGCAGCCCATTTTTGAAGAACAGCAGCTGGATTTAAGCCCCTTGCCTTATATTGTGGTGGTGGTGGATGAAATGGCAGATTTGATGCTGGTTGCAGGCAAGGAAATTGAAGCATCCATTCAGCGCCTTGCGCAAATGGCGCGTGCGGCGGGCATTCACATTATCATGGCAACCCAGCGCCCTTCTGTAGATGTTATCACAGGCACAATTAAAGCCAATTTTCCAACCCGCATCAGCTTTATGGTCACATCCAAAATTGACGCAAGAACGGTCATGGGCGAACAGGGGGCGGAACAATTATTAGGCAAAGGCGATATGCTGGTAAAAGGATCAGGCGGCAGAGTATCGCGCGTTCACGGCCCCTTTGTTGAAGATAGCGAGGTTGAAGCCGTGTGTAATTATATTCGCACCCAAGGAACGCCAAATTATTTAACCAATATCACCGATGAGAATGACACAGAAGGCGGGTTTGAAACCGATGTTAGCGGCGCAAGCAATCTTGATTTTCTAAAGCCTGATCACGGGGAAGGGGACGGTAATTTGGAATCAATTGATTTATATGATCAAGCGGTTGCTTTTGCTTCTACCCAAAAATTCTGCTCCATCAGCAGAATTCAACGCCAATTTAGAATTGGCTATAACCGCGCGGCGGATATTGTGGATCGCATGGAATCAGAAGGCGTCATTAGCAGCCCCAATCATGCTGGAAAGCGCGAAGTGCTGGTGCAAGATCACAGCAGCAACCGCGCCGAATAATTTCA
>JBGCED010000126.1:0-23082 GCA_045106055.1 Alphaproteobacteria bacterium
AACGCTAAACAAAAAGTTAAAGATGGTTAAAATAAGCGCGATTGAGCGCCGCCGCCAATGCGGCGTAAAGCCTGCGTGGCGTTTGAACGCCAAACAAAAAGTTAAAAATGATGCAGTTTTTTATGTGCGTTGAAGCGCAAACACAGAAAGTTAAAGATGGTTAAAACTTCTGCTAAATCGGGTTTATCCTTTAAGCATTCCTTGTGGATTGGCGCGGGGCTGGTTGCGCTTGTGTTGGTGCTTTATGCTGGATCCTTATGGCTGCTTAATGCCAAAGGAACGCCGCCTGAATTTGAAGGCGAATACAAGGCGCTTGCGTGGCGCGATGCCCCTATGGGCGGGTTTGAATATTATTTCAATCTGCGCGATGACAGCGAATCAAACCAAGGCTGGTCGCAAGTTAAGCTTTCTGATTTTCGCGGCAAAGTGATTGTTCTTAATTTTTGGGCAAGCTGGTGCCAGCCTTGCATCAAAGAACTGCCAAGCTTTGATCGGCTGCAAGCCTTGTATGATCCAGATGAAATGATGGTCATTCCTGTATCCATTGATCTTGCATCCGAACAGCAAGCGGCGATTGCGATGTGGGATCGGCTTGGACTTGATCATATGCCAATGGCGCGCGAAACATTAAGCACACAAAAATCGCACCGCGCGATTTCAACCTTTTTTCTTGAAACCTTCCCCACCACTTATATTTTGGATCGCACAGGAAAAATTCAAGCGACCTTGCTGGGCGATGCCGATTGGTCAAGTTCAAAGGCGCAAGCCGTGATTGATTGGATGCTGGAACAATAAGGATGCGGGTTGGGCTTATTCAGATGAATGGCAGCAATATTGTGCAAGATAATATTGATTTTGCTGCAAATCATATCAAACATGCCGCAGCCCAAAATATTGACCTTGTTCAGCTGCCAGAAATTGCAAATTTGGTTGAAAAATCGTCCGAGCGTCTGGGGGAAGTTTTAAGCGATCAAGCAAGCTGCCCATTTTTAGCAGCCATGCAAGATTTGGCGCATCAGCATAAAATTCACATTCATATTGGTTCTTTGGCATTGAAAAATGATCTGCCGCCGCTTGCGGGGCAGGCGCAAGCACAAGCCGTAAATCGCGGATTTATGCTGAATGATGGCGGTGATATTCTGGCGCAATATGATAAGATTCACATGTTTGATGTTACTTTACCTGACGGAGAGCAGCATTATGAAAGCAAAAATTACCGCGCAGGAAGCAAGCAAGCCATTGCAAAAACAAGCTTTGGTGATTATGGGCTTAGCATTTGTTATGATGTGCGTTTTGCAGAACATTACCGCCTGATGGCGCAAGCTGGGGCGATGATGCTTGGCGTGCCTGCGGCATTTACCCAAACAACGGGGCGCGCCCATTGGCATATTTTATTGCGCGCGCGGGCGATTGAATGTTCTGCTTTTGTGTTTGCAGCAGCGCAGGTTGGCAATCATCACGATGGGCGCAAGACTTATGGTCATTCGCTGATTGTTGACCCATGGGGCAGAATCATCACGGATGCAGGATCACATATCGGGCTGATTGCTGCTGAAATTGACCTAAATCAAGCGGTTAAGGTGCGTTCCATGATCCCCGCTTGGTCAATTGAAACGGTTTTATGATTTTATTATATGTAAACATATGATATATACTAGAAATATTAAATTTATTTTAACCAGCTAGGGACAGCATGATGACAGATCATTTGAATCATAAAGTGAATTATACAAGAAATCATCATTTTATATATGCTTTATGGGGAATGGGGGCGATGCTGCTGGCGGCGATTGCGCTGGTAAACCCGCTTCACGCACAAGATAATACCAGACTTGAAGCCGAAGAGATTGTGGCAAAATCAAGCTTTACCCTTACCAAAGTTTGGAATCATGAACAGGTTGGCGGGCCGGTTCAAAAATATTTTAAAAATGCGGTGGGGGTTGTGATTGTGCCCCAATCCTTGGCGGGCGGCTTTATCATTGGCGGCGAAGGCGGAACGGGCATTTTGCTAGCGCGCGGCATGAATGGCTGGAGCTATCCAGTGTTTGTGACCGTCAGCTCTGCGTCAATCGGGCTTCAAATTGGCGCACAAACTTCAGAAAGCGTATATTTGATTATGACGCGCGCTGCGCTTGAAGCCTTATTAAAAGATCATGTGAAATTGGGGGGGAATTTAAAAGGGGCAGCAGGTCCCGTTGGTTCCAGCTTTGATGCGTCAAGCTCAACCGATTTAAATCTTGATGTGCTATCTTGGTCGATTGCCAAGGGGGCATATATTGGGGCAAGCGTTGCAGGAACAGCCTTTGTGCCGCGCGAAGCCTTGAACCGCGCTTATTATAATACAGGCGCACTTGACCCTGCCCAAGTGGTGCTAAATGGCATTGCCAGCAATCCGCAAGCCGATAATTTACGCCTATTATTGCAAGAATATTCAAACGGCTTACGCTAGAGCATTTTGCTTGAAAGGGAAGCGGTATAATGGTGCTTTTATCCGATAATTTTGATGAAGATGAAACCACTGCCACTGCTTATGTGTGCGAGATTGAGCATGGTCTGATCCCTTCCATTCGTACGGTGCTGGATAAGGTTGGGTTTGAACATATTCACCCCTTTTATGCGGTGGATGCACTGCGCCAACGCTTGAAAAGCGAAATGCCTGATCTGCTTATTGTGGATTATGAAATGGAAGACCCGGCCGAAGTTATTGCCTTGGTGCGCGATGTGCGCTTGGGGCGGGTTGGCACAAACCCATTTCTGCCGATTATTGGTTCAATTTGGCGGCCCAATCAATTTGCCATTAACCGCATGATTAATGCAGGGGTGGATTCTTATTTCAGCAAGCCAATGAATGACATCATGCTGGGCGAGCTGGTTGAAAAGATGGTTTTGAATCAAAATCCTTTCATCGTCACCAGCAATTATATTGGCCCTGATCGAAGGGGGGAGGATGATCGCTTGACCTTAATCCCCATGGTTGAAGCCCCGAATGTGCTTGGCACCAAATTCATCAAAACATCAGGCAAACCAAAATCACCATCAAAACAGATTGAACGCGCGCTTGGGCGATTAAACCAAATTCGTTTGATGCGTTATGGCGTGGAATTTATGGTGCTTGCGGCGCGCCTGCGCTTTACCATTACCGACGGCGATTATCAGGAATTAGAGCGGATATTAAGCAGATTTTATGAAATATTGCGCGATATTTTAAACCGCTTTAATGCACTTCCAACCAAGGAACAACAATTGCTAAACCATAATGTGTTTGATCATTTAAATGTCATTTTAAATGAACTTTATTCGGTCAGGGATGATATTGATCAAGCCTTGTTTGATCGGCTGGAGGCGACTTGCTTGCAAGCTGCCTTGATCCTAAATCCCGAGCGTTCGGTATCCAGCATTCAGCTGGAGGTTGAACAATCCATCAACCCGATCAAGCTTTCATAAATCTTTTTGACAGCAAATGGTCAATCGATAATGTGCCGCCGCCATATTTTAAAAGCATAATCAAGCTAACCGCCCAAATGCCGTGGGTTGCCCATGCGCCAGGATAAACAAAGATTTGAATGGTTAAAGTCATTCCCAATAAGCCAAGCGCGCTTAATCTGGTCGCAAAACCGATCGCCAGCAACGCAGAAAATATATGTTCGGCAAGGGTTGCTAAAATGGCAGCAATGACGGGCGAGATCAGGGGCAGGGCATATTCATGCTCAAATAAAAAATAAGTCGAATCCTTGATCATAAACCCATCAATTTTGGTGCGCGCCGACAGATAGAAAATGGCGGCGATTGCCAGTCTGCCGCCTAGCAGCAACAAGGATTGCGGGATATGGCTTGTATAAGCAATGAAAGCGTGATTAAGGCGCATAAGCATATTCATGGCGGGGTTCTTTCGTTTCTAGGTGAATGTTTTTGATGATGTTTAAAGAAAAAAGCTGATGAAGCAGGCTTGCAGGGGTAAGCGTTTCTTGCTGCTGGTTATGGGTTTGAAGCCCAACCAAAAGCGCAGTTTCAAGCGATTGATGATTGGCGATTTGATGAATTGCCTGATATAATACAGGGCTAATTGCGGTAATTTCAACGATTTTTCCAGGGCGGGCAATTAATAAAGGGCGCGGGGCATTTTGTTCGGGTATGAAAGGCATGGATTCGGCGCGCTGAAACGCTTGATACAAAGTCAAAATATCACTTGCAGGCAATAAGCAAGATACATGCTCGCAAAGCTGAAAATGATGGGAGAATAAAACGCTTTCATCCCAATGTGCCAAGGACTTTACAGTGTCAAACGCCGCCTCAAAGGGTGCGTGAAAGCTTGCAACCATCATATTTTCAAGCCGCGCTAAATCATAGAGATAGGCGGGCAGCTGGTCTTGTCTTTTGATGAAATCCTCAAAATCATTGCCATATTGCGCCATGATTGCACTGGTGGGTAAATTTTTCGCAATATAATCATCACACAGCACATCAAAACGCGCCGCACCCAGATGAAAAAGACAAGCAGGAAAACGCTGCTTTAGCGCATTGATCATGCCATGCTGTAAATTATATCCATAAACGGCAATGGGCTGATTGGGGCTGTTTGCCTCTGCTTGCTGCATTTTTGCAATGAAGTCTTGCTGCCAATCTTTAAGATTGAAGGGTTTAAGATCAGGTTGGGATTGCATCTTTTGCCCCCTTTAGGATTAAAGCATGGTGAATATGGCGCAATCTTGCCGCTTCAGATTTAAAAACCGCCCATTCGGGCAGATGATTATCCCACTCCATTAACAAAGCAGGGCTGTTCAGGCTGTTTTCAGGAAGCGAACATAGAAAATCAAATAGATCAATCGCAGGCTGGGCAATAGGGCCGCCATGCGAATCAATCAGCAAATTATTCTCACGGCGATATTCAATGCCCGCAAAGTGAATTTCATCAATCCGCTTTAGCTTATATTCTTGCAGCGCTTGCTGGGGATCAAATCCCAAATTTTGCGATGAAATATAAAGATTGGTTAAATCCATCAGCAGCCCGCACCCTGTTTGATCGCATAGCTGGTTTAAAAATTCGGCTTCGGATCTGTCACTTTCTTTAAAATCAAGATAGCGCGCAGGATTTTCAATTAAGATGATGCGCCCCAAATAATCTTGGGTTTGATTAACGCGGTCTATCATATTTTTTAAACTGGCTTGATTATAAGGAATGGGCAGCAAATCATTATAATAATGTGTGTGATCTTTGCTCCATGCCAAATGTTCGGATAGGATAAAGGGCTGATAGCGATCAATCAATCCTTTTAAATGCGCCAAATGGTCAATATCCACGGGGGCTGCACCTGCAAGCGATAGCCCGACCCCGTGGATTGACAGGCGATAATCACGCCTGATGCGATCAAGCTGATCATGCAGCGCCGCAGAGGGGGTGAAATAATTCTCTGCATGAATTTCAAAGAAATCAACGGGCTGGCGTGATTCAAAAATTGAATCAAGATGGCTGCGCTTTAATCCCACCCCAATTTGTGCCTGCGGCATGATCATGCTGTAAAATCGCTTAAAGTGCGCGCTTGGTGGGTTCTAAGGTGCCATTGCCAAGCGGGGTTTCCGTGGTTTCGCAAGTGCCTTTATCCACAATTTTCCACGCATTGCCTTGAAAATCCACTTTGGATGTTCCAGCGCAAGTTGTGCCAGGACCTGCGGCGCAATCATTTTGCCCAGCAAGCGAAATGCCATAGCATTTTTCCTTTGCCGCAGCATGGGCATCGCTTGATGTTAAGGGGGCGTTGCTGATCAATAATGCGCCTGCAAGGCTGCCCGCTAGGGTTAGGCTGGTAAGGGTTTTGCTCATTATATTATCCTTTTAATTTAAGATGGTTTCATGTGATATAAAATGGTAATAAAAGCAATGATTAACATATGCTTTCACAAGGCTATTCGCTTTAGCAGATAAATTCGTTACGGATTATTTTTTTTAATAATTTTTGTAACAAAGATGCGCTTAACAACGAATAAAATAATAGAAATTATAATGATTAAGTAAATGATACGCAGTAAATTACAAGATCAAGAAGCAAGGCTGCATAATTTGTTAAAAATTGCGCGCACCCAAGATAATCCCTTGGTGTGGAGAGATTTTTTAAAAGCCATCACCCCTTATTTACATCATTGGGTTGGCAGAAAAATACACATGCAGGCAATGCGAGAGGATGTGGTTCAAGAATGCTTGCTGGCGATTTATGTAAAGCAAGCAAATTATGATGATCATCATCCGTTAATGCCATGGCTTGCAGCGGTAACGCGATATAAATTGGTGGATGCGCTGCGCAAACAAAATCAGGCAAGCCATGCTTATGCGGTGGATGGGGATGCCTTGAGTGATATGATGTCCGAAGCGGGGCAGCTTGCCCATCCAGATGATTTTACAAGGCGGGATGCAACAAAAATGATTGAACAATTAACGGTTGAATCAGAACGAGAGGCGCTTAGCAAGGTTACTTTGGATCAATTAAGCCACGCAGAAGCCGCCCAAGAATTGGGAATATCAACAGGCAATTTAAGAATAAGAATATATCGTGCAACCGAAAAATTAAAGAAAATGATTGCAAAAGAACTTAATCCTTAAAATTAGGCAAGAATAAGAAGAAATATCATGTATAAAACATCAAGCAATTATGATCAATTTATCTTGAAGCTGGTGGCAAAAGCCCCAGTAAGAGACCGCTTTACAGCCCGATTGCCTGTTTTAATTGCACTTGGTGTATTTGTGATGGCAGGCATATTTGCCTTTTTATTTCAAATCAGATTGGATTTTTTGAATTTTTTTTATGATGCACCAATCCATTCCTTAAATTGGCAAATTGGGTTTAAATTCATATTGCCGATCCTGCTATTGCCAATGGCACTATTTGGGCTGTTAAAGCTAGGCTCGCCCTATGGCTTTAAGTTTAAAAAATCGCATATTCGTTATTTTGGCTTGATTGCGCTGATAATGATTTGTGCCTTGCTTGCCGATATTATTTTATCATTGTTTATAAAGACCAATACACACACACATTCTGTGTTTGCACTAGCGCCTTATGGTTGTGTTCTTTCCATCACGGGGCTTGCAACGCCGATGCTGTTTTTAATCTTGGCGGCAATGCGGGCAGGAACACCTGTGCAGCCTGTGCTTAGCGGAATATTTGCAGGCGCAGTTGCATTTTCTTTTGCCGCAATGATTTACGCGCTGCATTGCCCGAATGATTCCATGCTGCATATTGTGCTATGGTATGGGCTTGCCTTTGTTGCAACAACCAGCCTTGGTGGATTGCTTGGGCATAAATTATTGCGCTGGTAAGCAGATCGGCTATGTGATTCGGGGCTTTTTTAAAAATTTAGCAGCCTGTCTTTGCTGCGCTGGGCTTTGGAAGGGTCAGGCGTAACCCCAGGCGGCGGCGATGGGCGGTGCGCCAAGTTGCCCCCATCAGGATCAATTCCATCAGGATCAATCCCGCAATGATCAAGCAGCTTGAGCAGCGGATGATCAGAAACAGCCTTAACTTGGTGATAAAGTGCGTTAAAATCGCCTAGGTTTGACAGCAGATCAATCGGGTTATCAAGCGGTTTCCACATAATTTCTTTAAGCATCTCAGCTGCCATTGCTGCGCTCATTTGGCGTGTGTTGCATAAGGTTTGCGGGCAATAATAACAGCGATGCTTATGGTTAAGCATTGCAATATAAAGCAGGCTTGCAATCATTGCCGCTTGATCTTGTGCGGTAAAATTAAGGTTTAATCCGTCCAGCAAAAAACTGCGTCCCAGCCGCAAATGAATCCAAATTGCGAAATGATTGCTTGCGGGCGCTGCATCGGATTCAATAAAATGATCATGTTGGATATGAAAAAAATGAATTTTCTCTATTTCAAGCAATCCCTTTGGCGTGAAATAGGATTGAATGCGATCCAGCAGCTGATCTTGATGGGAAAGGGCAGGGCGAAAATGCTGATGAAGAAGGATGGATTTTTTTGTGTCATCTTGATCAAACTGAATGCCTGCCCCTGCCAATGCCTGTTCAATTGCCTGAAAAGTGCTGATTTTTGATTCCCCAATATTGCGCTCAATATTATTTAAGGTCGCAAGCGATATGCCTGATGCCGCCGCAAGATTTTTCTGTTTTGCGCCAATTAATGCGCGGGCAGCGCGAATAAGATCAGGGGTAATGGCTTGCATCGGACTGATTATTAAATCTTGCTTTTATACTGAAACCCATGATTTGCGCCCCAAATTATGCTGGGCTTCAATGGTGCGAACGGTTCCTGTGCGTGAACGCATAATGATCGTATGGGTTTGCGCTTGATTGGATAATATTTTCACCCCGCGCAGCATCGCGCCATCGGTAACCCCCGTGGCGGCAAACATCACATCGCCTGATGCAAGGTCTATCAAATCATATTTGCGGTTTAAATCTGTAATTCCAAGCCGCTGGGCGCGCCCGCGTTCATCATCATTTCTAAATAATAGACGGCCTTGAAACTGCCCGCCAATGCAGCGCAGCGCAGCGCAAGCAAGCACCCCTTCGGGCGCACCGCCTGAACCAACATAAAGATCAACCCCGCTTGTTGGATTCGCCGTTGCAATCACACCAGAAACATCGCCATCATCAATCAGCATGATCCGTGCGCCCGCATGACGAACCTTTGCAATGACATCGCGGTGGCGGGGGCGGTTTAAGATACACACCACCAAATCATTAATTTCTTTTTGCTTTGCCTTTGCAAGGCTTATCAGATTATCTTCGATTGAATGGTCAAGATCAACCACATTTTCAGGAAGCCCCCCACCGACTGCAATTTTATCCATATAGACATCGGGGGCGTTTAAAAACCCGCCTTGTTCTGCAAACGCCATCACCGCCAGCGCATTAGGCCCGCCAGAAGCAGTGATGGTGGTGCCTTCCAGCGGGTCAAGCGCAATGTCAATTTTGGGACCTTTGCCCGCGCCAACTTCTTCGCCAATATAAAGCATTGGGGCTTCATCGCGTTCCCCCTCGCCAATTACGACCGTTCCTTGAATTTCAAGCGCGTTAAGCGCGGTGCGCATCGCATCAACGGCGGCTTGATCAGCGCATTTTTCATCGCCCCGCCCCATCCATTTTGATGCTGCAAGCGCAGCAGCCTCGGTCACGCGGCACGCATCCAAGGCAAGGTTGCGATCCGACAAAATGCTGGCTTGGGCGTTCTTTGGTGAATTTTCCATGATATTTATTCCTTATGCTGCATAAAAATGCATTATTTTCTGTTCTATCCATTCATACAAATTTATTTAAGTTTTTAAAAGCATTTTGATTAATGGCGATCCTCTGTTATAAGATTAAGGTATGAAAGCAATGCCAGCAACCGATAATCCGCAATTAATGCTTGATCATGCCCGCAAGATGGCAGATTTATGGCAGGCTGAATTATCCAAAATCGGGACAAGCTTTCCCCAAAATGGCGAGCAGCAACAAGGTGAAGATACATCACAAACGGCTTTATATGCTGATATGATGGCGCATTTAATCGCACATTTGACCGCAGCATCACAGCTTAATCTGGATGCGATTGCAAATATAAAGGAACATTCTGATGATGGCGGGCAGCAGCAATCAGCAGCAACATCCAAAGATCAGGCACAATCGGACGGGGCCGCGTCCGTTGATCTTTCATTGCATGAATGCACTAGCCTATGCTTACAGCTTGCCGCTCGCCTCCATCGCCTTGAGCGAAGGGTGGAAGCCTTGGAAGACAAGCAGCAAGCATGATAATGATCCGCTTTTAAATCAGCTTAACGGCCCGATTATTGAAGCGATTTATGCTGAAGGGCAAGCGCGGTTAAGCCAATTCTTAAAGGGGGTTGATGCCTATATCACGCATCCTTATTACCCGCATTCAGATTCCCCACATGCAGATTCCCCAAATGCAGATTCCCTAAATGCAGATCATGGACTGATTTGCCTTGCCCGCCAAGATGGCATTCGCGTGCTGGCACTTTCCCCTTTGGATGGGGTAAATGCCAAAACCCCAATCAGCATCATCGTGCCATCCTTGATTAACCGTTATCATATTCTTGATCTTGATCAATCGCTTAGCTTTATGCGCGCATTGGCGAAAACAGGCATTTACCCGCTGATCCTTGATTGGGGGGAATGCGGCGGCAGGGCGCGGCATTTTTCAATCGGTGATTATGTCGCACGGGCAAATATGATGCTATCAAATATTTTGCCGATTCAAATGCAGAATCTGAACATGATTGGCTATTGTATGGGCGGGTTGCTGGGGCTTGCCATGGCAGCGCATTTTCCCCTTGATATGAAAAAGAAGCTGCGCCATTTCATTGCGATTGCAACCCCTTATGATTTTCACGCATCGCTTGCGCCCAATCAGATTAATTTATGGCAACAGCTGCCCTTATTGCTTGGCGCTATGCTGCAAGCAGGGAAAGTGCTGCCCGTTGATATGCTGCAAAGCTGGTTTTTATCGCTTGATCCATTGGTGGGGTTTAAAAAATATCAAGCCTTTGCAGCTTGGCAAGATGACCCAAAGCAGGAAAAGATCATTCAGCAATTTATTGCGCGTGAGGATTGGCTGAATAATGGTGTGCCGCTTGCCGGGCTGGTTGCAAAAGACATTATTGAAAATTGGTATGGTAAGAACCAAATTCTATCTAGGGAATGGACGGTGCTGGGTAAAGTAATTGCGGCGGATTGCTTGGATATTCCCGCGCTAGCGGTAACGGCTAGCCATGATCGCTTGGTGCCGCTTGCAAGCGCTAATGCTTTTGTAAGTCATGCGCCCAAAGGAATCGCATATCAAATGAATTGCGGGCATGTCGGCATGATGTCCAATCCTGATTCTTTGAACATGCTGGTTGCCAAAATAGCAGATTTTTTACAATCGGAATAAATTTAGAAAAATAAATAAAGAGATAAGTGAGTTTGGCACGGAATTTGCTTTTATCCAAATAAGCCCAAGCCATTTGGTCTTATGGATTGAACGATGCCCGCGATGTCTCTTCTCTCTCTCTCTTCTCAAACGCGGCAGTTCAATCTGGGGTCTGGTTACAAACATAACCAGACCCCGTTTTTTTGACTGAGAGCTTGCGGTCGTTAATGCGTTACTTTTCTAATGACCTAATGATCTAATGCTTTGATGATTTTCTCGCAAACGGCTTTTGCATCCCCAAACAGCATCATCGTATTATCCCTGAAGAATAATTCATTTTGAACGCCCGCATAGCCAGAAGCCATAGAGCGTTTGATGAACAAGACTTGTTCTGCATTTTCAACATCCAAAATTGGCATTCCGTAAATTGGAGATGCTTTATCTGTTTTCGCAGAGGGGTTGGTGACATCATTTGCGCCAATGACAAAGGCAACATCCGCAGATGAAAATTCGCGGTTAATATCTTCCATTTCAAACACTTCATCATAAGGCACATTGGCTTCTGCCAATAAGACATTCATATGACCGGGCATCCGCCCCGCAACGGGATGAATGGCATAGGATACTTCAACCCCTTCATTTTTAAGCAGATCGCACATTTCGCGCAGCGCATGCTGCGCTTGGGCAACCGCCATGCCGTAACCTGGGACAATAATGACTTTATTGGCATTTTTCATCAAAAAGGCTGCATCATCCGCACCGCCTGATTTGACGGGGCGATCTTCTTCGGCTTGCCCGCTTGCTGCACTTACAGCCTCGCCGCCAAAACCGCCCAAAATCACATTGAAAATGGATCGGTTCATGCCCTTACACATAATATAGGATAGGATCGCACCAGAAGCCCCGACCAGCGCGCCTGTAACGATAAGCGCCGTATTGGCAAGCGTAAAGCCAATGCCCGCAGCAGCCCAGCCTGAATAGCTGTTTAGCATCGATACAACCACAGGCATATCCGCTCCGCCAATCGGTACGATAAGCAAGATGCCAATCGCGAAACTTAGCAGCACGATCACCCAAAATAAAAACGGGCTTTGGGTGATACAAAAAATAATCATCAACAATACCAAAGCAATGCCAAGCCCCGCATTTAACAGATGCTGACCCTTGAAGATTAAAGGTTTTGATGGCAGGATCGCCTGTAATTTGCCAAAGGCAATCAATGAACCTGTAAAGGTAACCGCGCCAATGGCGGTGCCAAGCCCCATTTCAATTAAGGATCCAGCAGCAATATTGCCCGCTACCCCAATTCCGTAAGCTTCGGGGGAATAAAAAGCAGCAGCAGCCACAAACACCGCAGCAAGCCCAACCAACGAATGGAAAGCAGCCACAAGCTGGGGCAGCGCGGTCATCACAATTTTTTTTGCAACAATGGTTCCAATTGCCCCGCCAATTAGCAAGCCAAGCAGAATCAATTCATAAGACATCACCGCAGGGCTTGCCAAAGTGGTTAGGATGGCAATGACCATCCCCGCAATGCCCAGCTGATTGCCGCGCCGTGCGGTTTCAGGGTGCGATAGCCCGCGAAGAGCCATAATAAAGCATAATGCTGCAATTAAATAGGCAAAGCCAGCCCACTCCATGATCTTAATCCTTATTTTTTAATTTTACGCTTAACCAGTTTGAATTTTTATGCGGCATTGCGCCTTATTTTTTCTCTTTTTTCTTAAACATGCTTAGCATGCGATGGGTCACAATGAACCCGCCAAATATATTCACACTTGCAAGCACGACCGCAATAAAGCCAAATATTTTGGATATGTTTAAATCAGATGGCCCTGCGGCAATCAATGCCCCAACGATGATCACCGATGAAATGGCGTTGGTGACCCCCATTAAGGGTGAATGAAGTGCGGGGGTTACCGCCCACACCACATAATAGCCAATGACGCATGCCAAGACAAAAGCGGTAAAAAGCTGCAAGAAGCTGGCGCTTTGACCTGCGGCCTCTGCCTGTATAACAATTTCTTGCAAACGCAATGCTAAAGCCGAAGCGTCATTTGCAAGCTGCTGGGCTTGGGTAAGAATTGCTTGATCTGCCATTTACAAGGTCTCCGTGCAAATTAAGGGGTTGCTGTTTTATCGCCTATTTATGATTTTACGGTTTCAGAATCGGTTTCATCAGCACCATCATCTTTTTCGGCTTCTGGTGCAGTGATAAAGGCTGAATGCACAAAATTTCCGTCCGAACATACCAAAGTGCCTTTGACAATTTCATCCTCAAGATCAGGGGCAAGATTTTTGCTTTCCTTATCAATAAGCGGGGTGATGAAATTATAAAGATTGCGTGCAAATAATTGGCTGGTTGTGCTTGCAAGCCTTGATGGCACATTTGCATGCCCAACCAAAGTCACCCCGTGCTTGGTAACAACTTTACCAAATTCAGACAGCGGGCAGTTGCCGCCAGCTTCCACCGCCAGATCAACAATGATGCTGCCAGGCTTCATGGATTTTACCTGATCTTCATTGATTAAAACAGGGGCAGGGCGACCTGGAATAAGCGCGGTGGTAATCACAATATCCATGGTTTTGATGGTTTCATCAATCAGGCTTGCTTGTTTTTTCTTATAAGCATCGGACATTTCTTTGGCATAGCCGCCTGCGGTTTGGGCTTCAAGAAATTCATCATCTTCAACCGCCACAAATTTACCGCCAAGGCTTTGAACCTGTTCTTTGGTTGCGGGGCGCACATCGGTTGCATGGACAATCGCGCCCAGCCGTTTTGCGGTGGCAATGGCTTGTAAGCCCGCAACCCCAACCCCCATGATAAAGACATTTGCAGGCTGCACCCTGCCAGCTGCAGTTGACATCATCGGCATGGCGCGCCCATAATGTTCCAGCGCATCCAATACCGCTTTATAGCCCGCCATATTGGCTTGTGACGATAGAATATCCATGGATTGTGCGCGGGTAATGCGCGGCAATAATTCAAGCGCGAACAGCTGAACCCCTTGTGCATTTAAAGCGGTCATTGTTTCCTTATCGGTTAAGGCTTGCGCATGACAAATTAGGGTTTGACCCTTTGAAAATAAAGAAAGTTCCTTTAAAAGCGGGCGCTGGATTTTAAAAATAACAGCTGCGCCTGAAACGGTGGATTTTGGATCGGCAGCAATCGTTGCCCCCGCAGCTTCAAAGGCTTGATCTTCAAAAGATGCACTGTCCCCAGCACCAGTTTCAACGGTGACTTGATGCCCGTCTTTTACCAGTTTTTCAATAATATCAGGCGCACAAGCAACCCGATATTCATGTGGGCGTCTTTCTTTTAATATTGCAATCTGCATTATGCCAATCCTTAGAATCTTTATAGATCAAAATCATTTGAACCAAACTTATGTGGCTCACAGGCTATTTTTTAAAATATTTATGCCAAAGAATCAACCGCTAAATCTTTTTAACCGCAAGCGCTGCTTAACCAGTCTGCCTAGACAGCTTGCATTGCAATAAGACCAAAGAAATTCTTGATCATTTGATTCCCATGCTGGGTCGCAATGCTTTCTGGGTGAAACTGCACCCCGTAAAGCGGTAAGCTGCGGTGATGCATCGCCATGATTAAGCCGTCTTTTGCGGCATTATCTGGATTATTAACGCTTGCATCAATGATAAATTGATCGGGCAAGCTTTGTTTGTCAATGATTAAAGAATGATAACGCGTGACCGCAACAGGGTTTGGAATATGGCGAAATAAAGCGGTGTTTTGATGGTTTATCGGCGTGATTTTTCCGTGCAAGGGCGGGGTGCGGATAATTTTAGCGCCAAAGGCCGCCCCCAATGCTTGATGCCCCAAACAAACCCCCAATACAGGCAAATCGCCGCGCTTTGCCGCTGCTTGAATTAAAGGAATGCAAATGCCCGCTTGATCTGGCGTTGCAGGCCCTGGCGAGATAATGATTGCGCGCGGATTAAGCGCAAGCACTTGATCAACGCTAAGCGCATCATTGCGGATGATCTTTATGTCATTGGGGCTGTGAATTTCCCCGCAATGCGCCATTTGATGCACCAAATTATAGGTAAAGCTATCGTAATTATCTATTATGATCAGCATGATGGCTGGAATATCTTTGTTCTATGGTTAAAAAAAGATTCAGGAATTAGGGTTAAGAATCCTGTTGATTGATAAAAATTTATATGTCATATAAAGGTTGAAAGCAATTAAAAGATTTATTTTCTTTTCTAAATTAAAACAAATAGTTTTAAAATTTTGGGCGAACCTTAATGACTAAATTAAAATTTTTATCTTCATATAATATCCTTGCTTTATTATCCGCTGGCGGGGTGTTGTTTTTTAGCGCGATGGGACAGTTTGCACATGCCGACGGCACCCATTATATCAACCAAGATGAAGCGGCTTTGCGCATTGGTGCTGGCTATTATGACATTACCGATGATGATGATGGCGCAGAAATTCATGCAGAATATCATGCGGGCTATAAAATTGCGGATCATGTGCGCCCCTTTATTGGCGCGATGGCAACCAGCGATAAGGCCTTATATGGCTATGCGGGCTTTCGCCTTGAAGCTGATATTACGCCAAAATGGCAGCTTGCACCCTCTTTCGCAGCAGGGCTTTATGCAGATGGCGATGGTAAGGATTTGGGGCATACCGTTAATTTTCGCTCTGCGATAGAGGTGAATTATTTGCTTCAAAATAAGGGGCGTATCGGGGCGTCGCTTTATCATCTATCCAATTCAGGGCTGGGCGTAAAAAATCCTGGTACGGAAGTGGTTAGCATGCATTACACGCACCCAATTAATTAAATCCATTCACGATTTATCGGATGCTGGTTTATCGGGTGCTGGTTTATCGGATGATGGTTGGGGATAGCGCTGATTATGTTCAAGCCTGTTTAAATCCATATGATTGCGCATAAACCGATTGCTGGCATCCTTAATGGGTTGATGATCCCACGCATGATATTTTCCCTTTCGCAGTGCGCTGCTTACCAGCTTGCGGTTGGCTTGTGATTCGCGCACCTGTTGATCAAAGCGATCCATATCCCATATTTCATTGGAAAGCGTTTTCATTTTTTTCATTTCTGCTTTTTCAGAGGGCTTATCTGCCAAATTCACCAATTCATTTGGGTCGCTTGAAAGGTTAAATAATTGATCTGGGTCAAGCGCGCAGTGATTATATTTGTAAGAACCGCTGCGAATTGAAACCAAGGGCGCATGCGATCCTTCGGCGGCATATTCCATCAAAACAGGCTGGGTGCGCGTTTCCCCATTCATAACAGGCAGCAAACTATGCCCATCAATTTTGCTTACATTCATATCCCGCTCTATACCAGCCAAATCACAAATTGTAGGCATAATATCCAGCTGCGATACAGGGCATTTAATGCGCGATGGCGCATGATCGGGGTGTTTGATCATTAAGGGAATGCGGGCTGAGCCTTCATAAAAGGACATTTTATACCACAGACCGCGCTCTCCAATCATATCCCCATGATCGGATAGGAATATAATAATGGGCTGCTGATCGGTTGCACTTAACGCATCCATCATTTCGCCAATTTTCTCATCCAAATAGGATATATTGGCAAAATAAGCCTGTCTTGCAGTTTTTATATGCTGGTCCGTGATGTTATAGGCAGCGTGGTTATAGGATGCCAATAGGCGTTTTGAATGGGCATCTTGATGATCCGCATCCATTTCCAAAATGGTGGGATAAAGCTGCGCGCAATCTTCATAAAGCTGCATATATTTCTTGCGTGCAACATAGGGATCATGCGGATGGGTGAAGCTGACCGTAAGACACCATGGGCGTTCATCCTTGCCGCGTGCCAAATCATAAATTTTTTGAGTTGCGCAAAACGCAACCTCATCATCAAATTCCAACTGATTGGATATTTCGGCAATGCCCGCATCGGTGACGCTGCCCATATTATGATACCACCAATCGGCGCGTTTTTCTGGGGCGCGATAATCGGGAGTCCATGCAAAATCAGCAGGGTAAATATCCGTGGTTAGCCGTTCTTCAAAGCCATGCAGCTGATCGGGACCCACAAAATGCATTTTCCCGCACAGGCTGGTTTGATAGCCAGCTTCCCTTAAATAATGGGCAAAACTGGGGGTCGCGGCTGGAAATTCAGCTGCATTATCATAGATTCCAGTTCTTGAAGGCAGCTGCCCCGTCATAAAAGCACTGCGCGCAGGGGCGCATAAGGGGGATGCCGTATAGCAATTTGAAAAAACCATAGAATCCGCAGCCAAGGCTTTTAGCGTTGGCGCGTGCAGGAAATCAGCGGGGCCGCGACTGTTAAACAGCTTGCCTGTTAACTGATCCGCCATAATGATTAGGATATTCGGATGTTTTTGATCCATTTTTGAAAATACCAAGCTTAGGGTTGATCATTGAAATGTTTTTAATCTTTCAACAATCAAGTCAATCTGGTCAAATGTCAAGTCTGGAAAAAGGGGAAGTGAAAAAACACGATCCGCATAATCGCGCGCCGCAGGGCATTGTTGCTGATCATAGCCCAAATTTTGATAAAAGGGCTGGGTGAAAATTGCAGGATAATGCACCTGTATTTTAATGCCGCAATCATAAATTTTACGCATTAATGCTTCTTTTTTGGCAATATCGCCCATCCAGCGCACAGGATAAAGATGATGCGCGCAGCGGCTTTTGGTCTTGGATGCGGGAAGCGGCTGTAATTGAGTGATTTTATGTGCTGCAAATGCTGCATCATAATAAGCAGCAAGCTGCGCGCGCCTTTCAATAAAGCCATCCAGCTTTTGAAGCTGGCTTAATCCAAGCGCCGCTTGAAAATCGCTTATTCTTGCATTTATGCCAAACCCCACTTGCTGCATATGCCATGGATAATGATCGCCGCGCTTAATCCCGTGCGAACGCGCTGCGCTTATTGCGTGAAATAAATCATCTTTTGTTGTGGTGATTGCGCCGCCTTCGCCGGTTGTGATTGATTTTACAGGATGGAAGCTAAAGGTGCAAAATTCAGAATATATAGCCGCGCCCGCTTTTTGCCCAAATTGATCGCTTGCCCCCAGCGCATGACAGCCATCTTCAACCAGTTTAAACCCATATTTTAATTTAAGATCATATAGGCGTTTCATATCCACCAGCCGCCCATTAAGATGCACAGGCACAATTAAATCAGGCAAGACTTGATTTGCGTTTGCTGTTGATAGTGCCTGTTCCAGCCAGTCAAGATCCATCAATCCCGTTTGCGGATCACATTCAATAAAATCAAGCTGCGCGCCAAGCATTAAAACCATATTTGCGGTGGCAACAAAGCTGATTGCGGGTACCCATACGCGGCTTGATGGGGTGATCCCCGCTGCTTGATAGGCAAGATAAAGCGCAGCAGTGCCTGAATTTACCGCCAAGGCTTTGGTTGCTGGCGCGTTTTGGGGCTGGCAATAGGCAGCAAGCGCCTGTTCAAATTCAGCTGTTTTTGGCCCTTGGGTTAAATAATCACTGGCAAGGGCGCTGCACACGGCGTTGACATCGCGATCATCAATCGTTTGCTTGCCATAGCCGATATTAAGCTTATCTGTTGCGTTGGTCATATTAGAGGGGCTAACCGTTAAGTGCGCTGCAAGCGCGGGCAAGCCGCATCATTGCTTCATGTAAAATTTCCATCGAAGTTGCATAGGATATGCGAAAATAAGGTTCTAGTCCAAAGGCTTTGCCTTGAACAGCGGCAAGCCCTTCTGCTTCCAGCAGATAAGTCACAAAATCCGTATCATTCTCTATTTTTTTACCCGTTGGCGTGACCTTGCCAATCATCCCATGACACGAGGGGTAAACATAAAATGCGCCTTGCGGCATCATGCAATCCAGCCCATCAATCGCATTGATCGCCGCCACCACAAAATCGCGGCGTTTTTTGAATTCCTGATTGTGGGTTTGAATGAAATCCTGCGGCCCTTCCAACGCTTCAATCGCTGCATGCTGCACAAAAGTGGTTGGGCTGGTGATGGATTGCGAATTTAACATTGCCATCGCTTTGATCAGCTTTTCACTGCCCGCAGCATAGCCAAGCCGCCAGCCCGTCATGCAATAGGCTTTGGAAAAGCCATTTAAAACCAAGCAACGCTCTTTTAATCTGGGTTCAATTTGAGGAAGGGTGAAAAATTGAAAATCATCATAGATAATATGCTCATAAATATCATCGGTCAGAATCTGAACATGGGCATTTTTCGGGCTTAATAAAATATCCGCCAATGCTTTAAGCTCTGCTTTGTCATAGCATGCCCCCGTGGGGTTTGACGGGGAATTTAACACAAGCCATTTGGTTTTTGGGGTAATTTCGGCATCAAGCTGATCTGGGGTAAGTTTAAAGCCTTGCTGCTGATCGCAATCCACAATCACAGGCTTTGCGCCCATTAGCATTGCAATATCAGGATAGCTAACCCAATAAGGCGCAGGCACAATCACTTCATCCGATTCTTCAAGTGTGGCAAGAAACGCATCAAAGATAATATGCTTGCCGCCAACCGCAACGCAAATTTGATTTTGCGCATAATCCAGCCCATTTTCCCGCTTAAATTTTGACACAATCGCTTTTTTTAATGCAGGTTCACCCGCAGGCGCACCATAGCGGGTTTTGCCGGCATCCATTGCGCGTTTTGCAGCCTCAATAATATGGTGGGGCGTGTCAAAATCAGGCTCACCCGCTGCCAAGGGAATCACATCAATCCCATCGGCTTTCATTTGATTCGCCTTTGCGGTGATTGCCACCGTTGGCGATGGCGCAATTTTGGATAGTCTGTTTGCAAATAGCGGATGTGACATGATAAGCAGAATCCTTAATAATCAATCGGTCATAATATAAAGGGTGAAGAAAAGATAAAGCTAGCTTAAATCCATATCCACAACGATTCGGCCTTGAACTCCACCTTCCAAGATGGATTTTGTATATTCAGGCACTTGTTCAAGATGAATATGGGTGGTAACCGCTTCCAAAGTTGATTTTGGCAAATCGCTTGCAAGGCGCTGCCAGCAAATATTGCGGGTTTCGCGCGGGCAAATCACCGAATCAATTCCAATCAGCCGCACCCCGCGCAATAAAAAGGGCAGCACAGTGCCACTAAGGCTGCTGCCCCCTGCAAGTCCAACCGCTGCAACTGACCCGCCATAGGCAATTTGTGCAAGCACCCTTGCAAGCATTACCCCGCCAACAGCGTCAATCGCAGCCGCCCAATTCTCTTTTTCCAAGGGGCGTTTGCTGGCGACATTTAATTCATCGCGATTGACAATTTGGGTTGCGCCAAGCTTGGTTAAAAATTCTGCAGCTTGCGGCTTTCCTGTGACCGCAGCAACATCATAGCCATAATGTGATAACAGGCTAACGGCGATCGATCCAACTCCGCCGCTTGCACCCGTGACCAGCACAGGTAAATTTGCGTTGGTTGATAGCCCTTGCTGCTCCAATAAATAGATTGCCAGCATGGCGGTAAAGCCCGCTGTTCCAATGCTCATCGCTTGTGCCATCGATAGACCATCTGGCAAGGGAACAAGCCAATCCCCGTCAATGCGTGCCAGCCCGCTAAGCCCGCCATTGAAAAACTCGCCAACGCGCCACCCCGTTAGCAGCACTTTATCGCCCGCTTTATAATCCTTGTGATGGGATTCCAAAACCTCGCCCGCAAAATCAATTCCAGGAATATGGGGATAGGATTTAACCAGCCTGCCAATGCCATTTACCACCATTGCATCCTTATAATTTAAGGTCGAATGATGTATTTTAACCACAACATCTTGCTGCTTGCCCTCGGGGCTTGGCAAGTCACTTGCGCTAATATCATCAAAATGATGATGAATTTTACCTTGATCATCTTCGGTTAATCGAATCGCTTTTGACATCGTTTTTGACATGGCTTTTGACATCGTTTCTCTCCTTTTTATTGTGTGATCTTCACGATCACTTTTAAAACTTTTTTTAACTTAAATCAATTGCCGTCTTGCGGTTAATGCTGCGCGCAGCGTGCCGTCATCCAAATAATCCAGTTCGCCGCCAATGGGAACGCCGTGCGCCAAGCGCGTTACTTCAAGCGGCAGGGTTTCAACCATCTCGCTGATATAATGGGCGGTGGTTTGACCGTCAACCGTCAAATTGGTTGCAATGATAAGCTCTTTGATAAGGTCATTTTCATTCAATCGAATCATTAAATTGCTTAAATTTAGGGTTTCAGGGCCAATCCCATCAAGCGCGGATAAGCAGCCCCCTAAAATATGATATTGCCCGCGATAGCCCCCAGCGCGCTCTAATGCCCAAAGATCGCCCACTTCCTCAACCACGCATAATTGATGCTGGTCGCGGCTGTTATCTTGGCAGATGGCACAAGGGTCAACATTGTCAATATTGCCGCAAATGGTGCAAAGGGTAATGACTTGCTCTAGCTTTGAAAGCGCGCCGATTAAGGGATTTAGCAAACTATCTGGCTTTTTGATCAAGGCAAGCGCAAAGCGTTTTGCAGAACGCGGGCCAAGCCCAGGCATTCTTGATAATATTTTTACAAGCTGTTCCAGTTCTTTCATAATGGCTCATCGCACAAAATATAGCATAAGATTCAAACTCATATTGTCTCTAAGCTTTTTTAAAGGTGAAGTAAACACGCAAAATTAGATTGTCTTCAATCAAGGGCGGGCAAAAAAGTATAATTGTTGAGCAAAAAAATATTTGCGGATCAGGGGCAACTGTTGTAGCTTCACATCAGTTGAATTGGAGGAGTTCTAACTAAAAATTTAAAAAACGCATCATTTATGTATCTATATATCTTATGTATTTATGTATCTATATATCTTATGTGTGGCTTTTTAAATTAGCGCTGCTCTTTTTCACAAAACTTAAAATCTTTTTAACACTTACATCACTATAATAGTGGGAGAGGCATGATCCATGCGCAAATTCAGTTTAACAGCTAAATCTTTGCTTGCGTCTTCCTTGCTACTTGGTGCGGGGCTTTCAGCTTCTGCATCAGCAGGGGAACTTACGATCGCGACCGTGAATAATGGTCACATGATCGAAATGCAAAAACTTACCAATCATTTTGAAGAAGCAAATCCAGGCGTTACCGTAAAATGGGTAACTTTGGAAGAAGGCACGCTTCGTCAACGCGTCACAACCGACATCACCACCAAAGGCGGTCAGTTTGATGTGATGACAATCGGCATGTATGAAGCACCAATTTGGGGTGAACGCGGCTGGTTGCAGCCTTTGAGCTTTGATGCAGATTATGATGTAAATGATCTGCTTCCTGCGATGCGCGGCGGGCTTTCCTATGATGGTCAGCTTTATGCTGCACCATTTTACGGCGAAAGTTCAATGGTTATGTATCGCGCCGATTTGGTCGAAGCCGCTGGCATGACCGTTCCAGATCGTGCAAGCTGGGGTCACATCGCCGATGTTGCAGCAGCAATTCACAATCCAGATGATGGCGTTTACGGCATTTGCCTTCGCGGCAAGCCAGGTTGGGGTGATAATACTGCATTCTTGACCACCATGGCAAATTCCTTTGGTGCGCGTTGGTTTGATGAGAATTGGCGTCCGCAGCTTGACAGTGCAGCATGGCATCATGCGGTAACTTTCTATAAAAATTTGCTTGATAATTATGGTCCTCCAGGGTCAAGCAATAACAGCTTTAATGAAATTTTGGCGCTGTTTAATGAAGGCCGTTGCGGCATGTGGATTGATGCAACCATTGCAGCATCTTTTGTAACCGATTCAAAGCAATCCAAAGTTGCTGATAGCGTTGGTTTCGCACAGTCTCCTGTTGCGGTAACCGATCGCGGTGCAAACTGGCTTTGGGCATGGTCACTTGCCATTCCAGCAGGAACCAAGCAATCTGCAGATGCAGCCAAATTCATTGAATGGGCAACATCCAAAGAATATATCGAGCTTGTTGCAGAAAATAATGGCTGGGCTTCAGTTCCAACAGGAACGCGTTCCAGCACTTATGCAAATCAAAACTTCTTGAATGCAGCTGTATTTGCGGAAGCAGAATTAAAAGCCATTAATTCAGCAAATCCTTCAAACAGCACGCAAGAGCCAACCCCTTATGTTGGTGTTCAATTTGCTGCAATTCCTGAATTCCAAGCAATCGGCGTGGCAGTTGGCCAACAAATGAGTGCTTTGCTTGCAGGTTCAGTAACGGTTGAAGAAGCGCTTGAAGCATCACAGCGCGCAGCAGA
>JBGCED010000127.1:0-5265 GCA_045106055.1 Alphaproteobacteria bacterium
TTAAAGAATCATGCTGCGGAATGTCTTTATCTTTATCCATGAGGATTTATAACAAATCCTGCCCCTGCAATCAATTCTTATTGATGCATTTTAATCGCAATCAATTCTTATTGATGCGTTTTAATCTATTGAATTTAAGCGGAGGCGCGCTTATTTACGGGTTTAACGATTTTTTTAATGATGGAGCTTTTATGAACCAGCAAACTGCCCCCTTAATCCGCGTTGACCATTTGAATTTTTCTTTAAATTCCAATGCTGGCAAGGTTGATATTTTAAAAGATATTTCGCTTGAAGTCGGGAACGGCGAACAGGTTAGCATTGTCGGCGCATCAGGTTCTGGCCAAACCAGCCTTTTAATGTTGCTTGCGGGGCTAGAGCGTCCCTCTGGCGGGACAATCACGCTTGCGGGTCAAAATTTTAATACCCTTGACGAAGATGGGCTTGCGCGATTTCGCCGCGATCATATGGGGATTGTCTTTCAAAATTTTCACCTGATTGGCAGCATGACCGCGATTGAAAATATATCGCTTCCTTTGGAACTGCTGGGGGATTCTGCGCATAGGAAAAATCATAAAACGATTGAAGCCCGTGCGATGGATGTGCTTGAAAAAGTGGGGCTTGGCAAACGCGCCCAGCATTATCCAAGCCAGCTTTCAGGCGGCGAACAGCAACGGGTTGCACTTGCCCGCGCCTTTATCGGTGCGCCAAAACTAATCCTTGCCGATGAACCAACTGGCAATTTAGACCATGAAACAGGCGAACGGGTTACCAAAATTTTACTGGAATTATGTGCAGCCAATGATACCGCATTGATGCTTGTGACCCATGATCCAAAGCTTGCCGAACAATGCAAACGCCAGCTGGTGATGCAGGATGGGCATTTGCTAAATTAACCTTTTTTTGAATGGCATTAATGCTTGCTTTAAAATATCTGTATAGTATTTTATGTTATATTTTATAAGGAGCAGATCATGCTAGAAAAAGGAAAAATGGTGCAAAGATCACCCTTTGGCGTTGAGGTTATAGAGGGGAAATCTTATTATTGGTGCGCCTGCGGCTTATCCAAAAAACAGCCCTTTTGCGATGGCAGCCATAAGGGAAGTGCGTTTGCACCCGTTAAATATCAAGCCGAGGCAAGTAAGAAAATGTTTTTCTGCGGCTGTAAAGCAAGCGAAAATCAGCCCCTATGCGATGGGTCGCACAGCAAACTATAAATGCGGCGAACCCGCATAGTAAACTATAAAAGATGGATCATCGCGCATGAAATTTCTAAGCCCTATTATCCTGTTTGCAGGGATGCTGTTGCTGGCAAGCTGCGAAAGCGCGCCGCCTGAACGCATGGGCAAGCTGATCTGCCCGCAAATTTTAATCCCAAAATACACAGAGAATTTGGTCAAATTCGCACCAGATGCGCTTGGCACAGACATTACAGACATTGATTTTGAAGCGGGAGTTGGCTATTTAAGCGGCGAATGCACGATCAATCAAAATTTAATTGTGATGAATTTTCCCGTTCTGGTTGAAGCCCGAAAGGGTGCGGCGAATGTTGATAATATCGCCAGAACAACTTTATTTGCTGCGGTAATGAATAATCGGCGCGAGCGTTTAACCCAAATTGCGCTGCCTTATATTTTGCAATTTCGCAATAATAATCCCGTTGCGTCCCTAAGCGATCCCATCACCATTGAAATTCCCAAACGCCCCAATCAAACGGGCAATGATTTTGTGATTTATTTAGGGATAGAGCTTCAGCCCCAAGAAATTGCCTATAATAGAAATCAACAATAAGGTCTTAACCTTTAAGCGTGAATGATCCATATTGCGCTAATGGCGTTTATGTTTTATAAGTTTAACAAAAGAACAGATATATTTAATAATAAGGGGTTTAATGATGGGTACTTTTTCAATTTGGCATTGGCTGATTGTGCTGGTGGTTGTGTTGGTTTTATTTGGCGGCGGCGGCAAATTATCGCGCATTATGGGCGATGTTGGCGCGGGGCTTAAAAATTTCAAGAAAAATGTAAAAGATGAAACCGCAAGTAGTGAAACCAAGCTGCAACAAGAAAAAATTGATGAAAAAACAGATTCTGCAACGCTGAACACAGAAATACAAGAGGCTAACGCGTCTGAAAAACAAAAAGATCAATAATCTGTTGATTTTTAATAATGCGCAGAATCTCACAACACCCCCTTTTATAATATGCGATAAGGTCTTGTAATGCTTGATATTGGCAAAGCGGAATTGCTGGTCGTTGTCGTGATTTTATTGCTGGTCGTTGGCCCCAAAGAATTACCGCGCTTGCTGCGATCAATCTTTGGGATGGTGCGAAAAGTGCGCTCTATGGCAAATGATTTTCAAAATCAAATGGAAGATATGGCACGCGATGCCGATCTCAACGATGTTCAAAATACAATAAAGGCAGCGGGCAGCAAAGAAAATCAAGAAAAATTATTGGAACAATTTGGGGTTGATGCTGAAACCCAAGCAGGGCTGAATGAAACAGGCAGCGCGATTGCCCAGCGCACAAAGCAAATTGAACAGGATGCCAATGAATTGGCAGCAGATATGGCAAAGGCAGAACAAAACGCCCTTGGTGATTCTGTGCCTGAACCAGCACCGATTGAACAATCCACATCCCCTGAAGCGCCATCTGAATTACCGCCTGAGCCGAAAACCGCAAATAAAGGGGATACTTAAATGTCACAATCCCCTGAAGCGCAGCCCCCATCAACGCCCCAGCCAGAATCAGATCATCAAAAATCGGTGCAATCCCTGCCAAACCCCAATACAGCACAAGATGAATTTGATCCATCAAAAGCCCCTTTGGTCAGCCATCTTTCGGAATTGCGCAAACGCTTGATGCTGTCGGTTGGGGTATTGCTGCTTAGCTTCTTTGTATGTTTTTATTTTGCCCAGCCCATCTATAATTTTCTTGCAGCCCCGCTTACCAATGTATGGGGCGATGATTCCGACCGCAGAATGATTTTCACCGCGCTGCATGAACAATTTTTCACCCAGATTAAGGTTGCGTTCTTTGCAGCGCTTTGCATTTCTTTTCCGCTTATTTCCGCGCAAATTTGGATGTTTATTGCGCCTGGGCTTTATAAGAATGAAAAGAAAGTGTTTCTGCCCTTTTTGTTGGCAACCCCGTTTTTATTCGCGCTTGGCGCAGCCTTTGTTTATTATTTCGTGATGCCCGTGGCAATTCAGTTTTTCATTGGCTTTGAACAATTAGACACAGGGACAGGTCCAAAAATCCAGCTGGAGGCCAAGGTTAGCGAATATTTAAGTCTGGTCATGCAATTAATCTTTGCGTTCGGCATTTGTTTTGAACTGCCTGTTTTGCTGACCCTGCTTGCCAAGGTTGGGATTACCAGCCAAGCGGGATTGCGCGCAAAACGCCGTTATGCGATTGTGATTGCCTTTGTAACCGCAGCGATCTTAACCCCGCCCGATCCTTTAAGCCAGCTTGGGCTTGCGATTCCAATTATTTTGCTTTATGAATTATCCATTATAACTGCTGGCATGGTCGCCAAACCCAAGGACGACCCAGAACAAGATTCAAATCAAGATGCAAATGATGATTCACAAGCTTAACATAAGAAAAACCAAGCTTAGCATAAGAAAAACCCTAGCTAAGCTTATGCTTGGCGGGATGATGCTGACCTTGCTTGGGGCAGCCAATACCGCGATTGCTGCGGGTGCTGGCGCGCCTCATCTTGATGGCGGTGCCTTAAATCTGGCATGGGGCATTCCGTTTGCGGGCATCTTGTTATCGATTGCCGTTTTTCCGCTGGTGCTGCCGACCATTTGGCATCATCATTTTGGCAAAATCTCTGCTTTTTGGGCATTAAGCTTTTTGATTCCCTTTGCCCTTACCCAAGGCATATCGCTTACCCTATTTGAATTATTGCATGTATTTTGCTTGGAATATATCCCCTTTATCATGTTATTATTGGCGTTATTTACGGTAACGGGCGGCATTCGGGTGACGGGAAGCTTGGTGGGAACGCCCAGTTTAAATCTGTTTATTTTGTTAATTGGCACGCTGATTGCCAGCTGGATGGGAACAACGGGGGCGGCGATGCTGCTGATTCACCCTTTGCTAAAAGCAAATGAAGGGCGGCGTTATCAAGCTCATACGGTGATCTTTTTTATCTTTCTGGTTGCCAATATTGGCGGATCGCTAAGTCCAATCGGCGATCCTCCTTTATTTCTTGGCTTTCTAAAAGGCGTTAATTTCTTTTGGCCAACCACCCATATGCTTGCACCAATGCTGTTTACAGCATCCGTTTTATTGGTGCTTTATTACGCGATAGAACGGGTTTTATATGCGCGCGAAAGCATTGCGCCCGTCAAAATCGATGCCGCTCAAGAAAAGCTGGGGATTACGGGCAAGGTTAATTTTTTACTACTTGCGCTTATTTTGGCGTTGGTTTTAATGTCTGGATTTTGGAAATCTGGAATCAACTTCACCCTCTATCATGTGGAAATGAGTTTGCAGAATATTTTGCGCGATATTGGCTTATTGCTGGTTGCGTTTCTGTCTTGGGTTAGCACCGAAAAATCAGAACGCAGCCTAAATGGCTTTAGCTGGTTTCCGATTGTTGAGGTTGCCAAATTATTTGCGGGCATTTTCCTAACCATTATCCCTGTGATTGCGATTTTAAAGGCAGGGGAGACGGGCGCGCTGGGCGCAATTATCAAGCTGGTTTCCACCAGCGATGGGCAGCCCAATAACATGATGTATTTTTGGGCAACGGGCATTCTTTCAAGCTTTTTGGATAATGCCCCAACCTATTTGGTGTTTTTCAACACGGCAAGCGGCGATCCGCAAATGCTGATGGGTCCGCTTGCAAATACGCTGCTGGCAATTTCAGCGGGCGCGGTATTTATGGGCGCCAATACTTATATTGGGAATGCACCCAATTTCATGGTACGATCAATCGCGGTTGATCGCGGCGTTGCAATGCCCAGCTTTTTTGGGTATATGCTGTGGTCAGGATTGATATTGATCCCGCTTTACACAATTGTTGGATTAATTTGGTTTTAAAGATTAACAAGCGCGACTGCGCATCACCGCGTACGGTGAGCGTGAATATAAAAAATGCGCATCACCGCGTACGGTGAGCGCGAATATAAGAAATGCGCGCCGCCAAAATAGTTTGGCGTAAGCCTGCACGGCGGTTAAGTGCGTTTGTTTCAAGCGCACAAGTGTGCGCCGCCAATAGTTTGGCGTAAGCCTGCACGGCGTGTGAGTGCAT
>JBGCED010000128.1:0-5520 GCA_045106055.1 Alphaproteobacteria bacterium
TGAATATTTTTTAGATTCTAACATCTAAATTTTAATGCTGGAGGGATGCCCGAGTGGTTAAAGGGGACGGACTGTAAATCCGTTGGCTATGCCTACGTTGGTTCAAATCCAACTCCCTCCACCATGCTTTTATAAAAAGCGCCAATATTCGCCTTTATAAAATTGCATTTATAAAGCCATCAAAGAACAGGATCATGCCCTTACCACCGCCAGCTCCTCGCAAGAAATACCATGGGCGCGATATTTTGTGCCAAGGCTTTTACCGCGAGGATGGGCTATGGGATATTGAGGGGCATTTGCGCGATGAAAAACCCTATGCCTTTCAAAGCGAAGATCGCGGCGCGGTTAAAGTTGGAGACGCTGTCCATGATATGTTTTTGCGCCTAACGCTTACAGAAGCGCTTGAAATCGTCGCGGTTGCGGTCGATATGAATGATACCCCTTTTACGATCTGCCCACAAGCTGAAGCCAATTATCAAAATTTGGTGGGACTTAAAATTGGCCCTGGGCTGCGCAAAAATGTGCATCAGCGCATGAAAACAAGCGAAAGCTGCACCCATGTTACAGAATTAATTTGGGTGCTGGCAACGGTTGCAATGCAAACTATTTTTACTTCCAAGGAACAGGTTAAGAAAGACCTAGGCGAAGTAAATTTTTCCGAAGATTCGCTTAAAAGCACCCCTGCAAAGCCTGATAGCTGCTATGCATTAAGCGCCGACTCCCCCGTTGCAAAACGCATCTGGTCACATCTATCTTCCGACGAATAGATTCATTTTTCTAAAAAAACAACCCATAATAACACCCGCTATGACCTCAAATGCGTTCTCGAAACAGTCAAAAGCTTCGTGTAAATAAAATGAATTTTCTGTTAAATTAAGCGGCAGAGTGAAATAAATTGGGAATGGGCGGGATATTTTGACTGTCGGGGAAAATGGCATTTAACGCATCAGAATCAAAGTTCCAAACCGAGGCAAGCAGACTTTTAAATAGGGCGCGGCTGTCAAGGGTTGGATGAAGCCCAATCCCATCGCGATTCTTTTCAAGCTGCGGGTTGCGGTTCTGGGAAATGGCAATATCAACCGACGCTTGAAGCCCAGGCCATGGCCCAATCATTTGCCCGCCATTCACCCGCCCCCCTACAACCAGTGCCAAGCCTGCATTGCCATGATTGGTGCCGCCTTGCGCATTGGGGATAATGGCGCGCCCAAACTCACTGATCATTAAAATTGTGGTTTTGTGAAAAATGGGCATTAAAGAATCCGCAGCAAGCCTGATTGCTTCAGCAAGATTTGCCATATTCATTGCCAATGTGCCTTGCTGCGTGCCTTGCTGGATATGGCTGTCAAAGCCATTCACCGCAAAAATTGCAATGCGCGGCCCTTGATCATGGAGCATGCTTGGCACAATTTGTTTAACCGCAGACACCAGCCCTTGGCTGTGAATATGGTTTAAAATGCCCATATCATGGGTTATGGGAAGCAAATTTAATCGCTCATTCTCATAATCAAACAGACCGCGCATGGCGGTGTTTAATTCAAAATCCTGCGCCGCAGCCCTTGCCGCCCGCGCTTCATATGAAAGCCAGCCTTGATCGCCTTCAAACTGCCCATTAGAAATGCGTCCATTCACATTGGCTTTGATCTGGTGTGTTTTATCCAAATAAGCGCGATCGGGCTGGATAAGCTGCGGCATTTGCTGCCCAACACCCGATAGGGCGCGTCCAAGCCAGCCTGTTTCTTCGGATTGCGCATGCTGATTGCCGTCATTGCCGCTTTGCATGACCAAGCGGGCATTAAAATGATCATCCCCGCGATAGGGGCTGGCAATTGCAGGCATAAAGCTTAATAATTTTTGATCCCATAAATCAAACAAACTATGGCTAACGCTTGGATGTAAGGCAAATAAGCCATCAAGCGGCACGCCAAAAGCTTCATTATGAATGTTTGATAAGGCAAGTTCACCGCGCAATGCGCGATAATCTGGATCGCCATAAGGGCTTAGAAAATGCAGCCCATCAAGTCCGCCTTGCGGCAAGAAAATCAGCAAGCGTTCATCCGCAGGAAGTCGATCAAGGCTTGGCAGAAATTGCTGCGCTGCGGCTTCCATCCCTGATTGCATCATGCGCGGCGCGCCAATAATGCTTGCTGCTGCCCCCGCAATTCCCATGCCGCCAATACGCGCCAATAAGGATAATATATCGCGGCGATTAAGGAAAATTTGCCCCTGATCCTTGCCATCATTGACATCATTATCATGATTGACATGATTGACATCATTATCATGATTGTCTGTGGATTGATTTAAAAACGGCATGGTTCGCCAAGCGCCATTTAAAGGGTTGGCGGACGATTAACCATCACCACACGCCATAGCAATCGATCCTCTTTTTCAATGCGATCAATGCGGGTTACCGATAAATTATCAATGGTAAAGGAAAGCGCACGCTCTGGATCCATGCCAAGCGCAATCGCCAACGCAGCGCGGATTGTGCCGCCATGCGCCACCGCAATAATGTCTTTTCCAGGGTGATTGTTGGATGTTTCCTCGATAAAAGGGGCGGCGCGCGCGATTAAATCCAAAAAGCTTTCGCCATTTGGTGGGCGTAAATGCCCTGGACATAACCAGTAATCATGGGTTGCAAAACGCCCCGCAGCAGCTTGCATCTGGGCAAAGCTTTGCCCTTCCCAATCACCAAAATTCTGTTCATTCAAGGGGGGGGCTTCGATTGACACGGATGGTTGCAGCGGATTTTCAGCACCCATTCCGGCCATCTTGATTGATTCTGCGGTTTGTTTTGTGCGCTGTAATTGGCTGGTGATTAAGGTTGCTTGCTTGGGCAATATGGTTGCAAGCCCGTTAAAGGATGCCAAATCGGATACATCACAAGGCCAGTCTGTGCGTCCATAAATCACGCCTTGATTGGCGGTCACGACCGCATGACGAACCCACCACCATCTGGTTACCAACCCTGTCATCTATGATTTCCTTTAATGGGTTTAATCAAACTGAGAGAGCAGCGCGTCAATTTCTTCTTGGCTAAGCCCGCCGCCTGGCAGTTGCGGCCCATTCATCAAGCTTTCTTCTTGTTGTTCTTCTTGCTTTACCTTTTCCGCTTGTGCTCCATCCTCGTCAAAAGCGGCAAAATACGCCAAGCGGCTTTCAAGCATTTTCAAAACTTCAAGCGATTTTTTGTCAATGGTCTTCAACGCAGAAATGATTTTGGCAACGCGCTGCCCCGTTAAATCTTGGAAAGTGCAAGCTTCAATAATTTTGCTGGTAAGATGCTCCAGATCATGCTTCGCTTCTGATGCAATGCCAGCTTTTTCAAGCTGTTCCAACAGCGATTCGCTGGCGGTTAAAATCTCGTTGGTGGCGCTTTCGGTTAAGGCAACAACCGCATCAAGTTCATCGGTTGCACTTGGCACATGTTTTGAAACAATGCTGCCTGGATGCAAAGAGGAAAGCTCCGACATTAAGTCATTGATCGTCTTGTGCAAGCGATTAATCTCAACCCGCAGCGGGCGCTGATGATCATATTGTTTTTCTGAAACCATTTTGATCACGGTTTCAACAATTTCAATCACCTGCTGCTTTTCAAATGTTTTTTCTTCAACCATCATTGATATTATCGCTAAATCTTACCTTAAAATATTAAAAAATCAAAAATTATAGGCTTATTTTAAAACCGCTTCAATTTTTGTTTTCAGCGTTTCTGTGCTGAATGGCTTTACGATATAATTATTCACCCCAGAATTGCGGGCTTGAATGATATTTTCAACCTTATTTTCTGCCGTGACCATGATAAATGGCACATTAGCGGAATCCGTGCCGCTGGCGCGCACCGCTTGCAAAAGCTCAAGCCCGCTTAAAGGCTGCATATTCCAATCGGAAATAATTAAATCATAGGTTTTTTCACGGGTTAGGTTTAACGCCATTTTGCCGTCCGAAGCCTCGTCAATTGTTGAAAAACCAATTTGCTTTAACATGCTTCGAATAACCCGCAACATGGTTTTATAATCATCCACGATCAAAACGGATTTATCGCTAAAATTCATCTTTTTCTCCTTTAACAGCCCACCCTAATTTATTAAAACAAATCGTATTTAGCAAATAATGAGGTACCGATTATTATAATTTATTTAATTCTCAATAGTTAATGTTTTAATTATCAATAGTTAATGTTTTAATTCGCAATAGTTAATATTTTAATTCTCAATAGTTAATGTTAAGCCTGCAACTTAACTTTACTTGATTTTTATCATTAAAAAATTTCAAGGATAATCACAAGCCCCATATTGAATTCTTATGCAAAATTTAAACATAAAACCAGTATTTTTTATTAATCAAATAAACGATACACATTTTGAACCCAATAAACAATAAAAAAAATATAGGAATCAGGATATTATGCTGAGGCCATTAAAATGATGGTGCAGGCTTGCCATCAAAGCCGTTCTTTATGGCTTAATTATTCTGGCGTTCGCTCATTTGCATTGCCACTTCATCAAGGATAATTTGGCTTTTTCGATTCATTTCAGCTTGCTGCTGCTTGATTTTTTCTTCCAAAATAATTTCCATTTTACTCACTTCGCTATAGGCAATGCGCACCGCTTCCAAGGCGGAATCTATTTGCTGCTGCAGGTCTTGCATGGCTTTGGTGATGCGCTCTGCCTCTTTCAACGAGGCGTGCATATAAAAGGATAGTTCAATTTGATAGGCGGGCTGCTGATTCATCGCCTGCCATTCATCTTGCCGCTTTTGATTAAGCGCATCCAAGGATGCTTTTAATTGCGCATGCTGTGCTTGTAAACCCGCCAAAATGCGGCGTTTCTCATCCAGTTGGGATTTATTGCGCTTTATCAATATTTCATAGGTTTTGTTGGACATGATCTAGGCATTATATGCCGATAGCATCACCAGCGCAAGGCGCAGCATCGCAGGAAAACACAAAAATAGCATGGTGATTAGCATCAGGCCATTGCTGTAAATTGGGCGGGGATTTTCTGAAAATCGCTGATAAAGGGCTGCGGGCAGCCCGCATATGATCAGGCTAAGACTGGAGAGCATAAAAGAAGAGATAAAAAATGCCATATTAGGCGATGAAACGGGCAGTAATGGCAGCCAAAAAGGTGCATAGGGGATTAAATCATATAAATAGGGGGAAAAAATGCCATTCATACACGCCATGATCAGCAGCAAATATAACATATTATGATCAATCCTTCATCATATTGTGGGCAGCATCATAAATTTTTGCATGATCAGCGCAAATCCAAGCCGCAACCCAAGCGCCCAAATAAAAGCAATTGGCAGCAATAATTGCTTGTGGCGCAATAAAGCGGGGGTGAGCATCCAAGTGAATTTCACAAAAGGGTCACTAAGACGCACAAAATTTCGCCAAACATAATGATTAAAATTGACCGGCACAATCAGGCTAAGCGCCATGCGCGCAATCAATAGCCAGCATAAGCAGGCAAGCGCATAATTAATGATATGAAACAGCCAAAACGCCATATAATT
>JBGCED010000129.1:0-5099 GCA_045106055.1 Alphaproteobacteria bacterium
TGGGCGAAACTAAAGGGGAATATGCCATTCAGCCTGGAATGCAGGCGGTTGTTGATATTCACACCGGCACCAGAACCGTATTGGATTATATTATCCGCCCCGTCCTGAAATTACGCCACGAAGCCTTCCGCGAGCGGTAAGTTATTTTTACGAATTTTTTTGCGTTCACTTTACCTTGCTAAGGTTTACGCTATCGCAAAAGAGCATGCGACTGCATGCCGCCAATCGTTTGGCGTAAGCCTGCGCGGCGTGTGAGCGCATAATCACGACTGCGCGGCGCGTGAACGCGCAAAAAAACGCACCGCGTGAGCGCGCAAGAAAAATTGTGCGGTGCAATGCGCTATGCGGATTGATTCCTTTTGAATAAGCTGCTATATGGACTTCAAATCTAAGCAACTCGATATTTTAACAGGAAAAATAATATGATAAATCAAAATGAAGCCTATGGTTGGGGTGACAAAATCGCGCAAATGATTGAAGATGGCAATGATGCAGCGCATCAAGATGCGTTTGAAGCCCCTGCCTATGCTCCTAATCGCTGGGATGGCATTAAACGGGATTATAGCATGAAGGATGTTGCACGCCTTAGGGGATCGCTGCATATCCGCCATACACTTGCAGAGCATGGCGCGCAAAAATTATGGAAATTGTTAAATGAAGAAGCCTATGTCAATACGCTTGGCGCATTTACGGGCTGCCAAGCGGTGCAGCATGTGCGCGCGGGCTTAAAAGCCATTTATCTGTCAGGCTGGCAGGTTGCAGCCGATGCGAATAATGCGGGTCAAATGTATCCTGATCAATCGCTTTATCCCGTATCTTCTGTGCCAATGGTTGTTGATCGGATTAATAATGCCTTTTCGCGTCAAGATCAGATTCAACATGTTGAAGCAATGGACGGCGATAATGGCAGTGAATTTGACTGGTATGCGCCGATTGTCGCCGATGCCGAAGCGGGGTTTGGCGGCCCGTTAAATTGTTTTGAATTGATGAAAGCCATGATCAAATCAGGCGCAGCGGGCGTTCATTTTGAAGATCAGCTATCATCCGAAAAGAAATGCGGGCATTTGGGCGGTAAGGTATTATTGCCAACCCAACAAGCGGTTCGTAATTTAAATGCAGCAAGGCTTGCAAGTGATGTGATGGGCGTTCCAACCTTATTATTGGCGCGCACCGATGCAGAGGCTGCAAAATTAATCACATCCGATGTGGATGAGCGCGATCGCAAGTTTTTAACGGGTGAGCGTTCAAAAGAGGGCTTTTTCTATGTCAAGAATGGGCTTGAAGCAGGGATTGCACGCGGGCTTTCTTATGCGCCTTATGCCGATTTATTATGGATGGAAACCGCAAAGCCTGATTTGGCGGAAGCACGCGGCTTTGCAGAAGCCATTCACAAGGAATTTCCAGGCAAAATGCTTGCGTATAATTGTTCGCCCTCGTTTAACTGGGCAAAACATATGGACAAAGCCCAAATGGCTAAATTCCAGCAAGAGCTGGGCGCAATGGGCTATAAATTCCAATTTATCACGCTTGCGGGCTTCCATAGCTTGAATTATGCAACTTTCCAATTGGCGCGTAATTATAAGGAAAATGGCATGGCGGGCTATTCTGAACTTCAGCAGGCCGAATTTGCAGCCGTGGATCAAGGCTTTTCTGCGGTAAAACATCAACGCGAAGTTGGGGTTGGCTATTTTGATGAAGTTACCAACGCGGTTAGCGGCGGGACAGCAGCCACGACGGCGCTTGAAGGTTCAACCGAAACCGAACAATTTTAAATCAATTTAAACCCATTTCCACATAAGATTAAGGAGAATTTCATGCGCTTTCAAAAAGTCGGTATTATCGGTGCAGGCACAATGGGGTCTGGAATTGCAACCACACTTGCCCAAAAAGGGGTTAGCGTTTTGCTTGTTGATAGCAGCGTTGCTGCGGCAAATGCTGGCAAAGAAAAAGCCATCAAATTCTATCAAGGTGCTGTTAAAAAAGGCAAAATGAGCGAAGAAGATGCTGCAAAAAGCGCCGATAATATTGGCGTTGCGGGCGATTTAAAATCCTTAATCTTATGTGATTTGGTGATTGAAGCCATTTTTGAAGAATATAGCGTCAAAGCAAAATTATTGCGCGAACTTGATGGTATTGTGGCTTCAACAACGGTGGTTGCAACCAATACTTCTGCTTTAACCGTGTCTGGATTAGCGGATAATATCAGCACCCCTTCGCGTTTTCTTGGGCTGCATTATTTTAATCCTGCTGCGGTTAATCCCATTGTTGAGGTTGTGCGCGGCGCGCAAACCAGCGATGTGGTCTATCAAAAAGCATTGGATTTCATTGAACAAACGGGCAAAACCCCGCTTGCTTGTAAGGATTCCTATGGTTTTGCAATTAACCGCTTTTTTGTGCCTTATGGCAATGAAGCGATGCGCTTAATTGACGAGGGAATCGGCACGATGCCCCAAATTGATCGGGTGGCAAAGCAAACTTTGCACGCGCCAGCAGGGCCTTTTCAGGTGATGAATTTGGTAAAGCCCAAAATCATGTATAATGCCCAAAAGAATCTAAACCCGCATGGGGATTTTTATTCCCTTGCGTCGGGGCTTGCCGATATTGCCAATAATGACCATGAATTTGACCTTACAGGCAGCGATTCGGGCAGCGAAGAACAAGATAAAATCATCGCAGATCGCCTGATGATGGCGTGTTTTATCCCTGTTTTGCAAGCAATTGATGAAGCGGTTGCCGTGCCACAAGCATTCGATCTTGGCGCAAAGCTTGCGCTTAAATTTGGCGTTGGTCCCGTTGAATTAATGAATGAATTAGGGCAAGATAAGGTTCAAAAATTGGTTGAAATGGCAACCGCAAAATATGGCATTGACCCTGTAAAATCACTTGCAAAAGTGGGGTCTTTATAGGCGGCATATCCCAATTCATAGAGGGGGCAGCCAGCCAGCTGGGGAGGGTAAGTGCTTGAAAATTTTGGGCATTGAAAGCTCGTGCGATGAAAGTGCGATTGCGCTGGTGGAAACCAATGCCCATAATGATTTTGGCGCGATTCTTCATCAAGAAATTTTCAGCCAATTTGACGCGCACCGTGAATATGGCGGGGTTGTGCCAGAAATTGCGGCGCGCCATCATGTTGAAATTTTACCAAAGCAGATTGAAAGCACCTTGCGTGCCGCCAAGATTGATCTGGGGCAGGTGGATGGGTTCGCAGCGACCACAGGGCCTGGGCTAATTGGCGGGTTGATGGTGGCTTCCGTGCTTGGAAAAGCCATGGCGATGGTGCATCAAAAACCTTTTTTTGCGATTAACCATCTTGAAGGGCATGCTTTAACCGCGCGTTTGGTGGCAAGCGATGATGCGCCCGTTCATTTTCCCTATATGCTGTTGCTGGTCAGCGGCGGGCATTGTCAGATCATTGCCGTAGAGGGGGTGGGGCGCTATCATTTGCTGGCAACCACATTGGATGATGCGGTTGGTGAAGCATTTGATAAAACAGCGAAATTGCTTGGGCTTGGCTATCCAGGCGGGCCTGCGGTTGAACAGGCAGCAAAGAAAGCACAAAACCCCAATCAGTTTCCCTTGCCGCGCCCGATGATGGGCAAGCCTGATCCAAATTTTTCTTTTTCTGGGCTAAAGGCTGCGGTGCGCCGCGCCGCAATAACATTCAGCAGCGATCTTCAAACCAGCATGACAGAAATGGCGCGCTGCGATCTGGCGGCTTCCTTTCAAAATGCTGTATGTGATATTATGGTTGATCGGCTGGCAGTATCGTTAAAACACTATCAAACAATAATCAAACAGCCGCCTTCTCAGCTGGTGGTTGCGGGCGGGGTTGCTGCCAATCAAGCATTGCGCACGGTCTTAACCCAATTTTGCGCAGATCATCAGCTTCGCTTTACCGCGCCTCTACCTGCGCTTTGCGCGGATAATGCCGCCATGATTGCATGGGCAGGGCTTGAGCGCTTGCGGCTTGGTGGGGCTGGCGATTCGCTGGATGCAAAATCATTGCCGCGCTGGCCATTATCCAGTCTAACGCCGCCCATTTTGAACGAATCCATGCGCTAATGACAGAAAATATTCATAATATATGTGTGTTAGGGGGCGGTTCATGGGGCTGCGCACTTGCAAGCGCGCTTGCTTATAATGCACCAGATCATCCCGTCAAGCTGTGGCTGCGCGATCAAAAGATGATGCTTAGCATCAACCAAGAACATCAAAATCCAAATTATTTGCCTGATATTGCGCTTGCGCCTAATCTGATCGCCTTTAATCATGCAGCGGATGCGCTGGATCGCGCAAGCCTTGTGATTGTGCTGCTGCCCTTGCAATCAATTCGATCCATATTGCCCGATATTGCACCCTTTATTCCGCAAGATGCGGTGATAATCATGGGATCAAAAGGGATTGAGCAGCATCGTCATCTGCTTGCCCATCAAATTATAAAAGAAATCTTACCAGATCATCAGGTGATGGCATTATCAGGGCCCAGCTTTGCGCGCGAGGTTGCGTTGAAGCTGCCCACCGCCTTGGTGCTTGCCAGCCAAACACCAGATTATGAAAATTGTAAAACATTGGCGCAAGCCCTGTCCAGCGAGCGATTGCGGCTTTATGCCAGCAATGATTTATTGGGGGTGGAGCTTAGCGCGGCGTTAAAAAATGTTTATGCGATTGCAGCGGGATTATGCATTGGCGCAGGCTTTGGTGAAAATGCGCGGGCATCGATTCTATGCCGCGCTTTGGTAGAGCTAGAGCGGATGATCGTCGCGGCGGGCGGAAAACAAGAAACGCTTTACGGGCTTGCAGGGCTGGGTGATTTATTGCTGACCGCAACCAGCTTAACCTCACGCAATACAAAATTTGGCTATGAATTGGGGCGGGGCGCACAGATCCCAGCCAAAAATTCAAATAAAGCATTGGTTGAGGGAAAATACACCGCCAGCGAAGCAAAATTATTCGCCAAAAGGCTGGGCGTTGACACCCCGATCTTGGATGCGATCGCAGCCATTCTTGCAGGCGATATATCCATCGCCCAAGCTGCCAACATATTAATGATTCGCTAAAAACCCATTTTAAAAGCACCACCGCGCATTTTTTAAGCGCAC
>JBGCED010000130.1:0-3830 GCA_045106055.1 Alphaproteobacteria bacterium
AGCGCTTCGCGGCACACATGATCACGGACATGATGAACACGCACATGAAGAGCATGATGAACACGCACATGAGCAGCATGATGAACACGCCCATGAGGAGCATGATGAACACGCCCATGAGGATGAAACCCATGATGAACATGCACATGAGGAACATGCACATGAGGAACATGCACATGAGGAGCATGCACATGAGGAGCATGATGAACATGATGATCAAGCACGCAATCTTGATTACCATCTTTGGCTGGATATGAATAATGCAGTTAAAATGGCGCGCTGGCTGAATTCAAAACTGGGTGAAGCCTATCCCGAATATGCGAATGAATTTAATCAAAATACCGCAAAATTAATTGCTGAAATCCAAAGCACCCAGCAAGTCGCAGCATCAAGGCTTGCGCCGATTAAAGATAAGCCATTTTTGGTGTTCCATGATGGGTTTCAATATTTTGAACAAGAAAATGGGCTGAATATGCAAGGGGTTGTGTTTGAGGATGGTTCAGAAAATCTCTCATTAAAGAACATATTAGAATTAAAGAAAATCATCAAAGCAAATGCAATAGAATGCGTGTTTGATGAACCGCAATATGACCCATCGATTATATCATCGCTAAAGGATCAATTTGAATTGCGCAGCGCAACCCTTGATTCGCTTGCGGCAAATATGAACCTTGCACAGCTGGATGAATTTGCGGGCTATCCAAATTTAATTTTAAATATGGTCGATGCTTACCTTAGCTGCCTTAATGCTTAAATAGAATTTGGTTTAAAGGTCAAGGATGCGGAATTGACGCAATAGCGTAAGCCCGTTGGGGCGGGGCCGTCATTAAACACATGCCCCAAATGGGAATCGCAATTACCGCATAGAATCTCGGTGCGGGTGCGCATCAGGCTTTTATCTTCGCGTTCGGTAATGATGCCGTCCGTTAAGGCTTGTGTATAGCTGGGCCAGCCGCTGCCCGAATCAAATTTATCATCAGACCCAAATAATGGCGTATCACAGCAAATGCAGTGATAGCTGCCAGCATCCTTATGATCCCAGTAAACCCCTGTAAAGGCGCGCTCAGTTTGCGCTTTTCGCGTAATATTATAGCTGTTTTCATCCAGCTGCGCGCGCCATTCAGCATCGCTTTTTGTAATTTTTGTCATCCGATTTATTCCGCAAAATCTTTGGCAAGGGCTTGATGGGTGGCTTGCGGGATCGCGACCATATGCCCATAATGTTCATGCTTAAAGCCCATAATAACTTCTTTGGCTTGCTTGAATTCTGCAATTTGATCATGGGTAAAGGGAAAATGCAGGAACTGCACCGATGATGCTTTCCCATCTGCGGTGGTGCGATCAACATCCGCTTCAGGAACGCCCATCACCAGATGATCGCCAAATTTGATAAACATGGTTTCTTCAATTCCGCCAAGCTTTGAAAGAAAGTTTTTTCTGCGCACAGGTTCATCGATTTCAAACATCACAGTTGCGGTAAGCTCACTGCCATTTGGCACAAGGCTGTCATAGGCTAAAAGCTCGTCTTTTAGCTGATCTTCGCCGCCTTTTTCAATGTAAAGCATTTCATTAATTTGATGCACCATCGTTTCAAAACATTCAAAATAGCAGGTTGCAACGGGACCAATTTCAACCCTGCGATTTTTCTTGATTGCAATTAAGGCCTGTTTCTTTTGCTGGCGAACGGGTGCATAGCTTTCAGGAAACATCACATCTTCGCGTTCAATTTTTGTCTTTTGCATTGATTTTCTCCATCTATGTATAAAATGATTTTAAGGGCCTATAATCCCCATGCTTCGGCAAGCATTAAAATCGGGTGTGATCTTAATTCAGGGCGTTCATCTTCATTTGGAATTTCAGCTTCAACGCCTTGGGCAATATGAAGCCCCGCAAGCGGGCATTCGGACGCGATATAGCGTTTATTTTGCTTATCGCCGCCCGCTGCCATTTTTTTAAAAACAGGCTTTCCTTGCTTCATGCCCGTATCAAAATGCTTTTTCATAATGCCCCATGATCCGCCATGCCCCGAACAGCGTTCCACCACATTCAGCTTCATTTCAGGGATAAGCCGCAAAATCTCTGCGCCTTTTTGACCAAAATTTTGCGCCCGTGAATGGCATGCAATATGAAGCGAGACATCGCCAGCCATTGGCTTTAACCCGTCTGCAAGTCCAAATTCATTTTTAAGCCAGATAATATATTCGCTAACATCTTTGGCGTTTTGGCTTAATAATTTAACGCTTTCATCTTTGGAATTGATTAACGGCCATTCAAATTTCATCATTAGCGCGCATGATGGCACCGTCGCCAACACCTTATAGCCATCATCAATATAGGGTTTGAAAATTTCAGCAACCCGCTTTGCTTTTGCCGAAACTTCGCCCAAATCGCCTTGTTCCAGCTGGGGCATCCCGCAGCATTCAGGATAGATTACAATGCTTTCCACCCCATTATGGGCAAGGATTTTACGGGCTGCCATCCCAACTTCTGGCGTATTATAATTGCCGTAACAAGTTGCATAAAGCGCAACTTTCTGCCCATAAGCTGGCGCGGATTTATTAATTTCAAGCGGTGCGTTTGCGCTTTCTTGTTCCAAGGTTTGGGGCGCAAATTTTGGAAGCTCCGCGCGCTTATCAATGCCTGTAACGGCTTCCATCACGGGGCGGGTCAGCCCATTATCGCGCTTTGTCGCCCAATTGGTAATGCCAGGCATTTTGGATGCAAGCTTGCCCACACGGTCTGTATTGGTGATTTGCTTTTCGGTAAAGCCTGTATTGCCTTCCTTATGTTCAAGCGCGCGGTAACGCAGCATTAAATGCGGAAAATCAAGATTGAAATCATGGGGCGGCACATAGGGGCATTTGGTTAAAAAGCACATATCGCATAGGGTGCAACCATCCACGACTTTCTTATATTCTTTTTTATCAACCGCTTCAATGACTTCATCTTCGGTGTCATCAATCATGTCAAAAAGGGTTGGAAAGGAATCACAAAGATTAAAACAACGCCGACAGCCATGACAAATATCAAAAACGCGTTCCATTTCTGTTTCGATTGCGTTTCGATCATAAAATGCTTCCGATTCCCATTCTAGCGGGTGGCGGATGGGCGCATCAAGGCTGCCTTCTTTCATGGGTCTGCTTTCTTTCGTGATTTTTTATATATTTTTTTAGACTTTAAAAAATCCCTCCCCCTTATCAAAAGAGGGCAAGGAGGAGGGTATTTTTAATGTTTGATCAATTTTTAATGATTGATCAGTTTTTAATTATTGACCAAGTGAGTCAAATGCTTTTTGGAAACGCCCAGCATGGCTTTTTTCAGCCTTTGCAAGGGTTTCAAACCAATCTGCAATCTCGTCAAAGCCTTCTTCGCGGGCGGTTTTTGCCATGCCTGGATACATATCTGTATATTCATGGGTTTCGCCAGCAATGGATGCTTTTAAATTAAGATCGGTCGCGCCAATCGGTTCGCCCGTTGCAGGATCGCCTGTTTCTTCCAAATATTCCAAATGACCGTGGGCGTGGCCTGTTTCCCCTTCTGCGGTTGAGCGGAAAACAGCGGCAACATCGTTATAGCCCTCAATATCTGCTTTTTGTGCGAAATATAAATAGCGGCGATTTGCTTGGCTTTCACCCGCAAAAGCATCTTTTAAATTTTGTTCGGTTTTGCTACCCTTTAATGACATTTCTTAACTCCATTTTTATGGTTGAACTTAAAGTGATGAATTGCTTTAAATTGCATATTCATTAATAGGAATAAACTATAAAGATACAGCGAAATTGTCAAGCTTGTTTAGAATTATTCTAAATTAAATTTTTGTTATGCTCAGT
>JBGCED010000131.1:0-35251 GCA_045106055.1 Alphaproteobacteria bacterium
TTTAAAAAATGATCGCCCAGCCCGTGATTTTCATTGGGATCAAGCAGCCATGCCAAAATTGCCGAATGGCGAATCTCCATCGATTCCATCTTCATTATCTTAATCGGGTTAAAGCGATTAAGCTGTGCATTTAATGTTGAAAAATCAGCATTATTGATGAATAGGTTTTCAATCTCATTAACATTGGGGATATGGTTATCGTGCTGATCAGTATCGGTCATATTGCGTTTTACCTAATTAAAATTTAGTTTAAAAGTAATTCTAATTAAAGGCGATGATAAAGTCAAGACCGGTTGGGGTGTTAATTAAGGTAATGCGCCCATCATGCAAATGAACCGCAGCCTTGACGATCGACAGCCCAAGCCCATGGCCTGGTGCGTTGCGGCTGGGGTCAATTCTGAAAAAGCGGCGAAACACTTCCTCTTTATAATCATCCTCTATGCCAGGGCCTGAATCCTTGATGGACAGGGTAATTTCATGCTTATGCGTGATCAGTTTCACATCAATCACCCCGCCATCGGGGGTGAATTTAATCGCATTATCCAGCACATTCGCGATGCTTTGGAATAAAATATCCTGATCTGCTTCCAGCATGCAAGGTTCAATAATGGTATGGATGCTGATATTGCGTTCATCCGCCAGCGGTTCGTAAAATTCAATCACATCCTTTACCAATATATCCAGCTTGACCATGGCAAAGGCGGATTTGCGCTTTTCGGTTTCTATTTCTGATATGCGCAGCAGCGCATTGAAAATTGCCATCAGCGTATCGGCTTCGACCAATAATTCTTGGCGCATTGCAGGGTCTTTGATCTGTTCCAGCGCGCCGCGCAGCCGCGTCAGCGGTGTTTTTAAATCATGGGCAATATTATCGGAAACCCGCTTAATTGAATAGATTTGGTTTTCCAGCTTTTCAAGCAAATGATTAAGCACAATCGTTAATTTGCTAAGATCATCCCAGCTGCTATCATTGGGAATGCGCATGGCAACATTGCCTGTTTCAATGATTTGATTGGCGGTTAAAGTAATTGAATTGACTTTATTCACCACAAATTTACCAATGGCAAACGAAGTAATCCCAACCAAGATCGTGATTAAAATGACCACCCAGCCAAAATATAAGACATATTCGCGCGCGGATAAAGCCCGCTCAATAGAGCGCGCAACCAGCAATTTTCCGCCATTTTCAAGCGGCGATACCAGCCCCAGCATGGCATTTTGATCGCCATTTTGATTCATATTAAATTCAATGAAGGGGGGCATATCACGCGTTAAGGGCAAAAGGGGCGGCCACGCATCCATATTGCCGATGGCAATGTTGCCGTCCCGATCTTGATAGGCGATTAAATAATCCTTAATGATGCTGGATTGATGCATTGCAATATAGGCTGCTAATTGGGCTTCATCCAATTTCACAGCAAGGCTTGATCCGGCGGTAAACTTGTCCTTATGGGTGAAAATATCAGTTTTTGCGCTTAACGCTGCCTTGGTCTCATCCAAATAAACCTCGTCATCGGCAAAGAAAATCACCATAAATACCAGCACATTAATCGCAAGCAACAAAATAGCAAACAGGCTTGCCATAAAAAAACTGGAAGAACGGCTAAAGCCTTTATTGGGCTGCATCTTTATGCGCAATCATGCAGGTTATGCAGGCACATCAACAATATAACCCGAACCGCGAATGGTCTTGATGATTGGATTGTCAAAATCCTTGTCAATTTTTTGGCGCAAGCGGCTGATATGAACATCAATCACATTGGTTTGCGGATCAAAATGATAATCCCATACCTGTTCCAGCAGCATGGTGCGGGTGACCATCTGCCCCTTATTGCGCACCATAAATTCAAGCAAGCGAAATTCACGCGATTGCAGTTCAATTTCCTTATCGCCGCGCGTTACCTTGCGGCTTAATAAATCAATCGTTAAATCTTGGACGGTTAATTTGGTTTCCCGCATATTGATTCTGGAACAACGCTCAACCAATAATTCAATCCGCGCCAGCAATTCTTCAAACGCAAATGGCTTTACCAAATAATCATCACCGCCAGAGCGCAAGCCCCGCACGCGATCATCCACTTTTCCAAGCGCGCTTAGGATCAACACAGGGGTTTTATTATCCATCGCGCGAATGGCTTGCACAATGTTAAGCCCATCGGTGATCCCTGGCAGCATCCGATCAATCACCATCACATCATAGGTTTCGGTCGTTGCCAAAAACAAGCCATCCTTGCCAGTGATGGCAACATCGGTATTATGCCCAAGCTCTTCAAGCCCTTTTTGGATAAAGCTTGCCACCTTATCATCATCTTCCACCACCAAGACGCGCATGCTTGTTTAATCCTTAAGTTTCAATTATCGTGTTGGCTTTGGCGGGTCACTGGCATAATCATAAAAGCCGCGCCCAACCTTAACGCCTATCCATCCCGCTTCAACATATTTTTGTAATAATGGGCAGGGGCGATATTTATTATCCGCAAGATCATTATGCAAAGTGGTTAGGATCGATAGGATATTATCAAGCCCAATAAAATCCGCAAGCTGCAAAGGTCCCAGCGGGTGGGACGCGCCCAGCCTTAATGCGCGATCAATGGTGACCACATTGCCCACCCCTTCATATAAAGCATAAATTGCTTCATTCATCATCGGGGCAAGAACGCGATTAACAATAAAGCCTGGAAAATCCTGTGATTCGGCATATTCCTTGCCAAGCGATTTAACAAATTCGGCGCATTGATCAAAGCTTTTATCCGATGTTGCAAGCCCGCGCACCAGTTCAACCAGCGGCATCACGCTAACAGGGTGCATGAAATGCATGCCGCAAAAGCGCGTGGGGCGGTCGCTTGACGCAGCAAGCCGCGTAATGGAAATAGAAGAGCTGTTGGTGGCAATCAGCGCATCTTGTTTTAAAAAGGGGATGAGGGCTTGAAATAAATTGCGCTTTTCAGATTCCAATTCGGGGATGGCTTCAATCACCAAATCCGCATCTTGAATAAGCGATAAATCAAGCCCCGTCACCAGATTTTCAAGGGCTGCGCCCGTTGATTTTTGGCGAATGCGTTCAACCGTATGATCCAAATTCACTTGTTCATGGTCAATCAAGCAAAGGCGGTAACCTTTTTCAAGGCACACCCGCGCAATGCCGCGCCCCATCTGCCCCGCGCCAATAATGGCAATTTGCTCAAATGGCAAAAGATCACCCATCCATCATCATCCTAATTCAGGCTTTCATCCAAAGCAGGCAGGGCATCAAATAAATCAGCAACCAGCCCATAATCGGCAACTTGAAAAATTGGGGCATCTTCATCCTTGTTGATCGCAACAATCACCTTGGAATCCTTCATGCCCGCCAAATGCTGGATCGCACCCGAAATGCCGACCGCAATATAAAGATCCGGCGCAACCACTTTTCCTGTTTGCCCAACTTGATAATCATTGGGAACAAAGCCCGCATCAACCGCTGCGCGCGATGCACCCACGGCTGCGCCCAATTTATCAGCGATCCGATCCAGCATTTCAAAATTTTTACCATCCTGCATGCCCCGCCCGCCAGAGATAATAATCTTTGCACTGGTAAGTTCAGGCCGTTCGGATTGTGATAATTCCGCACCAATATAATTGCTTTGATCTTGGGCTGCGGATGCTTGAATGGCTTCAATTTCAGCAGCGCCGCCAGTGCTTGGCGCAGCATCAAAGCCGGTTGCGCGAACCGTAATCACATTAACGCTTTCCGCCGTTTCAACAATTTCAAGCGCATTTCCAGCATAAATCGGGCGTTCATACTGATTAACCGCTTTTACCCCCGTAATATCCGATAATTGCTGGCTGTCCAGCAATGCGGCAACGCGCGGAGCAATATTTTTACCATAAGTATCGGCAGCTGCCCAAACATGGCTGTAATTTTTGGCAATTCCAATCACGATCTTGCTGGTGGCTTCTGCAAGCCCATGTTCAAGCGCCGCATCATCCGCAACCAGAATTTTATCAATCCCCGCAATTTCAGCCATTGCTTTTGCTGATGCCGCAACATTGCTGCCCATGACCAACAGATGCACCGCACCTTGATTGCCATGATCAATCGCTTGCTTAACGGCGCTGAGGCAATTTAGCAAGCTGGGGCGATAACCATCATCAATCGGTTCTGCAATAATAAGATGTGCCATAATGAAATCCTTATTTTATTTCCTGAGCATTAAGCGATTATTTTTGCTTCATTTTTTAATTTGTCAATCAAAGCCGCAACCGAATCAACCTTAATCCCCGCAGCGCGTGCTGCTGGTTCGCTGACATGGATGGTTTTCAAGCGATTGCTGGCATCAACGCCCAAATCTGCGGGGGTAATGGTTTCAAGCGGTTTCTTTTTGGCTTTCATAATATTGGGCAGCGAGGCATAGCGCGGTTCATTTAACCGTAAATCAACGGTCGCAATCGCAGGCATTGCTGTTTCAATTTTCTCAAGCCCGCCATCCACTTCGCGGGTTGCCTTCAAGCGGTCATTTTCAATTTCCAGCTTTGATACAAAGGTTGCTTGCGGCCAATCCAACAAAGCGGCAAGCATTTGCCCCGTTTGGTTGGAATCATCATCAATCGCTTGTTTTCCAAGCAGGATAAGTCCAGGTGCTTCTTTTTCGGCAACTGCCTTTAGTAATTTTGCAACCACCAGCGGCTCGCACGCTTCTTGATCAATTAAAATCGCGCGATCTGCACCCATGGCAAGCGCCGTCCTTAGCGTTTCTTGCGCTTGGGCAGCCCCGATTGAAACCGCGATCACTTCTTCGGCAAGCCCAGCTTCTTTAAAGCGCAGCGCTTGCTCAACCGCAATCTCGTCAAAGGGGTTCATTGACATTTTTACATTGTTGGTTTCAACACCTGTTTTATCGGCTTTCACGCGGATTTTAACATTATAATCCACAACCCTTTTTACCGCGACAAGTATTTTCATTCAAGCAAGCCTCCCTAAGCCATGATTTATTTTCATATAAATGTCATAAGTGGCGCATCATATAGGGCTTGTCAATCCCAATATTGCGCCCAATATCATGTTTCTTGCATGTTTTCTTATGCTTACATCTTTTGAACGCCAATAGATTGAAATTTAAAATTCCGTGCGCGCATGCGCGGCGCAAAAAGGCTAAGCGCCAAGCATGAATTGATTTAGGCGTTTGGCAAATGCAGCGGCGTCAATCGGGGGTTCGCCGTCCATGATGCGGGCTTGATCATGCAGCATTTCCGCGATTTCTTTGGCTTGATCCCTTCCTTTATCTTGATCATCCCCAGTGATTAGGCTGTTGATCTTGGCAACCAGCGGATGGGCGGGATTTAATTCCAAAATGCGCTTTGTTTCTTGCTGCAACTGATTATGCGCCTTTAATAAGCGTTCCAAATGTAAATCAGGTCCAGCCGCGCTGGATACCAAGCAAACGGGCGATTCGGTTAAGCGGGTCGATAGCTCAACGCCGCTGACATGATCTTTTAAGGTTTCTTTGACAAATTCAAGCAATGCGCTTTTATCCTTGTCGGATAGGTCATTTTTCTTAGCTTTGCCTTTTTTCTGTTTCGCGCCTTTTTTGCCGTCTTGCGCTTGATCATCGGCTGAATCATCGGCTGCATCATCGCCGATTTTATCCAAATCCGCGCCTGCGCGCGTTACCGATTGCAGCTTTAGCCCCTGATATTCAGGCATATAGCCAACCCAAAATTCATCCACGGGATCGGTGAATAGCAACACTTCCACCCCTTTTGCCTTAAAGCCTTCCAAATGCGGGCTGCTTAATAAGGTTTTTGGATCTTCGCCGCTAATATAATAGATAATATCCTGATTTTCCTTCATCCCTGCCTTATAATCATTAAGGCTTTGCCAGCCATCCGCGCCTGTTTTGGTGGAATGAAAGCGCGCAAGTTCCAATAAGGGGGCTTTATCTTCGCCAAAATCACATAAGCCCTCTTTTAGCACCACGCCAAATTTGTCCCAAAAATTCAAATAGGTTGCTTGGTCAGATTCGCTGCGCTTTTTCAGCATATCCAAGGTTTTTTTAACCAAATTCCCGCGCATTTTATTTAAAACGGCGTTATTTTGCAGCATCTCGCGCGATACATTCAGCGGCAAATCTTGGGAATCCACCACGCCGCGCAGGAATCGAAGCCATGATGGCAGCAAGGATTCGCAATTATCGGTAATGAAAACACGCTTTACATATAATTTAACCTTATTTAAGCGTTCAGGATTGAATAGATCAAACGGGCGCTCGCTTGGCACATATAATAAGGCGGAATATTCAAGCGTGCCTTCAGCATGAAAATGCACGCGCCCCCAAGGATCATCATGCGCGTGGGCAACATGATGGTAAAATTCCTTATGGGCATCATCATCCAGCTTGGATGGCGCAAGCGTCCATGGCGCAGCCCCCCTGTTAATTTGTTCTTTGCTGGGTAAATCCGTTACCCCCTCTTCGTCATCTGCTTGATCTTGCTTGCTTGCAAGCACCGTCAATAAAATCGGGAATGAAATATGATTGGAATAGGTCGTAACAATATGCTTAATGCGGTGATTTTCCAGAAATTCAGCGCCATCCGCCTTTAAGGTTAAAATAATCTTGGTGCCATGTTTGAAATCCGCATCCGCTGCTTTGATGGTAAAGCCTGATTTGCCATCGCTTTCCCATTCATGCGCATGTTCTTCCCCTGCTTTTTGGGAAATTACGGTAACATGATCGGCGACCATAAAGGCGGAATAAAAGCCAACCCCAAATTGACCGATTAGGTTAATGTCTTTTTTGCTATCCCCTGACAGCTTAGACATAAATTCGCCCGTGCCTGATCGCGCAATCGTGCCAAGATTTTGAATTAATTCATCACGCCCCATGCCAATGCCATTATCATGGATGATCAGGTGATTATGATCGGCATCGCTGGTGATGGATATTTCAAGCGGTTGATCCTTTGCCATCAAATCAGGCTGGGAAAGTGCGGCATAACGCAAGCGATCACAAGCATCTGCGGCATTTGAGATTAATTCGCGCAAGAAAATCTCACGCTCGGAATAAAGCGCATGGGTCACAATATCCAGCAACCGCCCAACTTCGGCTTGAAATTCTTGAGTTTGTGCTTGTTGACCTGTTTTATTGTCTGCGCTTTTATCTTCCGCCATAAATGCCTCCTAATGGTAAAATGAAATTTTGTTAATCTTGTGACCATATAAGCGGTCTGGTGTGCATTTCAACCCTGCTTTTTAAAAAGCTTGAAATTGTTCGCTTAAAATCCGCTCTTCTAAATTATGTTCTGGATCATAAAGCAGGGTAACGCACAGCGCCGAATCCTGTTCGACAATCACCTGTTTGACATTGCGAAACTCAACAATATCCGCAACCGCGCTTACAGGGCGTTTTTCAATATTATTCAAATTAAATTTAATCTTAGCCCCAACAGGCAATAGCGCACCGCGCCACCGCCGTGGACGAAAGGGGCTTATTGGGGTAAGTGCCAGTAAATTTGATCCAAGCGGCAAAATCGGACCATGCGCAGAAAGATTATAAGCGGTGCTGCCAGCTGGGGTTGCAACCATCACCCCATCACATGCAAGCCCTTGAAGGCGGCATTTACCGTCAATCGTGATGTTAATATCGGCAGCTTGCGGGCTTTGGCGATAAAGCACAACTTCGTTGATTGCATGGGCTTCATGGGAATTCCCATCCGCATCCAGCACTTGCATCTTTAAAGCATTCAAGCTGACGGCTTGCGCCTGCTGAAGCCGTTCAATCAAGGAATCTATGGAATATTCATTCAGCAAAAAGCCAACTGTGCCCAAATTCATGCCATAAACAGGCTTGCCCGCAAGCCTTGAATTGGGCGCAAGCTGCTGGCGTAAGGTGCGCAGCATAAACCCATCCCCGCCAAGCACAATTAAAATATCGGACTGTTCGGGGCTTTGGCTTTGCGGATAGGCTGCAAGCAATGCTTGTAATGCGCTTTGCGCCTCAGGCTCTTGCGATGCCAAAAAACATAATGAAAGCGGTGCATTTGCCATTGAACTTATGCCATCACTGCCAAATGAAGCCCCGCCTTACTGGCAGCTTAGGCAATCATCGGCATCATCAATGACAATTCCGCCTCCGCTTGGTTGTTGATCCGCTGGATCGCCAATTTTCCCAGCAAAAGGAATATTAACCGCTGATGCTTCCGCGCCGCCAAAGGCTTTGGTTTCGCTGTCAGCTTCCGCGCGTTGCAAGGAACGCGAACGGCAATAATAAAGGCTTTTAATGCCTTTTTTCCAAGCTTTATAATGCAATCCATGCAAGTCTTTTTTATGGATGTTAGGCTCAAGAAATAGATTCAAGGATTGCGATTGGCAAATATGCGGAGTGCGATCCGCAGCCAGCTCAATCAACCAATTTTGATCCAATTCAAATGCGGTTTTAAACACATCTTTCTCAAAATCATTTAAGCATTCCAAATGCCGAACCGATCCGCCATTCACCGAAATAGAAGCCCAAATTTCATCATTATCCGCCCCGCGTTCACTTAATAAAGCCTTTAGGAATTTATTTTTAACCGTAAATGATCCCGTCATGGTTTTATGGGTATAGGAATTGGCGCGAATGGGTTCAATTCCAGGCGAAGCCCCGCCGCAAATGATTGAAATGGATGCAGTGGGCGCAATCGCAATCTTATTTGAAAAACGATCCAGCTTGCCGTAAGCTTCCGCATCAGGGCAAGCCCCTTTTTCTTTGCCAAGCTTGATGCTTGCAGCATCCGATTGCGTGCGAATATGGGTGAAAATCTTGCGATTCCAAACTTTTGACATTGCGCCTTCAAGCGGCACTTTATTGGCTTGCAAGAAGCTGTGAAAGCCCATTACCCCAAGCCCAACCGAACGCTCGCGCATTGCGCCATATTTGGCACGATGAAATTCATCTGGCGCATTATCAATAAAATCTTGCAAGACATTATCCAAGAAACGCAGCGCATCTTCGATGATTTGTGGTTCATGCTGCCATTCTTTGAAATATTCAAGATTAAGCGATGACAGGCAGCATACGGCAGTGCGATCCCCGCCCCATTTATCTTTGCCTGTTGGCAGGGTAATTTCAGAACATAGATTGGAAGTTTTAACCTTTAGCCCTGCATGTAAATGATGTTCAGGCAAAGCGCGGTTAATATGATCCACATAAAGAATATAAGGTTCGCCTGTTTCAAGGCGCGCTTGCAAGATTTTAATCCATAATTGACGCGCAGACACGGTGCTGACCGCGTGATTATCAACCCTGCTGATTAATTTCCATTCTTCGTCTTTTTCAACCGCGCGCATAAATGCATCTGGAATGACAATGCCGTGATTAAGATTTAGGGCTTTGCGATTTGGATCACCGCCAGATGGACGCCTGACATCCACAAATTCTAAAATCTCAGGATGATCCACGGGCAAATAAACCGCAGCAGAACCCCTGCGCAGCGATCCTTGGCTGATGGCAAGGGTAAGCGAATCCATCACCCGCACAAAGGGAATAACCCCCGATGATTTACCATTCATGCCAACCCGTTCATGCAGCCCGCGCAAATTGCCCCAATAGCTGCCAATGCCGCCGCCTTTTGCCGCAAGCCACACATTTTCAGTCCATAGACCAACAATGCCATCCAGCGAATCATCGGCTTCATTTAAAAAGCAAGAAATGGGTAGCCCGCGATTGGAACCGCCATTTGACAGAACCGGCGTTGAGGGCATAAACCATAATTTGGAAATATATTCATAAATACGCTGTGCGTGGGCGCTGTCATCTGCATAATGCATTGAAACGCGCGCAAACATATCTTGATAGGATTCGCCTGGCAGCAAATACCGATCTTCAAGCGTTTTTTTACCAAAATCAGTCAGCAATTCATCGCGGCTGCGATCAATCTCAACCCGAATCCCGCGTTCATTCTGGGCAATATCGCGGATGGATTTTCCTTGATCCAGATTGCTAAGCCATGGATTTTCATCCAAAGTGCGGTGATTGGCATCCGCCTGATCATCGGTTGGATTGAACGAGGATGAGCTTGCAATCATTGCGGGGCTTACCTTGATTTCTGAACTTAGCAAATGATCCAATTCGGCATCGGCAACCCGATCTGCGCTGGCGTCCAGCGTTTCGCTGTCATGCGCATCATCCATTTCATGTGCATTATGGAATTTTATAACATTATCATGGTCATTCATTGCATTCACCCCTTAAAAAGACATTTTCTTGCATTCTGGCGTGATTTGCAGCCAGCTTTTTTTCTGGCATGATTTGCAAGCCAGATTCTTTATTTTTTAAAACAAAACCCTATTATTTTTATTTTGGATTTCAAGCAAAATGCTTTAATCCTAACCTTTGTCCAACTTCTGCCTTTTCAAAGGGTAAGTTTAGCGCAAATCCACTTAAAATTAAAGGCTTCTATGCCGTTATTCCCATATTCCACAACGCTTACATGGCTGAAAATTACATTCTTGATGAAGCTTAAAGCCATTTAACAATCACCCTATGCAATGATAATACCAACTGCATAAAAACACTGCCATGCAAGATAAATACCATATTTTGTAAGCATGACCGCAATAAAATCTATATATAGGGGTTCGTGAATCCTGTCAAAATATTTCTAAGAAAATTCATCTGTGAATTCTATGCATTTAAGACGGTAATTTCATCAAATGCCCAGCAAGCGGCGCTTGCAAGGATTGGGTCTTGATGATTTAAAAATTTTGTAATTTCAGGGATCAGCATTTTATCACCACTATTGCCTGCTGCAATTAAACAATTTCGCATAAAGCGGGTGTGTCCGATTCGTTTTACAGGATTTTTGCGGAATAATTGACGAAATTCGGCATCATCTAGCGCCAGCATGGCTTTAAGGCTAAGCTGCGCAAGTGATTCTTTTGCCTGTAGCGCTTGCCAGTTGCTTCTTTTTGCATATTTATTCCACGGGCAGATCGCCAAGCAATCATCACAGCCATATACGCGATTGCCGATGGCGCGGCGATATTCAAGCGGTATTTCCCCCTTATGTTCAATCGTTAAATAGGAAATACAGCGGCGCGCATCCAGCTGATAGGGGGCGGTAATCGCGGCTGTTGGACAAATATCAATGCAAGCAGTGCAGCTGCCGCAATGATCTGGATGGGGCTGATTCGACGGTTGATCTGTTTTTGTATCTGGGCTGCCCGCGCTATCTAGCCCGTCCAAGCTGGTCATCATTGCCCCTAAAAACAGCCATGATCCATATTGCTTGCTCACCAAATTGGTATGTTTTCCCTGCCAGCCAAGCCCCGCAGCAGCGGCAAGCGGCTTTTCCATAACGGGGGCGGTATCCACAAATAATTTCACCTGCGCCTGATAGCGATGCCCAAACCAGCTGGTAAATTGCCGCAATTGTTTTTTAATCACATCATGGTAATCTTGATGAAGCGCATAGCATGAAATATTCGCCAGCAAAGGGTCGGATAAGCGCGCCAAAGGATTTGATTCAGGGCCATAATTCACGCCAAACATTAAAATGCTGCGTGCTTCACCCCATAAATGTTCGGGGCTGGCGCGTTCAAAAGCGCGCGCTGCAAGCCAATCCATTTCGCCATGGCGGCCTTGCTTGATAAATTCGTCTAGATTGTGATGATGCTGCTGGTCAAGCCTTGCCTTGGTGATCGCAACCAGATCAAAGCCTAGCGCTTGTGCCTGCTGCTGGCTTTCTTCAAGGATATAAGCAGAATCAACAGCCGATACAGCCATTATGAAATGGGGGGCGTGGATTCGGGCAAATCAATAAAACGCTGCCCCGTCATTACCATTGCACGCGCCAGCATATCCAGCAAATCATGGGCTTGCCCCGTTTGAAATAAATCCTTGTCGGACGCGCCAAATGCCACCGAACAGGCAAATTTAAGCCGATGAATGGGCTGATCAATCTTGCGTTTTAGCGTGATTAGCGCGTGGGAATGAACAGAAGGCGCATGGGCTTCAAACACCTTATCCACATCCAGCTTTGGATCGTTAAAGCGCGCCGCTTTCATTTTATCCGCAGGATTAAGCAGACTTTGGCGGTTGATCAATTTAAAGCCAGCATTTTGCGCGGCTGCATGAAAGGGCGCGGGCAGGTCACGGGGGTCAGCAAGCAGGTAAATCGCCTCAAGCCCCAGCGGTTGCAGCAAATCAAAATCCAATAATTGTTTGAAATTCTGGACATCATTGCATTGGCTAAGCATGCAAAGTGCAATTTCAAACCGCTTCAGATGAAAATTATTTTCACGGCTAAGCTGAACATAAGAAGACAGCGCGCCTTCCGATTGCCTTAACGCTTTTCGAAGCAGCTGAACCAAACCATATTGCAAATCCAAGATTTTATCATCGCCAAAATCGCGCCTTGAGATGACTTGCTCAAGCAATAAAGCAGGATGATTGATTAAAAAATCTGGATTTTGCGCAAGAAAATCCGCAACCTGCTGATGATTTGGCATATTGGATGCGCCCGAATCATCGGAAGTTTGGTTTAATTCATGTGGCAGCGATTGATCTTTTGTCATTGTGTTTTGTCTTTTTATGCTCACACGCCGCTGGGCTTACACCGCATTAGCGGTGGCGCGCAGTCGCGCTTGCTTGGTTTCTTTATATGCTCACACGCCATATTGCTCCCCGCTGGGCTTACACCGCATTAGCGGTGGCGCGCGGCCCGCGCTTGCTTGGTTTCTTTATATGCTCACACGCCATATTGCTCCCCGCTGGGCTTACACCGCTTCATTCAATGTTTACTCAATGGCTGTTTACTCAATGGCTAGGTTGGAATTTTTCCAATCCTTTAAGAAATCACCTAACCCCTTATCGGTTAAAGGATGCTGGTAAAGCTTCCAGACCAAGGCGGGGGGAACGGTCACAACATCTGCGCCCAATAACGCCGATTGCAGCACATGATCTGGATGGCGGGCTGATGCCACCAGCACTTCGGTTTCAAACCGTTCATATTGGTCATAAATGGTTACAATATCTTCAATCAAGCGCATGCCATTCACGCTAATATCATCCAAACGCCCGACAAAGGGGGAAATGAAGCTTGCCCCCGCCTTTGCTGCCAACAAAGCCTGATTGGGGGAAAAGCAAAGCGTTACATTGACCAAAATATCTTCGCTGCGCAATTCCTTGCAAGCCGCAAGCCCATCGGGGGTTAGCGGTAATTTAACGCAAATATTATCGGCAATCTTGGTAAGCTTTGCGGCTTCTTGCAGCATTCCCTTTTTATCGGTTGCAACCGCTTCCAAGGATACAGGGCCATCCACAAGCGCGCAAATTTCCTTTGCAACCTCGTTAAATTTACGCCCTGATTTTGCGATCAAGGAAGGGTTGGTGGTCACCCCATCAACCATGCCTGTATCCATTAATTTCTCAATTTCAGCAATATCCGCACTATCAATAAAAAATTTCATACCATATTCATCCTTATAGCCATGGTGGAAGGGGAAGATTTTTTGATTTTAAAAATTCAGGGTTAAATAATTTGGATTGATAGCGTGCGCCGCCATCGCATAAAATCGTGACAATGGTTTTGCCAGGCCCCATGGTGCGGGCAAGTCTGATTGCGCCCGCAACATTAATCCCCGCAGATCCGCCAAGGCACAGCCCCTCATTTAACGATAGATCAAACAATAGATTTAAAGCTTCTTCATCACTGATTTGATAGGCATGATCGGGGGTGAATCCTTGTAAATTTGCGGTGATGCGCCCTTGCCCGATTCCTTCAGTGATGCTGCTGCCATCAGATTGCAAGCTGCCATGCTGGTAATAATGATAAAGCGCAGCCCCCATTGGATCGGCAATCCCAATTTGAACTTTTGAATTTTGTTCTTTCAAGAAATTGGATGTGCCGACCAGCGTCCCGCCGCTGCCGACCGCGCAAATAAAGCCATCTATCTTGCCTTGGGTTTGGTTCCAAATTTCCTTGCCTGTGGTTTCATAATGCCCATCACGATTGGCTGTATTGTCAAATTGATTCGCCCAAATCACGCTGCTATAATTGCCTTCATCGCGTTTTTCTTCTGCGATGCGTTTTGAAACATGGATATAATTTTCAGGATTCTTATAAGGCGCAGGCGGCACTTCGATTAAGGTTGCGCCAGCAAGGCGGATCATTTCTTTTTTTTCAGTGGATTGATTATCAGGGATCACAATTAAAGTTTCATAGCCCAAGGCGCGCGCGACCAGCGAAAGCCCGATGCCTGTATTGCCTGCCGTTCCCTCAACAATTAAACCCGCTGGTTTCAACGCCCCGCTGCGCTCGGCAGCGCGGATGATCGCCAAGGCGGCGCGGTCTTTTACTGACCCCCCTGGATTCATAAATTCACATTTGCCAAGAATGGTTGACCCCGTTGCCTTAGACGCGGCTTGCAGCTTAACAAGCGGGGTATTGCCAATCAGTTCGATGAAATTTTCTGCGTAATATTTATTCATAGCCCTAATCTTACCCTGTTGGTGCATAAGCGACAAGACAAGAATCCGTTGTCGCGTGATTATTTGAGTGATGATCCGAATGGTCCAGCATGTCTATCCACTCTACGCGCCCCCCCAAGCGTTCCATGCCTTGCTGATCCTGCGCTGGATCGATTGCATAAAGATAAAATACGCCCAAACAGGCTTGCTGTTGGTAATGCCAAACTTCGCTTTTGCCTTCTTTTCGGATGAAATTGGGCGCGCCCAATAATGCGGTAAGCTGGCTTGCATCAATATTCATCAGCGCATCCCTGGAAATGGGATGGGATTCGCGTGCTGGCTTTGGATAAGATGGCGGCGGGCTGGATTGCGGGTCAAGAAAGGCACTTCCTTGATGAAGCGGGCTGGTGTCAAGCTGAATGGGCGGCACCGATTGTACGATCATGGGATCATCTGCTGGTGGCGGGTTTTGCTTGATGGACGACAAGCCGCCAGCACAGGCAGCAAGTCCCATTCCAGCCACGCATAATAAGATGATTTGATGGATTTTATTGTGCATTAAGCGATATTCCAAAGGGGGCAGGTGGCGCATGATGATGATGAAATAAATGGGTCATCATAATTACCATAATGACAGGGATTAAAAAACCAATGATCGGAATGCTCATAGAAAAAGTGGCAAGCATGCCAAAACCAAGCAATAATAAGGGATGGGCTGCCCTGAAATCTTTCATCTGGCGGCGATCAAGGCGGCGCAGGGCAACCATTTCAAAATATTCTCTGCCGATAAACCACGCATTGACCAAAGCAAACAAAATTGCCCCAAGCCCAAAAAATGCCATTGTAATTAAATATAAAGGCAGCAATGCCAAATGAATTGCAAGCAAGACTGCCAAAAAACGCACCGCATTTAACAGGCTGGCAACCAGCCCTTGATCGGTGGCAGCAGGGCGGTCTTGATAATCATCTGCTTCAATCGCATCAATGATTTGATCGGAAAATAAACCAATAAAGGCGGTGGCAACGATTGGAAATAATCCCCAGCCAATTAAGCCAACCACAAAGCTAAGGACGGCAAAGGAAATCCCCGACAGCCAGCCCGCAATCATCACAAGCTCAAACCCAAACAAATCAAGCCCGCCCCAATCCAGCTGAAATAATAAAAAGACAAGCAGAATATAAGGAATAAGAAACCCGATTACCGTCAGCATCACCGCCTTTAAAACAACGCCAATGATTTTGGGGTTAAAAAGCTGAGTGATGGCGCGGATAAAAGATTCAAAGATCATTCTTTTATCTCTGGCTTATTTATCTCTGATTTATTGGTATCGGATTTAGTTAAAGATAGCGATAGGCGCGCCAAGCTGCGCCTTAAATCAGGATCATCAATATGCTCAAATGCTTGCATGTGGTTCGCCAATTTTTCAAGGTTTGCCCCTATATTTCTTTGTGTTTCTGCGTGATCCTTGCTGGCATTTTGGGGCTGCACAGCGGTTTGCTGGATAAGCTTAATATCCCCAATCAAGCCATAACCAAAATGGCGGTTAATCTTTTCAATCAGTTGCGCTTTTTTGAAATTAAGCTCGGTCGCAAGCCCCGAAGGTGCAAAAATAACCAGTCTGCCATTTGTGCGTGATGCTTTCCCCCCCCTATTGCTGGCAGCCTTAAAATCAATATGGCTTGGGGTGCAGCCTATCGCGGCTTCATCATTAATGATGCTTGCCCAATTTTCAATCAACCGCGCTTCGCCCAAGGCGCGCGCACCCAGCAGCTGTTTTACCTGCGGGCGCAACAAATCCCCAATCGCTTTTGGTTTCATGGTTTTGGTTGATAATGATGTATCTGGTCTCATTTTTAAATAAGCAATTTTAAAATGTTATAAATTGTAAAATCTTGTGATTATAAAATACTGTTCAAAGGGTGAAAAATACCATAAATATCAAACAATATAAATCAGGGCTTTTGCAGCCCCTTAAATATATCACATTGTTAATGATAAGCAAATTATAATGGTAAAACGCAAATATTTTGGCACAGATGGCATGCGCGGGGCAGCGAATAAGGGGCATATTGTCCCCCAAACGGTGCTGCGCCTTGCAATGGCTGCGGGCGCGCATTTTCAGCGCGGGGATCATAAAAATCGCGTGGTGATTGGCAAGGATACGCGCCTTTCTGGCTATATGCTTGAAAATGCGCTAACCGCTGGATTTTTATCGATGGGCATGGATGTCTTGTTGCTGGGACCTGTTCCCACCCCAGCTGTTGCCATGCTAACAAAATCAATGCGCGCTGAACTTGGGGTAATGATTTCTGCATCGCATAATCCGTTTTTTGATAATGGCATTAAATTATTTGGTCCTGATGGCTATAAATTATCGGATAATGACGAACAGATCATCACCAATTTAATGGATCAGCAAAATTGGATATTGCCTGATTCCCAGCATATTGGGCGCGCAAAACGCATTGATGATGCTGCGGGGCGTTATATTGAATTTGTCAAAGGGGCTTTTCCAAGCAATTTAAGCCTTGATGGGTTAAAGCTGGTGATTGATTGCGCACATGGCGCAGCATACCAGATTGCACCGATTGTTTTAAAAGAGCTTGGCGCGCAAATCATCCCGATCGGGGTTGAGCCCAATGGCAAAAATATTAATGATCGGGTGGGCGCAACCCACCCCCAAGCCATGGCGGATATGGTTAAACAGCAAGGCGCGGATATGGGAATCGCGCTTGACGGCGATGCGGATCGTTTAATTGTATGTGATGAATTGGGGCAGATCATTGATGGCGATCAAATTTTGGCCTTGATTGCAACGCTTTGGCATGAAATGGGGCGATTGCAAGGCCCAGTGATTGCGACCATCCTTTCCAATATGGGGCTTGAGCAATATTTAAACAGCTTCAAGGTTGATTTGGTAAGATCGCAAGTCGGTGATCGCTATGTGGTGGATCAGATGAAACAACATGAAGCGGTGCTGGGCGGCGAAGCGTCGGGACATATTGTGCTTGGGCATCATGCAACCACAGGCGATGGGCTAATGGCAGCCTTGCAAGTGCTTGCATGCATGATCCAGCGCAAACAAAAAATGAGCGCACTTGCAAAGACATTCACCCCCGTTCCGCAGCTGGTTCGCAACCTATCGCTTGCAGATCATCATAAAATCATTGAACGCCCCGCCGTTAAGCAAGCAATTGATAAATGCCATGACCAGCTTGGTGATTCTGGGCGGTTAATCATTCGCCCATCAGGTACAGAACCCTTGATTCGGATGATGATTGAAGGTAAGGATACCGCGCATCATACAAAATTACTGGATCAGCTGGAAGCAAGCATTCGCGCTTCTGCGGCTTAATTTCTTAATCCTTAACCCCATATATATAAAGTGAATGTGATGAATAAAGCTGGGCAATTTTCAAACCATGACGGGTTTAGCTATGTCTTATTATGTTTTGCGACCTGTTTTTGGGCAAGTGTGTTTGTGGTTGGTAAAGATGTGCTGGGTGCGCTGTCACCGCTTGCGGCATCATCCATTCGGTTTTTAATTGCTGCCACGATTTTTACTTTTATCCTAGGGATCGCTTTTCCAAAAGCCTTCACGCTTAGGAATTTAAAATATTCAATAATCCCCGCAATTACAGGTGTATTTGCCTATAATATGGCGTTTTTTTACGGGCTGGATTACAGCTATGCCAGCCATGCGGTGATCATCATTCCAGGCATGGGGCCTGCGGTTACTGCCATATTAAGCTTTTTATTGCTAAAAGAGCGGCTGGAAAAAAAGCGCATTCTTGGCATTATCGTTGCTTTTACAGGGCTTGTCGTGCTGGAGGCAGGCAGCTTGGATTTTGATAAAAATTGGCAAACCATTTTAATTGGCGATGCGATTTATCTAAGCTGCACGGTGATGTGGTCGCTTTATACTTTATATTTAAAAAAGATCATGCAACAAGAAGATTTAAACCCTATGGAAATTACAGGGGTTTCCACCATCTTAGGCACGATCATCTTGGCTGGCACCAGCTTCATGCTTGCCCCGACCATCATTGATGAATTAAGGGCGATTAATGTCACTTCATGGATGAAATTGCTGTTTATTGGCGTGGTTGGCACCAATCTTCCCTTTTTATTCTGGACGATTGCGGTTAAAAAAATCGGCGCAATTCGTGCATCCATCTTTTTAAATATGGTGCCATTATGGGGGGTGGTGATGGCATATTTCTATTTATCAGAGCCAATGACCATTTTTATGCCGCTATCGCTGGTGATTATTTTATGCGGTGTGTGGCTAACCCAGCGTTCAGGAAAACCGCTTTTTAAAGCAGATCATTAATCCAGATTGGGGGCAAGCAAACGCTTGGCAAGATCAAGGTCAATATTGCGGCGGCGTTGGTAATCTTGTAATTGATCCTCGCCAATCTTGCCAATTCCAAAATAGCTTGCATCTGGATGCGCAAAATAATAACCGCTAACCGCTGCTGTGGGCAGCATTGCAAAAGATTCGGTAAGGCTGATCCCTGCATTTGCTTCTGCTTGCAATAAATCAAACAAGATGGTTTTTTGTGAATGATCAGGACAAGCAGGATAGCCTGGGGCAGGGCGAATGCCGCCATATTCTTCTTTGATCAAACGATCCCCCGATAGATTTTCATCCGCAGCATAGCCCCATTCCTTTACCCGAACCTGTTCATGCAAATATTCCGCAAAGGCTTCTGCAAGGCGGTCGGCAAGCGCTTTTAATAAAATGGATGAATAATCATCCCCCGCCGCTTCAAAGGCTTTGACATGCGCATCAATACCATGCCCCGTTGTTACCGCAAACAGCCCCAAATAATCGGTCTTGCCGCTATCTAAGGGGGCAATGAAATCCGCCAAGCAATAATTGGCGCGATCCGATGATTTTTGCATTTGCTGGCGCAAAAAATGAAAGCGGGTAAGCTCAACCTGCCTTGTGTCATCTTGGAATATCACAAGATCATCTTGATCGCGATTGGCAGGAAAAAAGCCGATGCTGGCTTTGGCGGTTAGCCATTTTTCAGCAATGATTTTATCCAGCATTTCCTGTGCATCTTGGAATAAGGCGGTTGCCACCTTGCCATATTTTTCGTGGGTTAGGATTGCGGGATAAAACGCATTCATCTCCCAGCTTTGAAAAAATGGTGTCCAATCAATATAATCCACCAATCGGGATAGATCAAAATTGGTAAAATGCTTTAAGCCCAAAAAGGATGGGCGCGGCGGGCTGTAATCTTGCCAGTTAATCTTAAACCCATTATCCCTTGCCGCCTCAAGGCTTAAAGGCTGCCGCCCGCCGCCCGATTCATAAGTGCTTCTTACCGCATTATAATCCTGTTTTAATCCAGCCAGAAAAGCATCGCGCTGGCGATCGCTTAACATTTGGCTAACGACACCAACCGCCTTTGACGCATCCTTGACATGAATGATGGGCGCATCATAGCACGGGTCAATCTTGACCGCCGTATGCGCCTTTGATGTGGTTGCCCCGCCAATTAATAAAGGCAATTTTAAGCCGCGCCGCTGCATTTCAGAGGCAACGGCCACCATTTCTTCCAGCGATGGGGTAATCAGCCCAGACAGCCCGATCATATCCGCATCTGTTTCAAGCGCGGTATCAATGATTTTTGCCATCGGCACCATAACCCCAAGATCAATCACTTCATAGCTGTTGCATTGCAGCACCACGCCGACAATATTTTTGCCAATATCATGGACATCGCCTTTGACGGTTGCCATGACAATCTTGCCCTTTGGGCGCATGGATTCTGATTTTTCAGCTTCTAAATAAGGCAATAGCACCGCAACCGCTTGCTTCATCACCCGCGCAGATTTAACGACTTGGGGCAGGAACATCTGCCCCGAACCAAATAAATCCCCCACCACATTCATCCCCGCCATTAACGGCCCTTCAATCACTTCAATCGGATGGTCGGCAGCTTGGCGCGCAAGCTCAACATCACCATCAATAAATTCAGTGATGCCGTTGACAAGCGCATGGGTTAAACGATCCGCAACGGGCTTTTCGCGCCAGCTTAGATCGGTTTTGCGCCCCTTGGCAGTGCTGACGGCTTGATCGGCAACTTCAAGCAGCCGCTCTGCGGCATCGGGCCTTGTATTTAAGACAACCGCTTCCACGCGATCCCGCAAATCATCTGGAATATCGCTATAGACCGTTAGCTGCCCCGCATTGACGATTGCCATATCCAGCCCCGCCTTAATCGCATGATATAAAAAGACGGAATGCATCGCTTCGCGCACCGCATTATTGCCGCGAAACGAAAAAGACATATTGGATAGCCCACCAGAAGTTTTAACCCCCTTAAATTGGGTTTTAATATAATTGACCGCCTTAATATAATCCGCGCTATAGGCATTATGGGCTTCAATTCCTGTTGCAACGGGGAAAATATTGGAATCAAAGATTAAATCACACGGCAGCATCCCCACCTTTTTGGTTAAGATATCATACGCTTTATGGGTAATTTCAATCATCCGTTCATAGGAATCGGCTTGCCCTTGTTCATCAAATGCCATGATGACGATGGCTGCGCCCAGCTTTTTGGCGCGGCTTGCCTGAAAAATCAGATTCTCTTCGCCCTCTTTTAAGCTTAATGAATTAATAACGCCGCGCCCTTGCAAACATTTAAGCCCTGCTTCCAGAATATTCCAGCGCGAAGAATCAACCATGATTGGCACGCGCGATATTTCAGGCTCTCCTGCCAGTAAATTTAAGAAATTGATCATCTCTGCTTCGCCATCAATCATGGCGTCATCGACATTCACATCTACAATTTGCGCGCCGCCTTCCACTTGACCAAGGGCGATTTGAACGGCTTCGCTATAATTTTTCTCGCGGATTAATTTTGCAAATTTGGCGGACCCTGAAATATTGGTGCGCTCCCCCACATTGATAAAGCCTGTATCGGCATTGACCCTTAAAGGTTCAAGCCCGCTTAGCATCATTTCCAGATTGGGTGCTGGCTTTGTTCTGGGGGCATAAGGGCGAACCCGATCCGCGATGGCGCGAATATGATCGGGGGTTGTGCCGCAGCACCCGCCCACAATGTTTAGCAGCCCATCTTGCGCCAATATTTCCATTTGATCCGCCATAAAGGCGGCGCTTTCATCATATCCGCCAAATGCATTTGGCAGCCCCGCATTGGGATGCACCGAAATCGCGCAATCTGCAACCTTGGCAATGGCGCGGATATGGGGTGCAATCTCGTTTGATCCAAGCGCGCAGTTAAAGCCAACCGATAGCGGGCTTGCATGGCTGATTGATGCCCAAAAGGCTTCGGGGGTCTGCCCCGATAGAGTGCGCCCCGATGCGTCAGTAATTGTGCCTGAAATCATCACGGGCAGGGCATAGCCCCATTGCTCAAACGCGGTTTCCACCGCATAAATCGCTGCTTTTGCGTTCAAAGTGTCAAAGATGGTTTCAATCAAAATTAAATCAATGCCGCCCGCAACCAAGCCTTCTAAGGCTTCGCGGTAAGCATCTGCAAGCTGATCAAAGCTGACATTGCGATAAGCAGGATTGCTGACATCAGGCGATAATGATGCGGTGCGGTTGGTTGGTCCCAGCACACCCGCAACAAAGCGCGGGCGATCTGGTGTGCTGCGTGAATCCGCAGCTTTTCGCGCCAGCAAGGCAGCTTGATGATTCAAGTCATGCACCAGATTTTCCATATTATAATCTGCCATTGAAATCGCATTGGCATTAAAGCTGTTGGTTTCAATAATATCGCAGCCCGCATCCAAGAACTGCGTATGAATATCCATAATCAGCTGCGGCTGGGTTAGCACCAATAAATCATTATTGCCTTTAAGATCGGATGGATAATCTTTAAATCGCGTGCCGCGATAATCCGCCTCGCCCAGATTGTGATTTTGGATCATCGTCCCCATCGCCCCATCCAGCACCAAAATGCGCTGTTCTAGTGCTTGGTGAATAGGGGATTGGTGAATAGGGGGCGTGCTGCTTTTGGCGTTCGCCGCCAAGTCTGTATCATTCATTTAAAAAATCACTTTAATTTCTAAGGGGTTTATTGGTTTCCAGCATATGTTCCACCCGCGCCAAAGTCTTTGGATGGCGCAATAGCGCATTAACGGCTGTGGCTTCAAGTGCCAAGATTTGCTTTTCACCAATCACATCGGTGGGGTCATATTCGCCGCCCGTTAGCGTTGCCGCCAAATATTGGGTGACTTCTTTGTCATGGGGGCTTGCAATGCCTTGGCGCATAAAGCCTTCAACCGCCATTTCAAGTGCCAATGCGCCGCTTTTCCCTGCGGGCTGTAATTCATCTTGGGCGGGGGGCTGATAGCCCTCAACCATGGCGCGCGCATGTAATTTTGCCGTATAGAGCAAGCGATCGCGATTCATCACAATTTCATCATCTGGTCTTAGAAACAGAAAATCCCTGGCAAGTTCCGCCGATTTTGAAACCTCTGCCATTGCCAAAATTTGAAAGACTTTGGCAGCGGCAGCCATCGGGCCTTTGGGCGCATTTGGATGCTGTTGCCAGCGGGCAAGCATTTGCGCGCACCCGCCCCAACCAGGGATAATCCCAACCGCAGTTTCAACCAGCCCCGTATAAAGCTCGCTATGGGCAATGATTTTATCGCAATGCAATAATATTTCGCAGCCACCGCCAAGCGCCATCCCAGACGGTGCGCCAATTACGGGGAATTTTGCATATTTTAGCATTTGAAAGGCTTTCTGCCCCGCTTCCACAATATTTTCAATCTCGCCCCAAGCGGCGATATTGGCAGCAAATAAGGCAAGCCCCAAATTCATGCCAACCGAAAAATTAGCCCCCTCATTATAGATGATCAGGGCTTTAAACCCTAATTTAGGCTGTTGCTTTACCGTTTTTTGCAATAATGCCAATATATCAGGATCAAAGCTGTTCATTGGGCTGGTAAATTCAAAACAGGCAATATCATCGCCAATATCCCACAAGGCAGCCGAACCATTTTTTAATAAAGGCGTTTGCCCGCGCTTAATCGCGGCAAGCGATAAAATCCCCTGTTTGGGGATGATCGGGACATAGGCGATTTTTTGCGCAGATGACCCATCCAGCATCAAGCGCTGCGCGATTCCATCTTGATGGCGATAAAAATCATGCCCCGCGCTAATGCTTAAAAAGGGCGGAATGGCAAGCCCTTCTGCTGCAAACATATCGGTTAATTGCTGGCTGCCAATCATATCCATCAATTCAAAAGGACCATATTTCCAGCGATAGCCAAGCCGCATTGCAGCATCAATATCGCTTGGATCATCGCTAGCATCCCCCACCAGCAATAGGGCGTAATGAAATACGCGCAGCATGGTTTGCTTGGCATAGAGCGCGCCCTTATCACTGCGTTTAAATAACAAGCTTAAATCTTGTGGCTTTAAGTTTGCGCTTTCTAGGCGGCTTTTTTGTTTTGCGCGGTAAATGCCTGTTTCAAGGTCAATCGCTTGTTTTTGCTTTGCCCCTTGCTGATCCTTTGTAAGCGCATAAAATCCGCCTTTGCCTTTGCGCCCAACCAGCCCTTGCGCCAGCATTTGATCCACAATCAAAGGCATTTTATAATCTTGAATCAGGGGATCATCCGCATCAAGCGCATCGCGCATGGAAGCAATAATATGCGGCATTAAATCAAGCCCAACCAAATCCATTAGCCCAAAAACCCCTGTTTTGGGAATGCCAAAAGGTTTGGATAGCATCGCATCCGCATCTTCGCAAATCATGCCCTGATCAACCGCCATTTGCAGCGCGGTCATAATCCAGTAAATGCCCAGCCGATTGCCGATAAAGCCGGGGCGGTCTTTGCATAAAATCACCGATTTACCAAGCTTATAATCAAAGAAATTACGCAGCGCATCAAGGCGATTGGCATCAAATGCCTGCGGAATGACCATTTCAAGCAATGCCATATAGCGCGGCGGGTTAAAGAAATGGGTGATGATGAATCGCTGGCGCAGCTGATCATCCATCTTGGCGGTTAAGGTTGCCATGGGGATGGTGGAAGTATTGGAACTGATGATCGCATCATCTTTTAAAAAAGGGGCGATCTTGGCATATAATGCTTGTTTGATGGCGGCATCTTCGATGATGGCTTCAATGATTAAATCACATTGATTAAAATGTTCCAGATCATCTTCTAAATTGCAAGGGGTCACCAATTTTGCGCGCCGTGGATGGGTGAAAGCCGCAGGTTCACGCTTAAGCATTGCCTTAATCGCTGCTGCGGCAATATGATTGCGCGCTGGTTGATCATCCGTTGCGTCTTTTGGCACAATATCAAACAGCATCACCTTGCAGCCCGCATTGGCAAAAATTGCTGCAATGGCTGCGCCCATGACCCCTGCGCCAATCACCGCAATGTGATTAAATCTTTGGCTGGTCTGTGTTTTTGCCTGTGTCCTTACCTGTGCCATGATTATACGCGTTCCAAAATGGTGGCAATGCCTTGACCGCCACCAATACATTGTGTTGCAAGCGCAAATTGCTTATCTTCGCGTTGCAATAGGCTGGCAGCTTTGCCGAGGATTCTTGCGCCCGTTGCACCAAGCGGATGCCCAAGTGCAAGCGCACCGCCATCTAAATTCACGCGCGCCATATCAAGCCCCAGCTGATCAATTGATGCAATTGCTTGCGCTGAAAAAGCTTCATTTATTTCCACAAGATCAAGATCGCTTGCGGTAAGCCCCGCACGCGCCAAGGCTTTTTTGCTGGATTCAATCGGACCAAGCCCCATCATTTCAGGCTTGCAGCCCGAAACCGCAAAGGATTTAATCGCCGCAAGCGGGGTAAGCCCAGCTTCAACCGCAAACCCATATTTACAGATAAAAAGGGCGACCGCGCCATCGGTTAGCGGCGATGATGTGCCAGCCGTTACCGTGCCTTTTGCATCAAATGCAGGCTTTAAGCCCGCCAAATCATCCAAATTGGTATCGGGGCGAATGCACCCATCCTCGGCAATGCCGTCCAAATCAACAATCTCTGCTTTAAAATGCCCTGCTTGCTGGGCTGCGCCAGCCTTTTGATGGCTTAGAACCGCAAATTCTTCTTGGCGTTTGCGGTCAATCTTACAGGCTTTGGCAATATTTTCAGCCGTTTGCCCCATTGATGAATAAGCCCCTGGGCTGGTGGTTGCAAGCACAGGGTTGGGCATGGGGTTAAACCCTTCCAAGGGAACGCGCGACATGCTTTCAACCCCTGCTGCGATATATAGATCGCCCGCGCCAAGTGAAATCGCCCCTGCTGCGCTATGTGCGCTTTGCATGGAAGACCCGCAAAAGCGGTTGATCGTTGCCCCGCCAACGCTGATTGGAAGCCCGCTTAATAAAACAACCATCCGCGCCATGTTAAAGCCTTGCTCCGCCTCTGGAAAGGCGCAACCCAGCAGCAAATCCTCTATTAAGGCGGGGTCAAGCTTGCTATGCGCGATCAAGCCCTTTACCGCAGCAGCAGCCAAATCATCGGGGCGTATTTTAACGAACTTCCCCTTTTTTGCAGGCTGAAATGCGGTTCTGGCATAGCCCGCAATGACGATTTTATCATTTTTCTGATCATTTTTATCAACCATGTTTCAAACACTCCCGTTCCTTTATATTATTCCCAATAGGCATCATATAGGATATTGGCTTGAATGGGGGCATTATGCCACATTCCCTTTAATTGTGCGTTCCAAATGCCGATCTTGGGCAGCTGAAATAAAAACACATTCACCGCATCGCGCGCAATCATGCGCTGCGCATCGCCCAATAATTGATTGCGCTTATCGTCATTATTGGTGGTTTTGATTTGGTCATAAAGTGATTTAAATTCAGCATTATCATAGTTAAAATAATAATCATCGCGCGCATAAATCCCAATATCCATTGGCTCGGTATGGGATATGATGCTTAAATCATAGGTTTTGTCTTTGAATATTTGCTGAAGCCATGTTGACCATTCCATTGGCTCAATTTCAAGGCTAATGCCAATTTGGGCAAGCTGGGCCGCGATAATCTCGCTGGAACGCCTGGCATAGGCTGGGGGTGGCACAGCAATCGTTAGGGTTAGCGGCAAATCAACCCCAGCATCTTTTAAAAGCTGGCGCGCTTTATCGGGATTATAATCATAAAAATTCGCCAAATCAACATAAGCGGGATGGTGGGGCGCAAAATGGCTGCCAATTAAAGTGCCATATCCCTCGGTCGCAGCAAGGCTTAGACTTTGTTTATCTATCGCATGCGACAGGGCTTGGCGGAAGATGCGCTGATCAAGCGGCGATTGCGCATTGTTAAGCGTTAAAATCGTCTCTCCTTCGGTCGTGCCTTGTGCAACGGTAAAATCAGGATCATCCATAAATTGATCGACCAATTCAACAGCTTGAAAATTGGGGCTAATGTCAATATCCCCTGCTTTTAGTGCGGAATAGGCGGCATTTGGATCCTTGATAAACATAAAATCAACTTGGGGGATTGCGGCAGGCTTTCCCCAATAATTAGGATTTACGACCAAGCGCACACTTGCGCCCTTAACCCAACGCACAAAACGATAAGCGCCCGTGCCAATTGGCGTTATTTTATTGGTCTCAACCGTTTGTGAATTTACGATGACGGCATCGCCCCACCCTAAATTAAACAATAAATCGCCTTTGGGGCGGGTTAGGGTGATGATCACCCGATGGGGATCAGCGGCAATCACATCCTTAATGCCATCAAACAGCCCTTTTTGGGCATTCACAGAATCAGGTGCCAGCACGCGCTTTAGGCTAAAGACAACATCATCTGCGGTAAAGGGCTTGCCGTCATGGAATGTAACATTTTCATGCAAATGAAAGGTAAATTCAAGCCCATCATCCGATATGTCCCAGCTGCGGGCAAGGGCGGGCTTTACCGCGCCTGTTTGATCAATGCGGGTTAAGCCTTCAAATATATTGCCATATACAATTTCATCAATCGCTGCGGCTGCCCCTGCGGTGGGGTCAAGATGCGGCGGTTCAAGCACCACCCCGATCTTTAAGGGCGAATTGTCATTTTTCTTTTCCAAAGCAAGGGCTGCCGAATGATATGCAAAGAATGCAATATATAATCCCGCAGCAAGCATGGCAGAATAAAAAGATATAAGCTGAATTTTCAAACGCAATTTTAAATACATGATCTTAACCTTAATGTTATTGCCCCAACATTCTATTATAAATATTTTTGTTGATACCCCATATATTTTCCCCCCATAAAATTATCAGGGCTGGTGGCTTCAAACACCCCGCGTGCAATCGCCCGCGCCAAGCAATCAGCTGCCAGCATTGATAAGCGCGCCATATCGCTAACGGCATCTTTCATCGCAACCTTACCACTTGATACCACATAAACACTATCGCCATCAAGCGGAGTATGCACAGGGCGAATGGCGCGGGCAAGCCCATCTTGTGCTGCCATTGCAATGCGGGTTGCCTCGCTTTTTGTAAGTGCCAGATCGGTTGCAATGATTGCAATCGTTGTGTTTTGAATGGCGGCTTGGTTGGTGTCGGGCGCGTTTATTTCCACGCCATTTGCAAATTGAAACGGATAATCCAGCCCGTAATGCTGCTTGTTCGGATCGGGGCGGATGCCGCCAAATTCATTATTCTGTTCAAAAGCCCATGCCCAAAATACATTGCTGCTGGGCATTAACACCGATCCAATGGGATTTGCCGCGACCAGCGCGCCCACCATAAAATGATCTTTATAATGAAAGGATGCCGAACCCAGCCCGCCCTTAATATTGCCAGCCTTTGCGCCTGTACCCGCGCCAACACTGCCCAGTTGGAATTTATCCGCTGCGTTGCTGGCAGCTTGTTTGCCAAGCGCTGCATAGGGGTTTTTATCCCAATCCTTATCCCCGCCATTTAACAGATCAAACAGAATGGAGGTTGGCACGATTGGAATGACCGCATCTTGCCATTTCAAGCCCTTGCCCGCTTGCTTTAAAAAATCCATCACACCATCTGCGGCATTTAAGCCCCATGCAGATCCGCCTGAAAGGGTGATGGCATGCACATGTTGAATGGTGCAGCTGGGATCAAGCAAGGCGGTTTCGCGTGATCCAGGTGCGCCCCCTCTAATGTCCACCGCCGCCACAAAAGGATCATCGCCGATCAGCACCGTCACCCCAGATTGCAATTTTTCATCTTGGGCATTGCCGACTTTAAATCCTGCAACATCGGTGATTAGATTTAAAGGGCCTGTTTTCACTTAATTGCCTTTAAGATTGGGGGTGCTTAATAAATTCACCATCTTATTCATTAATTTTGTATGAATGCCATGATCCTTTAATGCTTTTGCCGTGTTAAACACATAATCTTTGCACGGGCCAAGCGCGCCCGATGCGCGATCAATCATACCTGCTGCCAGCTTTAAATCATCCCCTTTAAAATAGCGATTCGTATCATGGCGAATGACAAAGCTAATCAACCATATCTGGTCACCATTTTCAAGTCTTCCTGCAAGCCAGATCGGCTTATAGCTGCCGCCCATCATCTCGCGATCCCATAAAATCGCCAATTCTTGGGTGTAATGATCATCCGAAAGCTTAAATGCAATTCCCTTGCAGCTGCCGCCCTTATCAAGCCCAAGCAGCAAGCCTGGATGCTGGGCGCATCCGCGCCCGACAAATGCCTTCAAGCAAAATTTACGATGATAGCCATAAATCATTGCCTGATCAGATGTTACATAGTCAAAGCCTGGATTCCAAATTAAAGACCCATAGGCAAACACCCAAATTTGATGCGCCGATTGGGGGCGCGCTGCCAAAAAATTCGCAAGCGATTCTTCGCGCTGTTGCTGGGTTAAGGGCTGCATTAGCCCAGTGCTTGCAATGTCTGCGGCGATGGTTTGAAACAGCCCTTGCTTAATTTCATCCCTGCCATAATGGGCCGCATTATGATCAGGATGATTCTTTATGTCACGCACCTTAAACTTTCCGATTTATTTTGATTGTTTTTGCGATTTCAGCTTTTCAAGTGCCTTAAATGGGCTTGGGGCTGGTGCATCATCCGATATTTGATTGAATAATGCAAGCTTTGCATCATATTCAGGGTCATCGACCAGCAGCAATTCATCCTGCGCAAGCTTCATCGCTTGAAGGTCAATCGCGGCTTGCGGCGCACGCGGAAAGGCGGGCAGGTTTAAAATCATATGCTGCGCGATCAATTCACCAAGATCAATCCCGCCATTTTCCAAAGGTTCAGGCGGGTCATCTTGATGATCATCTGTTTGCTGATCCTTGGAAAACATATCTTGGGTTTTGACATCAAGCTTACCCGCAACGGGCAGGGCGCTTACCACACATTCCTGTTCAAAGGCGGCATTAAACTGCGTTTTGACATCAAAATAACGCCCGCCAGGCAGCGGCTTTACCGTGATCGTCGCAGACAAAGCGTGAAGCTTGGTTAATGCCATGCGCGCTGCCAATAAATCGCGCTCTGTTGCTTTGGCAGAGATTTCAAAATCGCTGCTGCCTGCTGGCAATTCGGATGTTTTGATAAAGCGGCTAAATTCATTCAGCGTGCCGAGCTTTGGTTTTGGCGTTTTCATAAATTGCGGGCTTTCTTATGCGGATGGTGTGATATGCGGAAATTCATAATCATCATTTAAAAATTCATCGCTTGCCTGTTGCTTTAACGCAGCTTGAAATTGTGCGATATAATGGCGGTATGTTTCAATGATTTGGGGTTCTTCGCCGCCGCCAAAGGAAAATAAATTGCGCTGCAAACAGTTAATTTGTGCTTTTTCTTGTCCCTGTGATAACGAGAACGCCCCCCAATAGGCATCCAAACGCCCATAAAGCCGCAGCATCATTGCTTTTACTTTTTTGCCGATCTTCATATCGCCCGCGCCAAGTTCGCGCAAATTATCCTCCATATCTTTGGTGACAATATTTGCCATTTGATCGGCAATCGGCGTTAGAATAGGGTCATTATGGCAGCGCTGATAGAATAAAAATAAATGCAGGAACAAGCATTCGGTTCGGGTTTCATAATTATCTGGCAGCCCGCCTGCAACCTGATAAAGCGCTTTGTTGCGCGCCCGATGAATCAATTTGTCATAAAGCTTAAACGCATAAGCCTGATTGATCTTTTGGCTTTTTTTACGCGCCACGAACTGGCTTATTTTTATTTTTAAAGCATGTATCATATTATATTATTTCAATTTATTTTGCCGTTTCACGATTATTTAACTATATATAAGCATTGTTGTGGATTGCAAAAGCCATAAATTGCGATTATATCATAAATCATGTTTTATTTTCATTCAAATCATATCATTTATAAAGCATTGACGCTTGCCTTATTGCTTGCGCCAATTTTGATGATGACTGCGTGCGCCCCAAAAATTGAGGTTCGGGGCAATATGCCGTCCCCTTCAAGGCTTGCTGCGATTAAGGTGGATCAATCCACCATGGATGAAATTGTGGATTCGATTGGCACACCATCGATGGTCGCAACCTTTGACAGCTATACATGGTATTATGTTAGCACCACTCGTCAGGGCTATGCGTTTTTTGAAAAAGAAATTACAGAGCATCTGGTGCTGGAATTGAAATTTGGTGCAGATCGGGTGCTGAAAAATATGCGCAAATATAGCAAAGAAGAATTGATGGATATTGCCTATTTGGACAAGGAAACGCCAACGGCAGGGCGCGAATTTACCCTTTGGGAACAATTATTCGGCAATTTGGGCGCAAGGCCCGTTGATTCTGCTGAATAAGACCAATTATAAATAAGATGCCTGACCCTTCCTTATCCCAATCATCGCTGCTTATATCATCGCGGGGCTTGAAAAATAACAAGCCCGCCTTTGATGATTATGTAAATGCCGTAAGGCGCGCATTAACCAAGCATGGGCGGGTGGTTTGCTTGGTTGGAATGATGGGGTGCGGCAAAAGCGCAATCGGGCGCATTTTATCGCAATGGCTGGATTGCCCGCTATTGGATGCAGATAAAGAAATTGAACGCGCGGCGGGGCGCAGCATTACAGAAATTTTTCAGCAATATGGCGAAGATTCCTTTCGCAAAGGCGAATTGGCGGTCATTAGCCGTTTGCTAAAACAAGCAAGTCATCCTGCGATTCTATCAACGGGCGGCGGTGCGTTTATTCAGCCTGAAACCCGTTCATCCTTGTTGGAATATGGGCTTTGCCTGTGGATCAAGGCGGATTTTAATGTGCTATGGCCGCGCTTGCAGCGCAAAACCAATCGCCCCTTGTTGCAACAGCCAAACCCGCAGCAAGTCTTAAAAGATTTGCTGGTTGCGCGCGATCCCTTTTATGAAGCGGCGCATATCATGGTTGAAAGCGATGACATTGAACGCGATGAAATGGCAATGCGGATCTTATATGCGCTTGGCGATTATTTGGGCGTTGCTTATCCCATCCTAGCATCTGATCCATAGATAAAGCGCAGCAATAAACCCATGCCAATCGTTAAACTGGACATAAAAGACACCGCCAAGCGCACTTATGATATTCATATTGGGTGCGGGCTGCTGCCCAGCCTTGGGGATAAAATCAATAAGCTTTATGGATCAAAGCCGCCCAGCAAGATATTTGTCATTACCGATGAAAATGTTGCGCAAGCATGGCTGAAACCTTGCTTGAAAGTCCTGCCTGCCCATATTACCCACCCGATTATTTTGCCTGCTGGTGAAGCAACCAAATCCTTTAGCCAGCTTGAAGCCTTGCTTGGGATGCTGCTTGAAGCGCATATTGATCGCTCCAGCCTGTTGATTGCGCTTGGTGGCGGGGTGATTGGTGATTTAACAGGTTTTGCAGCCTCAATCATTTTACGGGGCATTGATTTTATTCAAATTCCCACCAGCTTGCTTGCGCAAGTGGATAGCTCGGTTGGCGGCAAAACAGGGATTAATCACAAGATCGGCAAGAATTTAATTGGCAGCTTTAAACAGCCCGCCATGGTGCTGGCGGATATGGATATTCTTGGCACACTGCCAAAGCGTCAATTAAAAGCGGGCTATGCTGAAATTGTAAAATATGGGGTAATTAACGATCTGCCTTTTTTTGAATGGCTGGAACAAAATGGCGAAAAACTGTTAAATCTGGATAAGGATGCGCTGGAATATGCGGTTTTGAAATCCTGCGAGGCCAAGGCACATATCGTTGCACAAGACGAGCATGAACAAGGCAAGCGCGCGCTGTTAAATTTGGGGCATAGCTTTGGGCATGCGCTGGAAGCCGCCGTGAATTTTGATGATCGCTTGCTTCATGGCGAAGCGGTTGCGGTTGGCATGGGGCTTGCCTTAACCCTTTCCAGCCAATTAGGATATTGCAATCCAGCTGCGGGCGAACGCTTAAAAGCACATTTTGATGCGCTGAACATCATTGCGCTGCCCGCCCAAATTCAAAATACTCTGCTTGATCCCAAGGCATTAAGCGATGCGATGGCGCATGATAAAAAAGTAAAAGCAGGGCGCATTACATTGGTGCTTGCGCGCGATATTGGGCAAGCCTTTTTGGATAATCAAACCAATTTTCAAAGCTTGACTGAATTTTGGGCAGATCAGCTTAAATTTTAAGATGGAATGATATGGATATTATTTGGATGTTATTTTATGCCTGTGTGATCATCGTGCTGTTGATGGTTTCAGGCTTTTTTTCAGGGTCAGAAACTGCACTAACGGCGGTTTCAAAGCTGCGGATACATCATGCCGCCAATAATGGCGATAAACAGGCAAAGCGCGTATTGCGCTTGCTGGAACATCGCGACCGTTTGCTTGGCACGATTTTACTTGGCAATAATTTGGTCAATATTTTCGCATCCGCCCTTTCAACTTCGGTGCTTATATCCATTGTTGGCGAAGCGGGCATTATTTATGCAACGCTTGGACTAACGCTGTTGATTGTGATTTTTGCCGAGGTTTTGCCAAAAAGCTATGCGCTGTTTCATTCGGATCAGGCATCGCGCCATGCTGCGCTGCCCATGCTGTTTTTGGTGTTTGTGCTGCGCCCGATTACGGAACTGATCCAATGGCTGGTAAGGGGTATTTTGGCCTGTGTGGGCTTGAAATATAATTTTGAATTTAACATTGAGCATCACGAAGAAGAATTGCGCGGCGCGATTGATCTTCATCGCGGCGATGATCCTGAAATTGGGCATGAACGCCATATGATGAAATCCATTCTGGATCTGGATGAAATCACGGTTGAAGATGTAATGACCCACCGCAAAAATGTTGAAATGGTTGATTTGGGGCAGTCTTTCAATCAAACCATTGATAAAATTATGCAAAGCCGCTATACGCGCTTGCCGATTTACCGCGATGATCAAGATGGTATTTTGGGGGTCATTCATGCAAAAGCCTTGTTAAAAGCGATTCGCCATCAAATTAAGTCAGGCCCTGCTGAAAAGCAGGAAGATGATGCAACAGATCAGCCAAAAGATCAGCTAAAAGATCAGACAGGATGGACGCAGATTGACCTTGAGAAGCTGGCTTATTCCCCGTGGTTCATCCCCAATTCCACCAGCTTAATGGATCAATTGCTGGCATTTCGCGAACGCCGAGAGCATTTTGCGATGGTGGTGGATGAATATGGATCATTGATGGGCATTGTCACCTTGGAAGACATTCTGGAAGAAATTGTCGGCAATATTGATGATGAAACCGATTTGCGGCTTGCAGGGGTAAAACCGCAAACAGATGGCACCTATATTGTGGATGGATCGGTTAGTTTGCGCAATCTTGAACGCGATCTTGAATGGGATTTACAAGACGAGGAAGCGATTACCCTTGCAGGGTTAATTTTAAACGAAGCCCGCCGCATTCCTGCGGAAGGGCAGATTTTTATGTTTTACGGTTTTCGCTTTGAAATTAAAAAACGCAGCCGCAATCAAATCCGCGAAATTATCGTCACTCCGCCCCCCGCCGCCCCCACCAACATAAATGGCTAGCGCCTTTTAATCTAAAGTGCAAACCGCTTGTCCAAAGGCGTCATTTATGGCATTCAAATATATAAAACCCTAATTTAATTACACGATGAGCTTCGCGCATGATTAAACAAAAGATAAAAGCAATATTGCCAACAAAGATAAAGCGTATAATGCGCAGCATTAGAATATCTTTGTTTGGGATGGAGTGGGAATATAATAATAAATCTAATTCTGAAGTTTTCGATAAGATTTATCGCGATGGGGTCTGGGGCAAAACCTCGAACGGGGAATCTACAAGTGGTTCTGGCTCACATAGCCGTGAAATCATAACCCCTTATATTGATGTCGTTGAAACATTATTGGATGATGTCAAGCCTAGGGTCATTGTTGATATTGGCTGTGGTGATTTTAATGTTGGAAGTCATTTTTTAACTTATACACAGCATTACATTGCGTGTGATGTATCTTCGGTCATTTTAGAACGCAATAAAAAGCAGTATCAGTCTTTTGGTAATGTTGAGTTTCTTCTGCTTGACCTAGCATCGGATGAATTGCCAAAAGGGGATTTAGCCTTTGTTCGGCAAGTGTTGCAACATATTTCTAATGATCATATACAAAGCTTTGTCGATAAAATTCACTGCGATCAACCTTTTAAATTTCTGATTGTCACAGAACATCTTCCTGCGAAAAAATCATTTAAGGCAAACACAAACAAACCCGCAGGATCAAATATTCGCGCTGCCATCAATAGCGGTGTTGTCTTACACAAACCGCCTTTTTCTTTAAAAAGTAAGAAACGATCCATATTGCTAGAAGTTCCAAAGGATATTGGTGACATTAATGCCGTTATAAGATCAACCCTATATGAATTTTAAAAGATCGGAATGTGCTTCAGCATCTTCGGG
>JBGCED010000132.1:0-4431 GCA_045106055.1 Alphaproteobacteria bacterium
TCCCCTCAATCTGTTCAGCAAAATCAGGGGGCATGGTTCTAATCGCGAAATTGGTTTGAATCTTTAACAGCTGGCTTAAAAGCATATTGGTCTGCGCCACCCCCTTTAACATGGTAATGCTTGCCTGATTTTGAATTGCCATACGCTGATTTAATGATTCGGCGGCTTGTGCGCTTGCAAATAATTCATCCGCGCTTGCTGCCAAATCTTCGGCGGCTTTGCGTGATGTGTCGGATTGTGCCATTGCCTTTACCGCACCATCTTGTTCTATGACTTGCCGCTGAAACCTGATTGTGCCGCGCATTTTGCTATCAATCACTTGTTGCGCTTGATCAAAGCCCAACTCATCGGCGATTTTATCGGTTGCCGCTTTCTTAACCTTTTTATAAAATAAGGTTTCTTTATAAGCATTAGATGCCTCACAAACATTATTCCAATCAAGATCATTAAAGCGAATATCGGGCAGCATATTTTCCAGATCAGGCAATAAGCAAAACGCATCACTGACGATCTGGTCGGTTAATTTGGCAAGATTAAGAAAAGGCAAATCAATTCTTGTCATCTCGCCGATGGCATTGACGGTCTTTTTTGCTTCTTCTGATACTTCGTTAATCACCGAAAGCTGTTCGGTTGCAACATCAAGCTGTTCTTGAACAACTTTTAATTCTTCTTTCATCGCTTTTATTTGTTCCGACCATTTGGCAAGCGCGGCATTATCTTGAACCAACATCCCGCTAAGGGCGTGATTGGGCTGAACCACAAGAAAAAGGGTGATTATGCCTGATAATAATAGCGTGCGCTTAATCATCATGCCTGATCCTTTCTTCTTGGTTTTTTATTACAGAAAGTCACAGCCCCCAGCATGACGAAGATGATTATAGTCATTATATGTATAGCTAGGGGGTGATGAGGTAATGCATATAGTAATTCTGCAGGGGTAAAATTGGCGGGTAAATCAACAGGAGGTTTTGGATCTATTAAAATAAACGCACCATATAAGATATTCTCGGATATAATTAATGTCCAAAAAAAATATGAAAGTGGAAGATCACCTTGCTTCAAATAGCGCATTTTTTTTGATAAAAGAAAATAGAATGTCATGTTGAGGAAATGCCAAATTGTACAAAAAACCACCAACAATTTTTTACTTTCATACGGCGCTGTCCGAAGCATTGAAAAAAGCACGATGGCTAGAAACATGCTACAATACATCATCTTTGCGATATTACGGGGCTTTTTAAAATTCATTTAAATTTCCTCCCACCAATTCGCGCCATGCGCTTCTTGTGCGCGGATCATATCCTTTACAGCATTGCTGCCTGATCGGTAAAATTTAAGCGCATCGCCAAGCGGGGCAAGATCAATGTTTAAAATAACGCTTTCGCGGGTCATGTTGGCGGGATCGTTTTTAATCAACAGGCAACGCCTGCCACCCGTTAAACCCTGCGCGCCGAAGATAAAGCTTAATTCCTCATCCCTTAAATTAAAATTTGCATAATCGGCAACGCGTCCTTGTGGGTTGGGAAAGAAAAATAGACATGCCGTATTATCAAGCGCAGCTTCCATCATCCCGCTTTTTGACAATGCGCTAGGGTCTTGAAACGCCATACCAACAATGCCGTTTAATTTTCTATATTCACGATACATTTCAGATGCAACCGCCTTAAACCCTTGATTTTGCAGCAGCTTTGCAGCTTCATCAATGAAGATGGTAAAGCCTTTGCTGTTATGGGCTGCGCTTTGGCTGATTGCTTGCGCGATATGGGCAACCACAGGCGGGCCAAGAATTGGATCATCAAGGGCTTCATTCATATTCACCCCAACCATAAAACGACCTGATAATAGTGATGAAAGACTGTCATGCGGGGCGTTAAAAATATCAGCATACGCGCCCTTATCGCCTTTTATTGTGGTCACCCATCTTGAAAAGGCTTGTTTCAGCACGCTGTCCCCGCTTTCTCCCGCGCTAAACGCAGGGGAAAAAATATTGTTAAAGGTGCGATCAGGCGGGGCAACGGTAAAACATATATCCACAGCATGATTAATCTGGCGTTCAACATCAGGGGTAAATTCAATATTGCCCAGCATTGCTTGCATCACCAAGCGCACCCGCTGCCGATTTTGTTTTGTATCTTCGCCAACATCCAAGGGATTTAACGCCAAGCGATCGAACGGATGGTATAGCCCGCCCATTGCCTCGGTCATAAAGCGCACCCCCTCTTTACTGTCAAAAATATAGGATCGGATGCCATCAAATCGCGCAAGCCCACTTAATAAATGCATAATTAAGGTTGATTTGCCGCTATTGGAGGGCGCAATAACCATAAAATGCCCAAGGCTTTGATTTTGGGTGCTATTGTGAAACTGAAATTTATAGGGTGCGCCAATCTCTGTCTTGAAAACGCGAACTGCCCCCTCACCAAAGGGGGAAGCTGCCATCCCCTTTACCGCTTGCGGAAATGGCCATAATGCCGCGATGGCATCCGTGGTAAGGCGCAAGGGGCGCAATAGATTTTCATGGCCAGGGTGGCGATTAAACCAACATACAGGCGCGCCCTTGGTTTCAACATGATAGCTAATGCGCAACCGCCCCAGAATATCCGTGATCGCCTTAACCGCAACATCAAGCTGTGCGTGATCATTGGTTCTGACCAAAATAGAAAATTGCGTGTCATAAAAGCTTACAGCATCTTCCATCAATAAATCTGTTGCAGCCTCATATTCGCCCGCAATATTATTATTGCTTACAAGTGACATTAAACCAAATTGATTGGTTTTGCGTTTAAAATCCCATTGTAACTTGGTTTTGCGCACATGGGCGCAGGTCTGGTTAATCTCTAGTTCATAATTCAAATGCAGCAGATCGCGCATCAGCTGCCCGCCAACTTCTTCTGGCCATAATTTAATGGCAATGGTTCGCCAATAAGCCGCATTAGGGGCTTGTGTGGTTAGCAACCCATCATCTTTAAATCTTAAATCACTGGCAGGAAGTGCTTTTGATAGATTCTTTTCAAACGGCAGCTGGTCGTAAGCATCCTCGCCGCAAATCAAATAATTCACAAAATTAGAAAGTGCCATATAATGATCATCATTGATGATTTGCTGTGGCATCAAGCCTGAAAGCATCGCCCGTAATAGGTCTGATCCATCTTTTAAAGCCTTATATTGACGACAAGAAAGCATGATAAACCAATCAATTTCAAAGCCTGTCTTGTAATGCTCTGCCTCGGAATCGCCGATTTGCTGCAAGCTTGCAGATGGCCATTTAGCCGATAAATCAAGCGGCTTAATCCGTTTGCGCCCGATCAATCTTATATTAATGCCAAGCGTGCTTAAATCTTTGAACAACGCAGCCCTTACCGTTGATAAAGCTTGCTGTTCATCAACGCCGCGACTTTCATAAGAAAGCCCCGAAAGCTGCCAAACATGGGCATAATGCCCTTTCTTTGTGGTGATCGTGTCGTGATCTTGGATTGACTCAAATTCTAATTCCTTATGAAGCCAATCTTGTTCAAGCGAATTTCTGATTAATTTACGGCTGGCAGGAACAGCCAACGCACCGCCAATAACAGCAGCACCGCCAAAACCCAGCACTGTCATTATCCCGCTCATGCTTGATTATCCCCGCATAATAAAAAACGCTGCTTTGCAGATTTAAACAGCATTTTTCCGTTATGGCTTAACCAAAATTTGGCACTTAATTTAAAATAGCTGTCGGCGTGGATCTCACTACGCATTTTGAACGAAATGAACCCCACAACCGCACCAAAAATCACCAATGCGCCTGTAAAGGTGAAAGGCTGTAAGATCGGATAGAAAAATTGTAATATTGTTGCCAGCGCATAATAAGGCATCGCAAGGGCTGCCCCGCCCAACATCGCAATGACGCTAAAGCCATAAAAATTATACGGCTTTTGAACATGGATCATAACGGGAAAGCTTGCTTTCATCTCTTTAAATCTGCCAACCAAACAAGGTTCTAACGGCAGTTGGCCCCACGGCAATCAAAATCCCCGCAACAATGATGGTAAACATTCGCCCGCCATCTATGCGCCCTGTTGTGGCCATGACGACCCCCGCTAAGATGATCAGCACCCCAAAAATTGCAATGGCGACTGAAAATAAGCCTTGCTCGCCCTTTTTTGCAACTTCGGTGATTGACTCTGCCCAATCCGCATCAGATGCCCATGCTGTTACAGCAAAGAAATAAGATTTTAAGGTTACGGCTGTGGTTAAAAACAGTTTCTTCATTATATTAACTTTCATGATCGTTTTATGGTTAAAAATTTAGCGTAAAATAAAATAGATAATCGCAATCGCCAGCCCCAGCAGGGAAAAATTGATTGCGGTGATCATGTGCATAAAACGACGATGAAATTTAAGCTGATCTATGATCTTTGTCTGCATCCCTCCTATTGTGTTGATTTGATT
>JBGCED010000133.1:0-3775 GCA_045106055.1 Alphaproteobacteria bacterium
CCGTAACTGGCCGATTTATGATGGGGTTCATATTATTCATTCGTCAAAATTTGATCTTGATATGCACCGTTTTTATTTGGATCAGGACACGAATGCCGATTATACGAATGGGTTAATTTGGCGTTTGGCTGTTGATGAAAATTTAATGCGCAAACCCCGCCAAGTTGAATTTTATGTTCCCATCAATCTAAGCTGGTCGGGTTTTGATTTTTTTGAAATCATGTCGGAAATCCCTCAAAAAGAAGCGCGGGATGGTATGTTTTACATTCTAAAACACAAGAATAAGCTTAGTCTTGAGGAATTTACCCAGATCCTATTTGGAGAAAAAGATCGCAACAATGTTGACCAGCATGAATTTTCATTCAGGCTTCATGGCCTGTATCGCCGCTTGAAGATTGTGCAGATCATGCATGATTATCCTTGCCTGATTTATACAAATCATTTTCCGCAGCAATTAAAAGATTTGCCGCGCAATCAATCAACCCAAATCATTACAGATCAAACTTCGGTTGAAACCTCAGATCGGATCATGTCGCACGCCAAATATACGATCAATATCAGCTATGACAGCTATTTGCATGATCGGGCAACGCGCGGGCTAATTCATGGCTCGCTGCCGATCATTGAAGAAAATGACATTCATCAAGCCTTTTTTGGTGGCGGCATTGGCAATTATTTTACCTTTAGCGAAAAAGCTTTTCGCCACACGATTGAACACTGCCTTAGGCTGGATGATCAAGCCCGCCTTGATCATATAAACGCAATGATACAGCATTTTAATGATCATAAAGATGCTTGCAAGTTTGAAGTCTTTCTTTAAGATAATGAAGGCTTGAAGATTTTTTAACTTTAAAGGGGGTTGTTGTGACAAAAGGGGCAGATATAAAAAAGATGAATAAAAAAGATATGGATAAGGAAGCTTTGGATCAAGAGGCTTTGAAATATCATCGCGCCCACCCGCCTGGAAAAATCAGCGTCACCGCAACCAAGCCCCTAAATTCGCAGCGCGATTTATCGCTTGCCTATTCCCCAGGGGTTGCCGCTGCGTGCGAGGCGATTAAGCAAGACCCGCTGCAAGCCGATGAATTAACTGCGCGCGCCAATTTGGTCGCGGTCATTACAAATGGCACGGCGGTGCTTGGGCTTGGCGATATTGGCCCGCTTGCATCAAAGCCTGTGATGGAGGGAAAGGGCGTATTATTCAAAAAATTCGCAGGGATTGATGTGTTTGACATCGAGGTTGATAGCAATAATGCCGATCATTTTTGCAGTGTTGTAAAAGCATTAGAGCCAACCTTTGGCGGCGTTAATTTGGAAGATATTAAAGCGCCTGAATGTTTTATCATTGAAGCACGGTTGCGCGAAGAAATGAACATTCCCGTTTTCCATGATGATCAGCACGGCACCGCGATCATTACCGCTGCGGGGGTTTTTAATGCCGCTGAAATCATTGGCAAAGACATTGCGAATTTAAAAATTGTATGTTCGGGTGCGGGCGCAGCTGCGCTTGCTTGCCTGACCATGCTTGAAGTAATGGGCGCAAAACGCAGCAATATGATTGTGCTTGACCGCGATGGCGTGGTTTATAAAGGGCGCAATCATAATATGGATATTTATAAGGAAAAATTTGCTGTCGATACCAAAGCGCGCACCCTAGATGACGCGATTAAGGGCGCGGATATGTTCCTTGGGCTGTCGGCTGCGGGGGTAATGACCCCAGAAATGGTCAAGAATATGGCAGCAAATCCATTAATTTTCGCGCTTGCCAATCCAGAGCCTGAAATTCGCCCCGAACAGGTGCATGAAGTGCGCGATGATGCGATTGTCGCAACGGGGCGTTCGGATTATGCAAATCAAATCAATAATGTCCTATGTTTTCCTTTTATTTTTCGCGGTGCGCTTGATGTTGGTGCGACCAGCATTAATGAAGAAATGAAATTGGCTGCGGCAAAGGCGATTGCTGCCCTAGCGCGCAAGGAAGTATCAGAAAGCGTCGCGGCAGCTTATGGCGATGTGCCAACCTTTGGCCGTGATTATATCATTCCAAAACCGTTTGATTCCAGATTAATTTTGGAAATTGCGCCAGCCGTTGCAAAAGCAGCGATGGATACAGGCGTTGCCCGCCGCCCGATCACCGATTTTAATGCTTATGGAAAGCAGCTTGAAAGCTTTGTTTATCGTTCGGGCAGCGTGATGAAGCCGATCATTGATAAAGCACAAAGCGCACCAAAGCGGGTTGTCTTTGCCGAGGGCGAAGAAGAGCGCGTGCTTAGGGCTGCCCGCATTTTGGTTGATGACAAAATCGCATTTCCCATTTTGATTGGCAGAAAAGAAGTGATTGAAGCGCGCATTGAACGCATGAAGTTGCGGCTGGAAATTGGCAAAGATTTTGAACTTTGCGACAATCAGCAAGATCCGCGCCACAAGGAATATTCACGCCATTACCAAGAATTATTGGGGCGCGGCGGGGTATCTCCGCGTTTTGCCGATGTGGTGATGCGCACCCGCAATACCGCGATTGGCGCAATGATGGTGCATTTGGGGCAAGCCGATTCGATGATTTGCGGCACGATCGGTTTTTATGAAAAGCATCTTGAGCATATTTACAACATTATTGGCACGAAATCAGGGGTTCGCTCTTTATCCACCTTGAACATGCTGGTGCTGGATAGCGGCGTTTTCTTTATGACCGATACCCATGTTAATTATGATCCTGATGTTGAAACCTTGGCAGAAATTGCAAGGCTTGGCGCAGAAGAGGTTGAACGCTTTGGCATAAAGCCCAGAATCGCCATGATGTCTCATTCTAATTTTGGATCACATTCAACCGAATCCTCAAATAAGGTCAAAAAAGCAGTTGCCTTGCTTCAAGCAACAACCAATCTTGAAATTGAAGGGGAAATGCACGCCGATACCGCGCTTGATCAAGCGCTGCGCAAAAGCTTGCTGCCCAATAATAAGCTGGAAGAAAATGCCAATCTGTTGGTGATGCCCAATTTGGATGCTGCGAATATTGCCTATAATTGTGCAAAGGCGCTTGGCAATGGGCTATCCATTGGACCAATTATGGTCGGGGCAGCAAAGCCTGTGCATGTTTTAACCACTTCTGCGACGGTTCGCAATATTGTGAATATGGCAGCCCTTTCCGTGGTTGATGCCCAAATTGAAGAATGATATTTTTTCGCTCACACGCCGCTAGGCTCGCCGCATTAGCGGCGACGCGCAGTCGCGCTTATGACCTTTTTCGCTCACACGCCGCTAGGCTCGCCGCACAAGCATTTTAGCAAAAGCGGTGTTCCTTATTTGCAATCATCTTCACGATGAATGCGCGATTTTGCGTTTGGAAATGCGTAAATAAATTAGCGGCGACGCGGGTTTTTACATTAAAATCACCTGTGAGGTGATTTGCTTGCTTATGTTGAAATCACCTCAAAGGTGATTTGCTTGCTTATGTTGAAATCACCTCAAAGGTGATTTGCTTGCTTATGTTGAAATCACCTCAAAGGTGATTTGCTTGTCGCGCTTATAAATTTAAGCTCTCCATATGCTGTGCTGCTAGCTTTACATAATGAGGGCCAGTCCAGCGCATCATCTTATAATCCTTATCGGTTAATTTGCGGATGGGTTTTGCTGGAACGCCTGCCCATAACCAGCCCGCTTCAACCCGCTTTCCAGTGGCAACCAGCGCGCCTGCTGCCACCATCGCATCGCTTTCAACCACCGCGCCATCCATCACAATCGCTTTCATGCCAACAAAGCTGTTTGGCTGTAAATG
>JBGCED010000134.1:0-27343 GCA_045106055.1 Alphaproteobacteria bacterium
ACCGCTTGGGAAATTTTCACAAAACATTGCCATTGATCATCTGGACCATTGCGGGCAACATCTCTTCCAAGCTGCCGCCAATAATTTATAAAATACTCAATAATTTTAATCTTATTTTCCAAATCAACCGGGGAATGCTGAAATACCGCCTTAATAAATTTTTCGAAATCTTGCCTGCAATTTTCAAACGCATAATATAAAAACCGCAAGCAAAAAAACTCCCCCAAAATATCAGGGCGAATAATATAAGGACGCGCAGAGCGCCCCAAGCAATGAATGGCAACCGTTCGGGGCTTTCCGATATCCCTCAAATGCCCTAGTGGTGCAGGGGTATCCCCATCACCGCCTGTCATTGTATCCCACGCCATCCATGCTGATCCATAAAAATTATCATCGCCTGCCTCAAGAAAGGGGCAACGCCTAGAATCGGCAAGGGCATATTCAATTAATCCGATAATGTTCCAATTTATGTTGGCTTGATCATCCTGTCGTAAGGCTTGCGCCGCAAGGATCAGGTAAAGCGGGTGTCTGATTTCAATTTGGGCATCATCTTCAAGTGCGTCTATTAAGGCTTGCGGAATATCTGACGCACAACGCCCAGAAATGGATTGAATAAGCTGCTTGCTGCTTGCTGGTGTAAAGGGCTCAAGCTTTATTGGTTTTTCGGATGCGCGATGCGTTTGAATGAAACGCTGCAACAATTGTAACTTTAGCAATGCGCTCCAAACGCTGTTCGTAACATTATTTTCATTGGCATCAGGAAAATACCGATCAACAAGCAGCAGCCTGATCTTGAAACATTGCGGAAATTTGCGCAATAAAGCGTTGCAGCGTTCAAAAACCTTTCTGATCATCTCGGCTTCAAATGATGCATTATCAATGACAATAAAGGTGGGGGCTTGCGGTATCCATCGCTCAAGGCTTTGTGGGTTATTCTCTAAAAAGCCGCATTTCCACCCCTCAAGATGATGCTTCATAAACTCCATAACCAAGCGCGATTTTCCGCTTCCAGCCTCTCCTGTTACAACATCCCACGCAAAGGGCGCATCGGAATCAGCAAATTTCACCAATGTGTCCGTATATTCAGCGCGCTTGATAAAATCAATCAAGCCGCTTGCAAACCATAATTCATCCAACGATGTATTATCTGCAGATAGCGTTTCAGACTCTTCTGCCGGCATGTGCAAAAATTCATCCATCGCGCCATTTTCAACCAATGCTGACACCAAGCCTTTTAACGCTTTGAAATCTTGTAGAATGTCGGCGCCTGATCCGCTCAAATAATCAGACAAGCTTTCATGCTCACGCGCATGATCGCCATCCTGCTGCGCGGGGGCAGTGATGTTTTTTAATGCGCTGGGATTAAAGTTCGCCAACCGCTTCATAAGACCCGTTTTGGATAAAAGCTTGATCCATTGATTTTCTGCCTGTTCGCTAAGCTTGTTAATTAGCCAATGCTCGCCATGTTTGGCAATCGGCACCAGCAGTTGATGATAAATCAAGCGAATCAGAATTCTTGGAATGCCTGTTTCCTGATGCGCCCAATGAATAAATTGCGCGGATCGCGCTGGATCGCATAGTGCCTTCCCAAGCCCCTTTTCCGTCAATAGCTCAAGCAAGCGTTTTGAATCGCCCGCAAGGGACGCATGCCCTGCCCCAGCACCCATCATCATTTTATTATCATCAATGCCATTCATGTGAATTCTCTTTGTTCTGCTTTGCGCATTCTTTTTAGCATCTAATACAGATAAAAAACTATTGCCAAGTTTGGTTTAAACGCTATAAAGCCATTAACACTTGCTGTTCTATAATTAGGAGGGATGGCCGAGTGGTTTAAGGCGCACGCCTGGAAAGCGTGTTGGCGGCAACGCCTCGGGGGTTCGAATCCCCCTCCCTCCGCCATCATTATACCCACTGGCTTCAATTAACTTGCCGTTACCACAAATAATGTGCGGGGGCAAGCATTGTGCCTGTTTACGAAGATCATTCTTGGGGCAGGCGCGCGGGGAAACCATCTGCGCGTAAGGATTCGCCAACCGCATCTTCTAGCAGCTTAATTACCATGGGCGACCAAGCATCCCCGCCATATTTTGCGCTGGCTTCGTGGATGGCTTGCTCCATCGCGCTGGCAAGGCGCAGCGGAACACCATATTTTGCCCCAAATGCAGTTGCAAAGCCCGAATCTTTTTTTGCAAGATCAAGCGTGAAGCCAATATCATATGACCCGTTCAGCACCACTTGCGTTTCGGTTTCATGCACAAAGCTATTGCCTGAACTTGCCTTAATCGCTTCAAAAGCTTGGGTCATATCAACGCCTGCTTGCTTGCATAGCATCATCGCTTCGCCCGCTGCGATTAAATGGATAAAGGCAAGCATATTGGTTACCACTTTGGTAACCGCAGCCTGTTCAATTCCGCCAAGGTGAAAAATGCGGTTGCCCATCAAAGATAATGCAGGGCGATGGCGTTCAAACAATGCTTCATCCCCGCCAGCAAGCACCGCGATTTTTGCACTTGCTGCCAAATGCACCCCGCCCGTGACAGGCGCAGCCAGCGTTTCAATGCCAAATTCCTTTAATCTGGCAGCCAGCGATTCAATCTCTTTTGCTTCATTCGTACCCATTTCAATCCAGCTGGCAAGGGATTTAGGGGCAGCAGCAATCACGGCATCCAGCACCGCTTTGGTCGCAGCGGGAGACGGCAAGCAAGTAATCAGCGCATCAACGCCGCTTGCGCAATCAGCAACCGAATCGGCTTTGATTCCGCCCAGCCCAACCAGCTGCTGAACTGGATCATCGCGCTGATCATAAATCTTAACCGATAATCCGCCCTTAATTAAATTTCTAGCAAGCAGCAAGCCAAGCTCACCCAGCCCAATAAATCCATAGCGCATGATTTCACCTTTATTTTTATTGTAAGATCATAAAAAGGGCGCGCCAACGATTTTATCAATGACGGGCCCAGATGATAAAGTTTTAGCGATGCTTATTTATCGCCAGAAAGCCCGCCAGAAATTTCATCGGTCTGTTCATTTGATAATTGCTGCGGTAAAATCAAATTAAGCAAAATTGCCAAAAAGGCAGCAGGAAGCAGACCAGAAGTCAACAGCACTTTCAAGGTTTGCGGCAAATGTTGAAGCGCCGAAGGTTCCAACTGCAATCCAAGCCCAACCGAAATGGAAAGCCCGAAAATAACCATATTGCGGCGATTCCATGTTACATCCGATAGCATGGAAACCCCCGCAGCAACGACCATCCCAAACATGACAATCACGCCGCCGCCAAGCACCGTGATGGGAACGGTTGAAATAACCGCGCCCACTTTGGGAATAAAGCCAGCAATGATCAACAAAACTGCACCGAAAGTCACAACCATTCGGCTCATCACGCCCGTCATCGCAATCAAGCCAACATTTTGTGAAAAGGATGTATTGGGTAAGCCGCCAAACAGCCCAGCGACCGCTGTGCCAAGACCATCCGCAAAGGTTGCACCGCGAATTTCTTCGCTGGTGGCTTCGCGCCCTGCCCCGCCTTTGGTAACGCCGCTAACATCGCCAACCGTTTCAACCGCAGACACAATCGCCATTAAGCCAAAGCCAACAATCGCAGCAAAGGTGAATTCCATGCCAAAATGGGTAGGATCAGGCAGCTGAAAACTTGCTGCCCGCCCAACATTTGCAAAGCTAACATCGCCCATGAATAAGGCAACCGCATAGCCTGCCAAAATGCCAATCAAGACCGCTGCGACCGAAAATATGCCTTTGGTAAAGAATTTAACGCCCAGCGTTACCACAATCACGACCAAGGCAATCGACCAATTATGCCAATTTCCAAATTCAGGCTTGCCCATTAAGGGAACACCGCCCGCAGCATATTGAATGCCGACCTTAACCAAAGCAAGCCCGATCATGGTCACCACCAAGCCCGTCACCAATGGCGGTAAGGCAAAGCGAATTTTGCCAATGAAAGGGGCAAGTGCGATATGGATTAAGCCGCCCACCAGCACGCCGCCCATCACAATCGGCATCGCTTCAACGCCTTTTCCTGCAACCAGAGGGATCATAATCGGCACGAATGCAAAACTGGTGCCTTGCACGATCGGCAGCCGCGCCCCAACAGGACCAAACCCAATCGTTTGAAACAAGGTCGCAATCCCTGCAAACAGCATTGACATTTGAATCATGTAAATCAAGCTTGGAAAATCAGGTGAATTTGACCCAAAGCCAAAGCCAGCTGCGCCTGCAATGATAATCGCGGGCGTAATGTTGCTTACAAACATGGCAAGCACATGCTGGATTCCAAGCGGAATCGCCATATGCAATGGCGGTGTATAATTTGGATCTTTTAATTGTTCGGCTGTTCCAAGCGCGCTATTATCGGTCATGGTTCCCCCCGTAAATGTGATGTTTTTTAGTGTAATTTTTCAATCTTTGCATTATTTTATAGGGGATGTCATCAATTTTTTTGATTTATCTTGGCATTGCAATTATAATAAAACTGATTTATAACATCCCAAATTTGTAGATTATTTTATTAAGGAATGAAACACCCATGTCTGATGCACATCATCCACAACATGATTATCACCTTGTGAATCCAAGCCCATGGCCTGCGCTTGGCGCGCTTTCTGGATTCGTGCTTGCCTTTGGCGCGGTAATGTATATGCACCCTGATATGCTTGGGCTTGATTTGGGGCTGTTTTCATTGGTGCCTGGCATTATGCTATTGCTTGCAACCTTTTATTTTTGGTGGCGCGATGTGGTGATTGAAGCGCAGCAAGGCGATCATACCCCTGTGGTTCAGCTGGGCTTGCGCTATGGCATGACCTTATTCATCATGTCCGAAGTAATGTTTTTTGTGGCATTCTTTTGGGCCTTTTTTGATGCAAGCCTGTTTGTGAATGATCCCACCGAATTTACACGCACCGAAGCCCTTGGCGGGCAATGGCCGCCCGTTGGTGTTGAAACTTTTGATCCTTTCAGCTTACCCTTGTTAAATACGCTTATTCTATTGACTTCGGGGGTTAGTGTGACTTGGGCGCATCACGCATTGCTGCAAGGAAACCGCAAGGCATTGCTGCAAGGGCTGTGGATCACCGTATTGCTTGGGCTGATTTTTACCTGCTTACAAGCCTATGAATATAGCCATGCAGCCTTTGGCTTTAAGGATAATATCTATAGCTCAACCTTTTACATGGCAACGGGCTTTCATGGGTTTCATGTGATTGTTGGCACCTTATTTCTTGCCGTTTGCCTGATTCGCGCCCATAAGGGGCATTTCACCCCAACCCATCATTTTGGCTTTGAAGCTGCTGCTTGGTATTGGCATTTTGTGGATGTGGTGTGGTTATTCCTGTTCGTTGCTGTTTATTGGTGGGGTGGTTGATTTTATGAATCACCATGATCAAGTCGGATCAAATGAAGCACGCCCAAAGCCTTTTATCACGGGATGGCGCGGATTATGCCCGCGCTGTGCTAAGGGGGCATTATACCAATCCTATTTAAAGCCTGCTGCAAGCTGCAAAATTTGCACTTTGGATTATTCACGCGCAGATGCAGGGGATGGCGCGGTGCCTTTTGTGATGATGGCAGCAGGAACGGTTGGCGTGCTGATCGGGGTTGGGCTGATGTTTCATTTCGGGCTATCGATGCTGATCACGATTTTGGTATCATGCAGTGCCGCCATGGCTGTTACCCTATATTTATTGCCGCGCGTAAAGGGCGTATTAATTGCCATGCAATATTATTATAAGGCTGGCGATGAAACCGCCTTGCGCTTTCGCGATAGCGATTAATATCTTTTAATTTATAAATATATAAGGAAATAACCGATGATTCCGCGTTATGCGCGCCCTGAAATGGTGGAAATTTGGCAGCCTGCCACAAAATTCAAAAACTGGTTTTTAATTGAAGCCCATGCGTGCGATAAAATGGCAGCATTGGGAATCATTCCCGCAGATGCGGCTGCGGCGATCTGGCAAAAGGGCGATCAACCCTATAGCCAGCAGCGGATTGACCGCATTGATGAAATTGAAGCCGTCACCCGCCATGATGTGATTGCCTTTTTAACCGAGCTTAGTGAGCAGGTGGGCGAAGAAGCGCGCTTTATGCATCAAGGGCTAACCTCTTCCGATGTGCTGGATACTTGCCTTGCCATGCAGCTAAATGCGGCAAGTGATTTGCTGCTGAAAGCAATGGACCTGCTGCTGGAAGCATTAAAACGCCGTGCGGTTGAACATAAATTAACCCCCACAATTGGGCGTTCACACGCCATCCACGCAGAACCCACCAGCTTTGGCTTAAAGCTTGCGGGGCATTATGCAGCGTTTAAACGCTGCAAAAAACGCTTGGAAGCCGCGCGCGATGAAATTGCAACCTGCGCCATATCGGGGGCGGTTGGCACATTTGCAAATGTCCCCCCCCAAATTGAAGCCTATGTTGCGAATAAATTGGGGCTTGCGGTTGAACCGATTTCAACCCAGATCATTCCGCGTGACCGCCATGCTGCCTTTTTTGCAGCCCTTGGCGTGATTGCAAGTCAAATTGAAGATTTGGCGGTTGAAATTCGCCATTTGCAGCGATCCGAATTGCGCGAAGCCGAAGAATTTTTCAATAAGGGGCAAAAAGGGTCATCCGCAATGCCCCATAAGCGCAATCCTGTATTAAGTGAAAATCTAACGGGGCTTGCGCGCTTGGTAAGGTCGGCGGTCACCCCTGCTTTGGAAAATGTTGCGTTATGGCATGAACGCGATATATCCCATTCTGCGGTGGAACGCGGCATTGCGCCTGATGCCACCATTCACCTTGATTTTGCATTGCATCGCTTGACGGGGCTGATTGATAAATTGGTTGTCTATCCAGATCAAATGCTGAATAATTTAAACGCGCAAATGGGGCTGCATAATTCGCAGCGCGTGATGCTTGCTTTAACCCAAAAAGGGGTGACGCGCGAAGATTCCTATGCGCTGGTGCAAACGCGCGCCATGGATTGCTGGCACAATCAAATTGATTTTAAGCAAGCCTTGCTGCAAGATTCGCAAATCGGCAAATATCTAAGCGCGGACGAGATTGAAACCTTGACCAATCTTGATTATCATTTCACCCATATTGATGAAATTTTTGCCCGTGTCTTTGACGCTTGAGCTGGCTGAATTTACCAAACAGGTTTACCATAAGCCCTTAATGGGGCTTGATGTTGGCACAAAAACCATTGGCATTGCGCTGGTTGATCCAGGCTGGCGGGTTGCAACCCCTTATGAAACCTTGAAGCGGATAAAATTTAGCGCGGATGCAGCCCAGCTTCAAAGCTTGATCGCGGCGCGCAATATTGGCGGGCTGGTGATTGGGCTTCCCTTAATGCTGGATGGCAGGATTGATAAAAAGGCGCAATCATGTAAAAGCTTTGCGCTTAACCTATCCAGATTGGCAGATTGGATCCTTCCCATCATGCTATGGGATGAACGGCTATCAACAAAGGCCGCAGAGCGCACACTGATTGGTGTGTTGGATCAAACCCGTTCAAAACGCGCCAAATTGGTGGATCAACTGGCAGCAAGCTTTATCTTGCAAGGCGCGGTTGATGCCATGAATCATCATTTAACCCATCACGCTTTGGAAAATCATTCAGACCATGATCACGCTTGAAAATCTATCCGTCAGCCTTGGCGGGCGCACCATCCTAGATAAATTATCCTTTAGCATGATGGAGGGGTGGCGCATTGGGGTCGTTGGCAATAATGGGGCTGGAAAATCCACCCTGTTCAAGCTGATTTCAGGCGCATTAGAAGCCGATATGGGCGTAATTAAAGTCCCAAGCAATCGGCGCATTGGCATGATTGCCCAAGAATTGCCTGATCATACCCAAAATTTAATGGAAACTGTGATCAATAGCGATCCATTGCTTGCTGGGCTGCTGGAAGAAACGCTAACTTGCGAAGATCCAGACCGCTTGGGCGAAGTTTATGAACAATTAACCAACCTAGATGGCTTTACCGCAGAGGCGCGCGCCAGCACGATTTTAACGGGACTTGGCTTTGCGCACGCAGATTTAACCCGTCCGCTTTCTGAATTTTCAGGCGGCTGGCGCATGCGGGTTGCGCTTGCGGGCGTTTTATTCATGCAGCCCGATTTATTATTGCTGGATGAACCCACCAACCATCTGGACATAGAAGCAATTATCTGGCTGGAGCAATATCTGGCAAGCTATCCGAATGGCTTTATGATTATTTCACATGATCGCGATATGTTAAATAAATGCACCAATAAAATTCTGCATATTCACCGCCAGCAAGCCACGATCTATACAGGAAATTATGATCAATTTGAACAAGAGCGCGCCCAAAAGCAAGGTCAGCAGCAAAAAATGTTTGAAAAACAACAGGCGCAGCGCGAACATTTGCAAAGCTTTATTGATCGTTTTAAGGCAAAGGCAAGCAAGGCGCGCCAAGCCCAAAGCAGAGTAAAAGCCTTGGAACGGATGAGCATGGTTGATGCCATCTTGATGGATCGTGCGATCCAATTTCGTTTTCCAAGCCCGCCCAAATTAACCCATCAACTTATCAAACTAGAAACTGTATCGGTGGGTTACGGCGCAGCCCCGCCCATTTTAACCAATTTATCGGAACGCATAGAAGCAGGAGACCGCATCGCCCTGCTGGGCGCAAATGGCAGCGGTAAATCCACCATGATCAAATTAATTGCAGGTGAATTGGCAGCACAAGCTGGCAATATGGAGCGTGCAAATAAGCTGAATATTGGTTATTTTGCACAGCATCAAGCAGAATCACTTGATGGCAAATTAACCCCCTATCAGGCGTTATATCAACGGGTGGAAGCGTTAAAAGGCGATTTAAAAGAAACCAGCTTGCGTTCAAAATTGGGCGCATTTGGCTTTAATCGCGATTTAAGCGATACCACCATTAATCGGCTAAGCGGCGGGGAAAAAGCACGGTTATTATTTGCGATGATGTCACTAAACCGCCCAAATTTATTGTTGCTGGATGAACCGACCAACCATCTGGATATGGATGCGCGCGAGGCGTTGATCCATGCCTTGAATGATTTTGAAGGCGCGGTGATCATGGTCAGCCATGATTCCAGCATGATTGAACGGGTTGCGGATCAATTATGGTTGATCAATGATGGGACTTGCCAGCATTTTGATGGTGATTTTCAAGATTATCGGCGTTTTGTGCTGCAAGCGGGCAATCCCAGCAAACAGAATTCCGCTGGGAAAAAGTCAAAATCACATAAGAATCAATCCTCCCCTCCCCCAAAGGCAAAATCCAAACCCAACCAGCAGGAAATTGACAAGTTAGAAGCCAAGATCACCCGCTTAACTCAAGAAAAGCAAGCGCTTGAAGCCAAGCTTGCGCAGCCCGAACTTTATCAAAATAAACAGCAATTATCCATGCTTCAAAAAGATTATGCGGATTGCGTTGAAACGCTGGAAACGCTGGAAGCCAAATGGCTATCGCTTTCTAGCTAAGATTCTTATTTAAAATCATTTTTCTTATCCAGCAAACGATGGCTGATTTTAAGGCGGGGAATGGGCAATGTGCTTTGGTTGCTTTCAAGCCGTTTTTGATGATTGGCGTTGGTTTCATCCATTTCTTGCGCGCTTAACCATATCCGAATGAAAGGGTTTCCGCGCACCGTGATTTTCTTTGCCATTGCGATTAAGGGGGCATCAAGCGGCGATAGATCAATCTGGATTTCTTTGCCTGTATGATCCTTGATCACAAAATCACCCTTGGATAGGGGAATGGCTTGATTCGCGCTAACCAAATGCGATACCGCCGCACCATGATTAAAGTCTTGAATGTGATCACCAAGCGAAAAAACACTATTTCCAGCCGTTTCTAGCGACAGGCTATGCGGGTCAAACAGACGCATCGCTTCATCATTCCTAAGGGTGACAAAGCCAAGCCGCAAACTGCCTTGCAGTTGAAACAACCAATTTGCTTGCCATTCAATGTCAAATTGGCACTGTTCAGGATTGACACTGATCTGTTTTATAATATCGCCTTTTGGCGTTTCAATGCGGGCGTAAACCATCAGCTTTCCAGAATGATCAAGCCCAACATAAGGGATAATCGGATGCAAATCGGTGATTTTATGACTTGCAGGGGGTTCAAGCACCAAATGCCCGCTGTAAAAATCGGCAGCATGGTTAATATCCTTAAAATGCCCATGATATAGCGTGCCAAACCATCTGGGCGCAGGGTCAAAATCTTGCCATGCGCGAACGGCATCTGGATCGGTTGAAACCCCATCAATCGCCAGCCCCCGCCGCGTATTTAGCCGTAAGCTGCCCGCTGCCCAATTAATGTTAATAAAATCATCCACAAAATCAACCGAAAAATCGCCCAGCTGATGCTTGCCCAAGGATAGGGAATATGGCACTTGCGGTGTAATATTTGCTGGCGGCTTGATTAATGCTGGATGTCTCGTGCCAAGATCATCAATGATCCGCATCAAATCATTCCATCTTTTTGCCTCAATATGGGTTCGGTAATCGCTGCGCCATAGCAGCAATAAATCCTGCCACTGATCATCATTTGCGCCATTTTCCTTTAACAGCTGATCATAGCGATAACAAAATAAATTTAGCGCAAGGTCAGCTGCGCCAGTGACTGCCCAGCGCGTAATATTATATTTATGCTGTTTTTTAACAATGACCGGATTTTGTATGGTTTGCACTGGAATAAGCGGCAAGGGGCGGGCGTTTGCCACATTTAATTGATCTTGATAATGGCAACTTTCATGGGCGGATAATGTTTCAAATAAGCGATATAGCCTGCGCCAATCCTGGGCGGCTTCTGCGGCGCGTTCATTGCCATAGCGACCAGGGCGATAGCCCAGCACTTCGGCATCTGATCCATAAAGCAAGCAATAATCTTGATTTCGCGCAAGATAGGGCTTTAAAAAATTCATAAAATAATCCAACGAGGAATCACCATGAACATAACGCTGAAATTGCTGAAAGATAAAGCTGCTGGTCCATAATAATGGCAGGGTATCTGTTTCCCGATCATCTGCAACGGCGCAAGGGCTAAGCCCATCAAGCTGCTTGTGGCTGGGATGTGCGCTGCCAAAAGCTGCGTGATCCATGATGATCGCTTGATAATGATGTTCAAGATAAGGGCGCACCATTTGCTTGATAAATGCCTGTTCATTGATAAGCGCAATGGTCGGCGCACTGCCGCATATCTTATGATAAAGCCGATTGCCCATTTCAAGATTTTTGGACAATAGATCAAGCGGCATTAAGGGGGCGATTGCCTGCACATAACCGCACCCAATCAGCTCAATCTTGCCAAGATCAATATGACGGCGCAGGCAAATAATCCATTCAGGATCAATTTTTTGAATTTGCAACAACCCGATGGCAGAACATTCAATCGAGATTTTAAGCCCATAATCGCGCGCAAGCATCAAGATTGGCCAATAGCATTGGTCAATAACCGTTTTGCGCTGCGCTGTTGATATGGCGGAAAAAGACGGGTTAAGATGAAAGAAAGTGATAAATTTTGCCATATTCGCCGCGAAGGGGCATCCTATCCATAAAATGTAAGAGAAATGTTTATTTTAGCGATTCATACCATAGACCAAGCGCATTTAATTCATCCACGCCCAGCGATTTTGCAACCGATTGCATGGCTTGGTTTGTGCGCAGCCCCGCTTGATATTCCATCATTGCTTCAATAAAATGATCCCGATCAATCCCCGCAAGGCTGGGAATGGTGGTTGCGTTTTGATGATGGCAGCTTGAACATTCTTGCGCCAAATATGCGCCATAATCCAAAGCAGCTTGATCCGCATTTGCGCTTTTAACCGCGCACATCGCGATCATTGCCATCGCAAAAGCACAACGCAATGATTTTGTAAAATAAGTAAAATAAGAAAGCATGATGGTTGTTTTTATTTCAAGAATATAAAGGGAATCTATTTTTTAAAGATTAAACTGATTTATGATGGGTTCGTCAAGATTAAATTCATCAAGATTAAAAAAGAACGGAGGATTAAAATGAATTGACAAAAATTGGGCTGATCTTTATCATTTGAAACGATATAAATATTATTTTTTCATGGTGGATTGATAGATGGCAAATTCTAATCAGGTGCTGGCGCATTATCCCGATTTAAGGGGGCGATCTGTGTTTATTTCTGGCGGGGCGACGGGAATTGGCAGCGATCTGGTGCGCGCATTTGCTGCGCAAGCTGCAATCACCACCTTTATGGATATTGATGATCATCATGGTAAAAAGCTTGAACGCGAACTTCAAGCTGAATTTGGCGCAGCTTCATGTGAATTTATCAAAGGCGATGTGACCAGCATTGAAGATTTAAATCAAGCGCTTGCGCTGGCAGAATCAAAGGCGGGCGGGCTTTATGCCCTGATTAATAATGCTGCAAATGATGCGCGCCATGATTTTTTTAGCGCGGATGAAGCGTTTTTTGACAAAGCGGTTGCGGTTAATTTAAAACATCAATTTTTTGCATCCCAGCAAGCTGCGCGCTATATGGAAAAACGCCAAGCGGGAATCATTATTAACTTTGGATCGGTTGCACCCCGAATTCCCGCCGCCGATTTGCATATTTATATTGCATGCAAGCAAGGGGTTAGGGGGCTAACCCGTTCCATGGCGAAATTGCTGGGACCCAAGGGGATTCGCGTTAATGCGATTGTGCCTGGCGCGATCCTAACCCCCAAACAGCTTGAATTATGGATCAGTGAAAGCGATGTCGAAGAAATTTTAAAACAGCAATGCTTGCCTTATCAGATGAAGGGCGATCATGTTGCGCAAATGGCTTTGTTTTTATCATCAAATGCTGCTGCGGGCTGCGCAGGACATGATTTTGTCGTGGATGGCGGCTTATGTTTCTAGCCGCGAATATGGGTGAATGCGCGTGAAAAAATTGCAAGCAAGCCTGCTGCTTGACCATAAATCAATTTTAGCCGAAGGAATTCAGTGGAATCCCCAACATGAACGCCTATATTGGACGGATATTCACGGGCGCGCATTTCATAGCTGCGACCATGATGGGCAAAATCATCGCATGGTGATGCTGCCATCCAGATTATCCGCCTTTGCCTTTACCAATAAGCCCGATATTTTATTGGCAGCGTTTGAAGATGGGCTATATCATTTTAATCTTAAAAATCATCACCGCGACATGCTTATGGCTTGCCCGCCCCCCGCTGATAAGCAAGGCGTGCTGCGCTTTAATGATGGGCGGTGCGACCGCAATGGACGGTTTTTAATCGGCACAGTCGAAGAGGTAAGCCTTGCAAATGTTGGCGCGCTGATGGTCTATGCGCCTGATCGGCAGAATATTTTAATGAATTTAATTGGATGTTCCAACGGGCTTGCCTTTAATCGGGCTGGCACAAAATTATATCATACCGATAGCCCCAGCCAAACCATTATGCGCTATCCTTATGATTGTGATGCGGGGGCAGTTTTCAAAGCAGGCAAAATCTTCACCAAGATTGAGGGCGATTGCGTGGCAGATGGCGCATGCATTGATGATCAAGATTGCTTATGGACGGCGATCTTTAATGGCGGACAGGTCAGGCGCTATAGCGAGCAAGGCGCGCTTGATATGGTGGTTGAAGTGCCAACATCGCAAGTGACCTGCTGTGCGATTGGCGGGATTTCTATGAACCGACTATATATATCAACCGCTTTTGAAGGCTTTAGCGGCATGCAGCATAGAGAGCAACCGCTTGCGGGCTGTATTTTCTATGTGGATTTACCAGATGGCATTGGCGGCATTGCTGAAGCGCGGGCGGCTTTATAATGACAGATAATATTCATCATTTTGGGTATATGCCCGATGGCAGCGCGGTTTTACGGGTGGAATTGCGCCAAGGCGATTTAAAAGTCAATCTATTAAGCCTTGGGGCGTTGGTGCAATCCCTATATTTTCAAGATTTTGAACGCAGCTTGGTGTTGGGCTTCGCCCAGCTGGAGGATTATTTAGCCTATTCACAAGCTTACGGCATTACCGCAGGCAGGGTTGCAAACCGCATCAAGGATGCGCGCTATCTGGCAAGAAACACCGAAAACAGACCTGAATCCTCCCCCAGGCAATGGATCAATTTGGATCGGAATTTTAATGGTCGCCATTGTCTGCATGGCGGGTCAAATGGGATTGGCAAGCGCAACTGGCAGCTTGTTCATGCGGATCAAACCAGCGCGCAATTTAAATTGATTGATGCGGATCAGCGCATGGGATTCCCTGGCACTGCCACAATTTTATGCCATTATCGCTTATTGGAGGCGGGAGGGCTGGAAATTTGCTATGATGCCGCTTGTGATGATATGACGCCGATCAATCTTGCCCATCACAGCTATTTTAAATTGGATGATCAGCCAACCATTTTGGATCATCAGCTGCATATTCCAGCTGCCAATATCACGGCAATCAATGATGATTTAATTCCAACGGGGGAATTGTTAAAAACGGCTGGGCTTGCCTATGATTTTAATCCGCCGCGCACCATCAAAAACGCGCTGGAACAGCTTAAAGCCACCGATCCAGATGCGATTTTTGATCATAATTATTGCCTATCTGATGCAAGCCTTGATCGGGTGAGGCATTGCGCCACCCTTTCATCGCCCCATTCTGGAATTTCCATGCGAATTGACAGCGACCAAGCGGGCTTGCAATTTTATGCAGGGCATAAAATCAACAGCCAAGTAAAGGGGATGCACGGCAAAATCTATGCCCCCTATGATGGGCTGTGCCTTGAACCTCAATGCTGGCCAGATTTTCCAAATCAACCGCATTTTCCGCAAAGCTGGGCCGCACCAGAACAGGATTATCATCAAACAACCCGTTTTCACTTTACCAAAGCCTGATCATATTTATGCTATACAAGGAATGATGCGTTATGCCAAAACCGTTAAAATATCGCTCTCAAGAATGGTTTGATAATTTAAGCGATCCCACCATGACCGCGCTTTATCTTGAACGCTATTTAAATTATGGCTTAACGCGCGGTGAATTACAGGCAGGAAAGCCGATTATCGGCATTGCCCAAACAGGATCAGACCTTGCGCCTTGCAACCGCCATCATGTTGATCTTGCATCCCGCTTAAAAGATGGCATCATCGCAGCGGGCGGCATTCCGATTGAATTTCCCGTTCACCCCATCCAAGAAACAGGCAAACGCCCCACCGCGATGCTGGATCGCAATTTAAGCTATTTATCCTTGGTGGAGGTGCTTTATTCATACCCGCTTGATGGGGTCGTATTAACGATTGGCTGCGATAAAACAACCCCTGCATTATTGATGGCAGCGGCAACGGTCAATATTCCCGCAATCGGCTTTTCTGTGGGCCCGATGCTGAATGGCTGGCATGAGGGGAAGCGGTCAGGCTCTGGCTCAATCATTTGGCACGCACGGCAGTTACATGCATCAGGCAAAATTAATGATGAAGAATTTATGGATTTGGTCGCATCCAGCGCGCCATCTGTGGGCTATTGCAACACGATGGGAACGGCATCCACCATGAATTCACTTGCAGAAGCGCTTGGCATGCAGCTAAAGGGCAGCGCATCCATTCCCGCCCCCTACCGCGAGCGCGGGCAGATGGCGTATAAAACAGGACAGCGCATTGTTGAAATGGTTGAAACCGATTTTAAACCCAGCGACATTATGACAAAGCACGCTTTTTTAAATGCAATCGCCGTATGTTCTGCGATTGGCGGATCAACCAACGCCCCCATCCATTTAATTGCGATTGCCAAACATATGGGGCTTGAACTTAGCAATCAAGATTTTCAAGATTACGGGCATCATATTTCGCTATTGGCAAATGTGCAGCCAGCGGGGGAATATTTAAGCGAAGATTTTTATCATGCTGGCGGGCTGCCTGCGGTGATTGGCGAATTATTACGCCATGATCAATTGCCCTATCCAGATGCGTTAATGGCAAGCGGATACAGCTTAAAAGACACTTATCAAGAATCCGTTATCAAGGATCAAAATGTGATCACGCCCTATGATCAACCGTTAAAGGAAAAAGCAGGTTTTTTAAATTTAACAGGCAATTTATTTGATACGGCGATTTTAAAAAGCAGCGTGATTGATGCCGAATTTCAAAGCCGTTATTTGAATAACCCCGATGATCCAAACGCGTTTGAAGGCAAGATTTTTGTGTTTGACGGGCCAGAGGATTTTCATGCACGCATTGATGATCCCGCGCTGGCGATTGATCCTAACAGTGTGTTGATCATGCGCGGTGCAGGACCGCTTGGCTATCCTGGCGGTGCGGAAGTTGTGAATATGCGCCCGCCAAATTACTTAATTGAACAAGGCATAAGCGTGCTTGCCTGTATTGGGGATGGCAGGCAATCAGGGACTTCAGGATCCCCATCCATCTTAAACGCATCACCAGAAGCTGCTGCGGGCGGCATGCTTGCACTTGCCCAAACAGGAGATCGCGTCAGAATTGACCTTAATCAATGCCGCGTTGATTTGCTGGTGGATGATGCCATGCTGGCGCAAAGAAAACGCGATTTGGATGCGGCGGGGGGCTATCCATCACCCGCAAGCCAAACCCCATGGCAAGAAATTTTCAGAAAGCACACAACGCCCTTTTCAAATGGCATGGTCATGCAAGGGGCGTGCGAATATCAGCAAATCGCGCAAGCAGGATTGCCCCGAAACAATCATTAAGTTTAAGGAATTATAAGTGAATTATTTTGACCAAACCCCATGCTTTAAACAAAAAACCATCATTCCTGTTTTGCAAATTAACAGGCTTGATGATGCGCTTCCCCTTGCTTCGGCATTGATTGAAGGGGGGCTTAATTGCCTTGAGATTACCCTTAGAAGCCCTGTTGCGTTGGAAGCCAGCGCCGCGATCATCAAGGAATTTCCCGACAGCCAAATTGGGATTGGCACCATTCTTACCTTGGATCAGCTGGATCAAACCATTGGCATTGGTGCAGATTTTGGGGTTAGCCCTGGCATGGATTCTGTGCTTGCCCGCGCGATTGGCGCAACCAAATTACCCTTTTTGCCTGGGGTTGCCACGGTTTCAGAAATGATGCAGGCACAGGCGGCGGGCTTTCAATATTTAAAATTATTTCCTGCCAATTTGGTTGGCGGCGCGGCAATGCTAAAAGCGATTAATCCGCTATTCCCCACCCTTAAATTTTGCCCAACGGGCGGGGTTAATTTGGATAATTTGGATGCTTATTTGACGCTTCCAAATGTGTTTGCGGTTGGGGGCAGCTGGTTAAGCCCGCCCGATTTGGTCAAGGCACAAGACTGGCAAGCAATTAAAAAATTGGCAAGCCAAGCAAGCAGCCATTTGCTGGAATCATAATGAATAAAGCTTTAAAAATTGCCGCGATTGGCGAATGCATGATTGAATTGCGCCAAGGCGATGCGCCCGCCCAGTTTGAAATGGGCTATAGCGGCGATAGTGCCAATAGCGCAATTTATCTTGCGCGCGCCGTTCGCGATCTTAACCATATTCAAATTGATTATATCAGCGCGGTGGGCAGCGATCCTTATAGCCAGCAGCTGGTTGATTTTTTAAAATCAGAATCGGTTGGAACTTCAATGATTGGTCGCATTCCAGATCGGCAAGCAGGGCTTTATATCATTAGAACCGATGATCACGGAGAGCGCAGCTTTTATTATTATCGTTCCCAATCTGCGGCGCGCGTGATGTTTCAAGGGCAAGCGGGGCAGACGCTGCTGGCGCAGCTAAAAGCTTATGATTATCTTTATTTTACGGGGATCAGCCTGTCTATTTTGGATGAAGCGCAGCAGCAATCCCTGCTAAGCCATTTGCATGACGCCAAGCAAGCGGGCGCAAAGCTGGTATTTGACGGAAATTATCGCCCGCGTGGCTGGCAAGATGAAACCCATGCGCGGTTGGTTTTCAAGCAATTCCTGCCGCTTTGCGATATGGCATTAATGACTTTTGAGGATGAACAAATGCTTCATGGCGATGAACAGCCGCAGCAAGCCATTGATCGTTTGCGCCGCTTCGGCATTCAACAAGGGGTAATTAAGCTGGGGCGCGATGGCGCAATTTTGTTTGATTCTGATTCCAGTCAGCATATTCACCCGCAAACCATCATTGACAGACCCGTCGATACAACGGCGGCGGGCGATTCCTTTAATGCTGCCTTTTTGGGCGCGCTATTAAGCGGGCAATCACCGCTTGAAGCCGTTAATGCGGGAAATCAGCTGGCAGCACAAGTGATTTGCCATAAAGGGGCAATCATGCCATTTTTCAATGATGATGTTTAATGCCAATGATGATGTTTAATGATTGACCAAAGCCGCGCTATGTGGCATTTTTAAGGTCATGGGAAAAGAAACAATCAATTATAGCGAAATTATGTATGAAGCGGTGCTGCTGATCATCAGGCGCTCGCTTGAACAGGCCGTTGCCAATGGGCTTATGGGCGATAATCATTTTTATATTACCTTTTACACGCAATATGAAGGGGTGGAAATTCCAGATCATTTGCAGGCAAGCAATCCCGAAGAATTAACCATTATTTTGCAGCATCGCTATTGGAATCTTGCGGTGGATGATGATGGTTTTCATGTTGATTTAAGCTTTGGCGGTGTTATTGAAACGCTTCATATTCCCTTTGATGCCATTGTTGCTTTTGCTGATCCTTCTGTGCCGATTGCCTTTACGATGTCCGAATGGATGGATGATGAAAAATGGTTCGAGCTGGATGTGGTTGCAGATTCAACAAAAGCTGGCGAAGATTCCCCAACCAAGCCTGCGGATATGGGGCGCGCAATTCCGCTTTTTTCCTTGCCAAATTCAATGCCGCCGCGCGGATCCAAAACAGGGCATGACAAGCAAGCCAAAGATACGGGCGATCCATCGGATGAACCCCTTGTTGATAATGTGATCCGCTTGGATCAATTTCGCCCTAAGAAAAAGTAAATTTCCGAACCATGCAAATTGCACGCTTAAAAAAAGCATCTGGAAGCATCAGAAAGCTATCCCCGCTTATTGTCTATGGTGCGCTGTTTGCGATTGCCGCTTATATGTTCGCGCTTGGCGTGCTGAACAGGCTGGGGGCTGATCCGCTGGATCGCTTAATTGATTTTTATGGCGAGGGCGCGTTAAAATTGCTGGTGGTGATCTTGCTTATTTCCCCCTTGCGTAAAATCGGGCTGGATTTGGTAAAATTTCGCCGCGCATTGGGGGTGATGGCTTTTTTCTATATTGCGGTGCATTTCATGCTATGGGCGGGCATTTCCCAAGGATTTGAACCCAATAATATCATCAAGGAAATTATCAAACGCCCCTTTATCACGATGGGCATGGTCGGGATGATGCTTGCGCTGCCCTTGGCGGTGACTTCAAATAATTTTTGGGTTCGAAAACTTAATCCCAAACGCTGGAAGCGATTGCATCTTTTAACCTATCCGCTGGCACTGCTTGCAGGGGTCCATTATTTAATGGTCGTCAAGGGCTGGCAGCCTGAACCCATTATTTTTCTGATCCTGATCAGCCTATTATTGTTATATCGCCTGTTTCGCTATTTAAAATCAAAAGCAATTCACGCTTAATATGGTTCATTTGCCATGAACCATGCCCTATAATTTAGGGGGTAAGGTTGCGGGGGATTCTGTGTCTATTGCGGGCAAATTACGCTCACGCCACCATATAAACAGCCCGCTCATCAAAATAATGGCTGCGCCCAAAAATACGGGCCAATCTGGCACTTCTTGAAAAATAAGCCAGCTGGAAATCGACATGAATAAAAACTGCACATAGCCGATCGGTGCAAGGCTGGATGCTTCGGCGTGATGATGCGCCAAGATTAATAATTGATGCCCGCCCCAACCCGCAAAGCCAAGCCCGATCAATAGCATAATCATCAAGTCATTATCAGGCATGACCCAGCCTTGAAATTGAAACGGCAACAGCAAGATAACGCCAATGATCCCGCCATAAAATTGCAGGCTGTTGGGGCTGTCAACGCCCGCAATTTTGCGGGTAATAACATTAAATAATCCCCCGCAAATCGCCATGCCCAAAGATAGCAGCATTGCCCAGTGAAATGACATGCCAAAGGGTCTAAGGATGATTAACACCCCAATAAAGCCTGCAACCATTGCGCTAATTCGCACCCATCCCACCCGTTCTTTCAGCATTAAAACCGATAGAAAACAAATAAATACAGGGATGGTCATAATGATGGCAGCGGTAGTCGCGATGGGAATATAGCTTAATGCCCAAAAATTTAATAAGGTCATTAGGGTTAGCAAAAGGCTGCGTATAATGACCCACCACCCGCTTTGACATTGAAATAATGCCCGCCCCATTTTGGGATAAAACAGGATCAGCATCAATAATACATGAACAACATATCGAATGAACACAACTTGATAAACGGGGATGCCGTTGATGATTAAATATTTTCCGATACTGTCCAAGATGGTGAACAGCAACAAAGTGCCAAGCAGCAAAATAATCGCAAGGCTGTAATTATCGGTTTTGGTCACCATATCTCTATCAAGACCTTAACGCCAAGCGCGCTTCAATCGCATCCCATATGTCTTTTTCGGGTGGTTTTCCTGTAAAATTGGTCACTTCTTGCAAGCCCGTTGGAGAGGTTACATTAATTTCAGTCAAATAATTGCCAATCACATCAATGCCTGCAAAAATCAGCCCCATGCGCTGTAAAATGGGGGCGATTTTCTCAATGATTTCAAGGTCGCGCGGGGCATAATCTGCGGGGATGGCTTTGCCGCCAACATGCATATTGGACCTTATCTCGCCTTGGGCTGCAACGCGGTTAATGATGCCCGCTGGCTTACCATCTGCAAGAATGATGCGCTTATCGCCTTGTGCAACTTCGGGCAGAAAGGCTTGAATCATCAAAGGCTCATTAGAACGCTCGGCAAAGATCTCAAGCAGACTGGAAAGGTTATGATCCTTGCGCTCCAGGTGAAAAATGCCCGCGCCGCCATTGCCATAAAGCGGCTTAATGATGATTGATTCATGCTGATCACGAAAATTTTCAATCAAGGCTTGATCGCGTGTGATTAAAGTTGGCGGGATCAAGTCTGGAAAATGGGTGATCAGTAGTTTTTCAGGCGCATCGCGCACCGATTTTGGGTCATTCACCACCAAAGTGGTTGCGGGCGCATGCTCCAGCAGCCAAGTGGTGGTTAGATAAGTCATGTTAAAAGGCGGGTCTTGGCGCAATAGGATCACATCAAATTCGCCAATATGCATTCTTTGTTTGGGCTGAACTGTAAAATGATCGCCCTGTTTGCGCCGAAGCTGCAAACGGCTTGCATCGGCAAGCACCCCTTGCGCATGGTCAAAAAACAAATCTTTGGGCTGATAATAATAAAGTTCATAATCGCGCGCTTGCGCTTCCAGCCCCAGCACAAAGCTGGAATCCCCCTTAATATCAATCGATTCAATCGGATCCATTTGCAAAGCAACTTTTAAAGTCATTTTTTTACCTTTCATCTAAGCAAGGGCAATCCAGATGCCAACCCCAATCATCATCATGCCCGTTACCCGATTAAGCCAAAGCGCAAAATTGGGGCGATCCAGCAATTTTGACAACTGCTGCCCGCTAAGCACCAAAATGATCACGGCAATTAACAAAGACGCCATGATCGTCAACACGGTTTGCGCGCCCGTTACAATATTAAGACTTGGAATATCAACAAATAATGGCAATAATGTCAAATAAAATACGACAACTTTTGGATTAGAGCCTGAAATTAAAAACCCCTCAAATAAGGATTTTACGACATCGCGCTTTCTTAATTTGCTGCGCTGGGCGCGGCGCATGGGCGCGGCGTTAAATTGCTTCACCCCAACATAGGCAAGATAAGCCCCCCCAACATAGCGGACATAAATCATATAGGGCGTGATGGCATCGGCGGCAGCCCCCAGTGAAATCACAACGAATAGCAAATAGACACTATCGCCCAAAACCTCGCCCACGCCAAGCCAAAAAGCAGGCCATGAGCCAGAGCTTAGCGATCTTGCCAATAATGCAACCATGCCGGGCCCTGGGGACAAGACAAATAAAATAACAATGCCCGAAAGGGTGATAACCTCCAGAAAGTTCAACTTGCAACAGCCTTTATATCAAAGATGCTTTATGTAAAAAGCGCTTATTGACCCAACAGGGCTTGCAAATTCAAACGATGATGGGATTGATCTTTAAACGCGCCCAAATAATGGCTGGTCACGGTTTGAACCCCTGCTTTACGAACGCCGCGCATGGTCATGCATAAATGTTCAGCGGACACAATCACCGCAACCCCGCGCGGTTTCAAAACCTGATCAATGATATTTGCAATTTGCAAAGTCATGGTTTCTTGTGATTGCAAGCGGCGCGCATAGATTTCAACGGCGCGGGCAAGCTTGGAAATGCCAACCACGCGCTTTTCAGGCAAATAGGCAACATGCGCACGGCCAATAAAGGGCATCATATGATGTTCACAATGCGATTCAAAGGCAATATCGCGCAGCAAAACAATATCTTCATAGCCCTCAACCTCTTCAAAGGTGCGCTGCAATTCAGCTTCAGGATCAGCGCGGTAACCAGAAAATAGCTCATCAAAGGCTTTAATCACGCGTTTGGGGGTATCAATCACCCCTTCGCGGCTTGGGTCATCCCCTGCATAGCCAATTAAGGTGCGCACCGCTTCCATTGCTTGTTCTTTGCTGGGGCGAGTCGGGATAGGATTTGTCATTTTCTATGCTCCAATTATGGCTAACATCATTGTTCAAGGCTTGTATATATCATCATTAGCCCATATAAAGTCAAGTCAGATATAAGCTAAGGATAAAACAATTGTCTATGGGTGATTCGAATAAGCAGCAACGCCATATATATGGCAAGATTCCAATCATTGATTATGCCTGGTTGTTATTGCTTGCTTTGGTGTGGGGATCAAGCTTTTTATTCATCAAAATTGCGGTCGTGGAAGTGCCGCCCATGACCTTATCCGCGTCACGCTTATTGATTGGCGCGTTGCTGCTTGGGCTGATTGCCTATGCTGGCGGGCATCGCTTGCCAAAGGGGCGGCGCATTTGGGGCTTAATGCTGCTGGTGGCAATTTTTGGAACGGCAATGCCTTTTTTCTTAATCGCTTATGGTCAGCAAGCGATTGATTCAGGGGTCGCAGCAATCTTAATGACGCTAACCCCGCTGGTGACCGTGATCTTGGCCCATTATTTCACCGATGATGAAAAATGGAATCTTTATAAATTAATTGGAATCGCGGTTGGGTTTTCAGGGGTTGTCGTATTAATTGGCATCCATAAATTATTTGCAATCGCCCAAACAGGCTTTGATAAAATCTTGATCGCACAGCTTGCGGTTTTATTGGGCGCATTTGGCTATGCGCTGGCATCGCTTTTCAATCGCACCCTTTCAAGATTAACCGATTATAATGGCGCGCCGCTATCCTTTCGGGGCATTGCTGCGGGAACGCTGTTAATCTCCACCTTGATCATGCTGCCAATCGCACTTATCTATGATCGTCCGTTTGAAAATTTTGTGTGGCAAGATCAAAATTTACTGGCATGGGGCGCGGTGTTATATTTGGGAATCGGACCAACGGCAATTGCGCATTTAATCATGTTACGGGTGCTGCGCGCGCAAGGCGCAAGTTTTTTATCCAATGTTAATTTTCTTGTGCCTGTGATTGGGGTTGGTTATGGGGTTGTTTTTTTAAGTGAAACGCCTTCGGTAAATGCGCTTTTTGGGCTTGGCATGGTCTTGTCAGGCATTTATATTACCACCCGACTTAAAAAGTAAAATCATCAATGCAAAAAGGATTATGACCATGATGGAAGCCAATCAAGGGTCTTTGTTTGACCTTGGTAAGGATCAAACCGAATATCGCCAATTATCCGCCGATTATGTATCGCAGCTGCAAGTGGGCGGGCAATCTTTTTTGCAAATTGATACAAAAGCACTTGCCTTGCTTTCAAAGCAAGCCTTTATGGATATTAATTTTTACCTGCGCAGTGGTCATTTAAAGCAATTAAGCAATATCCTAGAAGACCCAGAAGCATCCGAGAATGATCGCTATGTTGCCTATGATTTGCTGAAAAATGCGAATATTGCAGCGGGCGGCGTTTTGCCCATGTGCCAAGATACAGGAACAGCCATCATCAATGCAAAGCGCGGGCGGCATATTATCACCGCCGGCAACAGCGATCAGGCAATGCTGGCGCAAGGTGTGCTTGATGCCTATCAAGAATGTAATTTGCGCTATTCCCAGCTCAGCCCGCTTTCCATGTATCACGAAGTGAACACCAAAAACAACCTGCCCGCGCAAATTGACATTGCATGCGAAGGTGCGGATGAATATAAATTCCTGATGATTGCCAAAGGGGGCGGCAGCGCAAATAAAAGCTTTTTATATCAGCCCTCCCCTGCCTTGCTTGAAGAAAGCCAAATGCTGCAATTTTTAAAAGAAAAAATGATCAGCCTTGGCACAGCAGCCTGTCCGCCCTATCATTTGGCGGTGGTGATTGGCGGCACTTCCGCAGAATTAACCATGAAAACTGTCAAGCTGGCATCAACCCGATATTTAGACACGCTGCCAAGCCAAGGCGGCGATCAAGGGCTTGCCTTTCGTGATCGCGATCTGGAACAAAAGCTGCTTGAAATTTCACGCCAGATCGGGATTGGTGCGCAATTTGGCGGTAAATATTTTTGCCATGATGTGCGGGTCATTCGTCTGCCGCGCCATGGGGCAAGCTTGCCGATTGGCATTGGTGTATCTTGTTCCGCAGATCGTCAGGCGCTTGCAAAGATTAATCGCGATGGCGTATTTTTGGAGCAGCTGGAACAAGACCCAGCAAAATTCATGCCTGCGGTCAGCATGGAAAATATCGCCCAAGAAACGGTTAAGATTGATCTTAATCAGCCAATGGCGGATATTCTTGCAACCCTTAGCAAGCACCCCATTCGCACCCGCCTAAGCCTGTCTGGGTCAATCATTGTGGCGCGCGATGCAGCCCATCAAAAATTAAAAGCACAATTGGCAAAAGGTGAACCTTTACCCGATTATTTTAAAAATCATCCCATTTATTATGCAGGGCCTGCAAAAAAACCAGAAGGCTTTGCCTCGGGTTCTTTTGGTCCCACCACAGCAGGGCGCATGGATGGGTTCGTGGATGAATTTCAAGAAGCGGGCGGATCAATGGTGATGCTTGCAAAGGGAAACCGTTCGCAAATGGTCACCGCTGCCTGCAAGAAGCATGGCGGATTTTATTTAGGCTCCATCGGCGGGCCTGGTGCAAGGCTTGCCCAAGATTGCATTAAAAAAGTTGAAGTCATTGCCTATGAAGAGCTTGGCATGGAAGCCATTTGGCGCATTGAAGTTGTTGATTTTCCCGCTTTCATCGTCATTGATGATAAAGGCAATGATTTCTTTGCCGCTTTCACCGCGTAAAAAATACAATTTTGATATTTTCAATCTATTTTGTTGAAAGTCAAATCAAGCATCCCTGCTGCTTAGCGCAGATCAAGTGACCTCTTTTTGCTGAAAGCAAAACACCCTAGAGGTTGAAAAGAAGACCTGTAAAAAACATAAAACTGAAGCCTGAAGCGAATATCGCCAGTAATATTAAAGTTACCAAAGCATTTTTCTTACATTTCATAAAAAGACGATAAGCGATATTTAAAAAGCCATTATTTTCAAACGATTTTGTTCCTTGATAGATAAATGCCAAGATAATGACAAGCGGGACAAGCAAAGCATAAGGGCTGCTGATCGAAAATTGTAAAACACCGGCTAGAAATTCTTCCATGCCTGATCTACCATGACCTTCCAAACTCTTGCTGCCTAAAATGCCAAAGGCGGAAACAGTAATCGCTAAATATCCCAACATAATGGCCGTGAAGGTTGATATTTTATGATTGCGTGCGCTGCGCTTGGCGTTTTTGCGCGCTTGTAATATGCTGTGTGATGCTAATATTTCGTCGCTCATTACCGCATCATATATTTGTTGTAATTGAGGTGGGGAAGATTTTATGCTTGGTCTTACAATGGTTCTACAAAAACTGCGTGCATAAGCCAATATTCCTGCAGCGTTCGTGCTGGTGCTGAATGTGCGCTTGCCGGATAAAACCGCATGCATAAGGCTTTGCAGGGTTAAAAATTTCCATTCTTTTATATCATTAAGAGTCGCGATAGTGTCTTTTGTCGGTGAATGATGCTTATGCTGATGCGCAATATCCCTTAGAAAAAAATAGGCGGAATTTGCAAGTGGTTTTGCGTGTTCGGAACTTTCATAACCATCGCCATTCACAGAGATTTCGGCTTTTCCGCTGCGTTTAAGCGCGACATTAAATTGAACAATTTCCGTATCAAGCACTGCTTTGATCTTTGTGAAATCGCCTTCAAGGCACGAGATATCTTGCTGCGTATGTTTTTCCATGAACGCATTAATTTTCTTGTTTAAATTATCCAGTTTTTTATAGTTACGCACAAAATATATGGTACCAATAAGCAATTCATCGCTTCCGACCTCTTTTATGTTGGAATTTGCAATAAAAAAACAATGATGAAAGCGCGATTCTGTCTTTGGCTCAGCACCAAAACCTCGGTTCTTCTCTTCCATCAAATCGCGAATGATTTTTATGCTCAAAAGCACACCGTCACGCGGCCATCGCTTTTGATAGACAATCACATAGCGTTTATTTCTGCGGATGCTATTAAAATATTTGGCTGGATATGGAAATTCTGAATGCCCAATCAACGAAAAAGATAGCCGTCCCGTTATAGACGGTACCCAGCCAATCCAACAAAATTTAGCAGATTCATCTTGATTCACGCTATTGGGTGCCTTTAACGCTAAGCAATGTTAATCATTGCCAATAATATGGCCGACAAGCTCTAACGATGCCTTTGATTGTGGATCAACAATAATCCTAGGCTTGCCATCTACCGTTTGAATATGAAAATCTGCGGTATTTTCTTTATAACGAGAATCCGCATGTTCGTTGGTCTTCCCATTAAGCGTTTCTTTAAATCCCAAGGATTGATTGCGCGCTTCATCCATAGCCCATTTGGGCGCTTTCAAAATGCGCCACAATAAAACGATTAATATTAGCGTTAAATATCCTGAAATAACCGCGATAATGAAATAAATAAAATTCATCATTACCATCCCCCCATTTTGGTATGTATATTACCTTGATTCGAACGAAGATAAACCAATAATTGCATCTATTTCAACGGCGGCACCAAAGGGCAGCGATGATGCGCCAAGCGCGATTCTGGTGTGAATGCCTTGGGCTTCAAAGATTGCTGCCATTAATTCGGATGCACCATTGATGA
>JBGCED010000135.1:0-3113 GCA_045106055.1 Alphaproteobacteria bacterium
TTTCCTTGGAAAGCACCGCAGGCAGCAGCCGATCAAAAACACCATTTACAACATTATCAAGCGAGGTCATATATTTTCCTTTTAAATTTTATGCGTTTATTTTTACGCTTTCTTTTAGAAAGTAGCAACCAACAAATCTTATGGTTCAAAATGTGGTAAATCAGCTTGGCGCTTTGTTTCCCGTTGCTTTCAACAAGTGAAGCCTATCATATAAATCTGCTTGCTTGAAGCGTGTGAATCTTGCATAGCTTTTAATCATGGTCACATCAAATATACGCAAATTACCCGATCATTTGGTCAATCAAATCGCTGCGGGCGAAGTGGTTGAACGCCCTGCTTCCGTCGTTAAGGAATTGGTTGAAAATGCAATTGATGCGGGATCGGATCAAATCACGGTTCATATACAAGCAGGCGGCATTGGCTTAATTCGGGTCACCGATAATGGTTCGGGCATGACCAAAGATCAGCTTAGCCTTGCCTTGGATCGCCATGCAACTTCTAAGCTGCCCGATGATAATTTATTTGCCATTCAAGCGATGGGATTTCGCGGCGAAGCTTTGCCGTCCATAGCCTCCGTATCCAAATTAAGCCTGATTTCCAGAATTGCGGATAGCGAATCCGCGTGGTCTATTGCCATTCAAGCGGGCAATAAGCAAGCAGCCATGCCCGCATCCTTGAATCGCGGCACACAAATAGAGGTTCGCGATTTATTTTACGCTGTTCCCGCGCGGTTGAAATTTTTGCGCAGCGAGCGCGCAGAGCTGATGGCAATCACCGAAATAATGGACCGTTTGGCAATGGCGAATCCTGATATTTCCTTTAAATTATATGATCAGGATAAGGCAAAGCGTAGCTTTAATGCAAAGCCCGCATTGCCGCCCGCAGATCAGCTACTGCATCGACTTGGCGAAGTGCTTGGGCGTAATTTTGTGGATAATTCAGTGTATATTAACGCGAATCGTGATGGTTTTATCCTAACGGGCTATGCGGGGCTGCCGACCTTTAATCGCGGAACGCCCAGCATGCAGTTTTTATTTGTTAATGATCGCCCTGTTAAAGACAAACAGCTGATTGGGGCGGTGCGCGCCGCCTATCAAGATTTTCTTGCCCGTGATCGCCACCCCTTGCTTGCGCTATTTTTGAAATGCCCGCCTGATATGGTGGATGTCAATGTCCATCCTGCAAAAAGCGAGGTTCGCTTTCGGGATCCCGCCATGGTGCGCGGCTTGATGATTACCGCCTTGCGCGGTGCGTTAAATGATGCGGGGCATCAGGCAAGCACCACGGTTGCAACACAAGCCTTGAATTATTTTCAAACACAAGGTGGCGATCCCAACAAGGCATCTTTTCAAGGGCAATATCATAATCATGCCGCTTTTGCACGCCAAGCCCCGCCCCATCAATTAGCAGAACGCGCCCATCATTTCCAAAGTCCTGAGTTTCAAAATCCTGCATTTCAAAATATTGCGATGCCGCCCCAAGCCCAAAATATTGGAGATGGCGGAACAGAAAACATAGAATTCTATCCGCTGGGGCTTGCGCGCGGGCAGCTTCATAATACCTATATCATTGCTGAAACTGCAAATGGCATTATTCTTGTTGATCAGCATGCAGCGCATGAACGGCTGGTTTATGAAAAAATGAAGGCGGCGATGGAGGGAAAACCCTTGCAGCGGCAAATCTTGCTGATCCCTGAAGTGGTCGAACTTGGCGAAGGGCAAGCCCATGCCCTATTACAAAAGCAAGATGAATTGCTTGCCTTTGGCTTATTGATTGAAGGCTTTGGCGAAGGGGTGGTGATCGTTCGCGAAGTTCCCGCCATCCTTGGAAAATGTGATGCAAAGCAGCTGGTTCAAGATTTAAGCGATGAATTGCAAAATATGGGTGAAATATTAAGCTTAAAAGAAAAAATTGGCGAGATTTGCGGCACAATGGCTTGCCATGGTTCGGTGCGCGCGGGGCGTAAATTAAATGCCGATGAGATGAACGGGCTATTGCGCCAGATGGAGACCACCCCCCATTCAGGGCAATGCAATCATGGGCGTCCTACCTATGTTGAGCTTAAAAAATCAGACATTGAGAAATTATTCGGTCGCCGCTAAGGCGGTTTTCTTTGAACCCAAGCACATCATCCTTAAGGTGATTGCAAATAACCCAAGCACATCACCCTTAAGGTGATTGCAAATAGAATCCCCTCATTTAAGCAAAACGCATCTAATCACGCCAGCAAGGCAGGGCGGGCAGAATGCTGCGCGGGGCGGGGGCTTCTGGATGATCCAGCCTTGCCAATAAATGTGTTCCAAGCAAATGCCCCGTTTCAAATAAATTTTCCTTAACCGTGTCAATGGCGGGGCGGTGATAATCAAAAAATGCAGAGGTTTGCTTTGCAACCACATTAAAATCACTTCCAAAATCAAGCCCATTTTGCTGATAGCCCGCAATCGCCGCAAGCGCTGGCAGCTCGCCCGCACAAATCAACCCATCAGGTGCGCGATTTTGCGCGCTTGCTTGTGCAAGCTCCGCTTGAATTAATTCAGGCGGGCTATCAAAGCGCAGCTTTGTGAATTCATAGGGAAACAGCCCGTGACGCGCCAAGGCTTGCTTGAAGCCGCGATTAAATAAGGTTGCATAGGTGATATGATCAGGCGGAGCAATCGCGCCAATTTTGCGCCGCCCCAAGCTAACCAGCCGATCCACGGCAAGACTTGCAAAAGCTTCATTGTCAAAATCAACATAGGCATAATCGGCGTTAATTTCGGTGCGCCCATGACAGGCAAACGCAATATTATGCTTTAATAATTGATGCACACGCGGATCATCGGGCATGGTGCGCGAGAAAATAATGCCATCAGCGGCGCGTGAGTGAATGATGTAATCAACGGGCGTGATCGCGCTTTCATTGATAAAATTAGGGGTCACAACCAAATGATATTGGGTGTCTTTCAAGCTTTGGCTAATGCCGCTAATTAAGGCGGTGCTATAGCCCGTCACCTCTTCATGCGGGTTTAAAATAAGGCTAATCACATGGGTTTTTCCCGTTCGAAGCCGAAGCCCCGCGCGATTGGGAACATAATTCATTTCCCTTGCCAAGGCTTGAACGCGCTTTCTTGTTG
>JBGCED010000136.1:0-16525 GCA_045106055.1 Alphaproteobacteria bacterium
GGAAATCTTACCACCAATGCAAGCGGTTGCACCCGCAACGGCAGCAACTAATCCGCAAAACTCCAATCTTGCCAATGCGACTTCAACCATCGGCAAAATCACCGATCATGCTGTGACCAGTGCTGCGGACGCAACAGACCCTAATGTGCGTCAAGATAATGCAAATGAAGAAGCGCCCGATCAACAACGCGGCCGCCTGATTCAAAATGCGGCGGCAAAATATAATGAAAGCTCCATTGATGCCAGCGTCACTTATGATGCTGCCGAAGAAGAGGTTTATGTCAAAATCACCCGCCGATTAAGCGGTGATACGATTGCACAATTTCCCTCCAAGGAATTAAAAAACTTTCTTGATGCCCAATTTGAAAATAATGTCGGCGCGCGCTCTGGTTTGAAGGTCAATGTATAATAAATGCAATGTAATTCATTAAGTGCCGTTCATTAACGCCTTATCGCTTGTTGAAAAAACGATCAAAGCGATTTTACTTTAAACTGTTTTTATGGAAATTCTTTTTGCTGCGCGTTTTCTTCGCCCATATACCCTTGAGCTATTCGTAATGGCATAATTCTTGCTTCCCTTAATGATTGCACCAGAAAGGTGCTGATCACGCCATAGAAGATAGAAATTAAGGGGTATATTGTTATGACACTTGCAACCTCACCCATTTTTGGGATGCTGAATACCAAAATGAACTGGCTAACCCAGCGTCAGCGCGTGGTAGCACAAAATATTGCGAATGCGGATACGCCAACCTATCGCGCGCAAGATTTAAAGGCGCTTGATTTTAAAAGAGAGCTTTCGGGCGCACGCATTAAATTTAGGCTTGCCCAAACCAGCGAAGCGCATATTTCAAGCCCCCATGCTGGGGATTACCGCTTTTCAACGCAGCGATCACGGCGGTCTTATGAAACGGCGCCGATGAAGAATAATGTGGTGCTTGAAGAACAAATGATGAAGATGGCAACCACCCAAGCCGATTATCAAATGGCAACCACGGTTTATCGCCAATATTCAAAATTATATAATATCTCGCTTGGACGCAGCGGCGGCGGTTGATCTTTTTAGCCCAAAGGACATAATATTATGGATGATTTAAAAGCCAGTTTATTTATTGCAGGGTCGGGCATGTATGCCCAAGGCACACGCCTTAGAACCATTGCAGAAAATATTGCAAATGTGGATTCAACCGCTCAAATGCCAGGCGGTGATCCTTACCAACGAAAATTGGTGAAGTTTAAAAATATAATGGATCGCGACTTAAACGCCAATTTGGTGCGGGTTGAAAATATTGCCCCTGATCAGCGCAGCAGCTTTAAAATGAAATTTGATCCCTCTCATCCTGCCGCAGATGGCGATGGCTATGTGAAATATCCCAATGTCAGCACTTTGGTTGAATTGATGGATATGCGCGAGGCGAATCGAACCTATGATTCAAACCTTAAAGTGATTGAAGCTGCAAGGTCAATGTATAATCAAACGCTAAGCATTTTGCGTTAAGCCTGTTATGATTCTTCATCTGGGCGATGAACAGCAGCAGGCAATCAAGGCGGGAAAGCCCGTGGTTGCGCTTGAATCAACCATTATTTCGCATGGGCTGCCTTGGCCGCAAAATTATGAACTTGCAACCGAATTAGAACACATCATCAGGGCGCAGGGCGCAATTCCAGCCACCATTGCTGTTATTTCAGGCAAATTAACAATTGGCATCAGTGATGCGCAAATTTCCCAAATGGCGCAGCAAGGAAAGGCGGCGATTAAGCTTAGTCGCCGTGATTTGCCAACTTCTATCGCGCTTGGTCTCAATGGATCAACCACGGTTGCTGCCACCATGATGGCAGCGCACATGGCGGGCATCCGCATTTTCGCAACGGGCGGCATTGGCGGTGTGCATCGCGGCGGGCAAGATAGTTTGGATGTCTCCGCAGATCTTTATGAACTTGGACACACCAAGATCGCGGTGGTTTGTGCGGGCGCAAAATCCATTTTAGACTTGCCGCGCACGCTGGAAATTCTGGAAAGTCAAGGCGTGCCAGTTTTTGGCTATGGCTGCGATCAATTTCCTGCCTTTCACTGTATTAGCAGCGGACTTCCTGTGGATTGGCGGGTGGATGATGTTGACACCATCGCCAATATCCTGAAAATGCGGGATCGCTTTGAAGCTGAAAAAAGCATGCTGGGCGGTGAATTAATAACCATTCCGATCCCCGCAGCAGATGCGATTGAATATGGCGTGATGCAGGGCTTTATTAATCAAGCATTAAGGATGGCGCAAGATGACGGCATTAGCGGCAAAGCAATCACCCCTTATTTGCTTGAGAAGCTGGCGATTCTAAGCGATCAGCGTTCCATTGCTGCAAATCTTGCCCTTATTCGCAATAATGCAAAATTGGCGGCGAAACTTGCCGTTTGCTATCATCAGGCATAAAGTTTTAAATGTTACAAAATTTGCCGCGATCGGTGCTGCCGCCTTTTCATTATCATCAATGTCGGGCTTAACAGCAGCCCACGCACAATCTTTCACCCCTGAAATGCCAGAATGTATTGCGCCCGCAAATGCGGGGGGTGGCTGGGATTTTACTTGCCGTCAGGTGGGTAAAGTGCTGCAAGACCTTGGGGCGATTGATGGCACGATGCAGGTTGTAAATCTTGCTGGCGGTGGCGGCGGGGTTGCCTTTGCCGAAGTGGTGAATAAACGCAGTGAATCCAATGATTTGATCATCGCGGCATCTTCTGCAACCGCAACACGGCTTGCCCAAGGCGCATATCCTGGCAATAACGCATCACAAGTGCGCTGGCTTGCGGGGATTGGGGCGGATTATGGCGCAATTGCTGTTGCCAAAGATTCACCGATTAACACGCTGCCTGAATTATTGGATGCAATTAAAGCAAATCCAAGCGCGATTGCCATTTCTGGCGGTTCAGCGGTTGGGGGCTGGGATCACCTGAAAGTGTTAATTGCAGCAAAAGAAGCGGGCATTGATGATGTGCGCACCATTAAATATGTTGCCTTTGATGGCGGCGGCGAAGCTGTAACCCAACTGCTTGCAGGTTCGGTTCAAGCCTTTACGGGTGATATGTCCGAAATGAAAGGCTTTGTGGATGCGGGTGAAGTGAAAGTGATTGCCGTTTTATCGCCAGAGCGTTTGACGGGCGATTTTGCTGCCTTCCCAACCGCAAAAGAGCAAGGGCTTGATGTTGTTGGTGCAAATTGGCGCGGCTTTTATGCGCCAGGCGGGATGAGCGATGCTGCCTATGATTTTTGGGTGTCTGAATTGGGCGATCTTTATGATTCAGCCGTATGGAAAGACATTATGGCAAAAAGCGGGCTTGCTCCTTTTGGGCTTCAAGGCGCAGAATTCAATCAGTTTGTGAATAATAACATTCAACAAATCGAAGAAATTTCGCGTGAAATTGGCATTCTTAAATAAGATATTTTCTTTAAGAATGAATTGATTGAATATGGGCGGGGTTTATCAATAGCACAACCCCGTCCATTTCTTTTATTTGAATCATAAAAAAGGGTTATAAAATGGGAGACCGCGCCTTAGGAATGGTTGGCATTGTGCTTGCCATTATCTATGCCATTGCTGCTTTAAATATTGAGGAAAGCTTTATTTCTGATCCGTTGGGGCCAAAGGCTTTTCCCTTGCTGATTGCTGCCCTGTTTGGGCTTGCAGGTTTGGTGATGGTGTTAAAACCCGCGCAAATGCCCGATTGGCCGCAAGCAGCCCAGCTTATTGAAATCTTACTTGCTGCGGGTGTGCTTTATGCCTATGCGCTGATTTTATCTTTTTTGGGCTTTAGCCTATCCACTTTTCTTGCAAGCTTTTATTTGTCATGGCGGCTTGGCGCGCAGCCATTAAAGGCAGCGATTGCGGGCGCGGTGATTGCGGCGGGGCTTTATGGGCTGTTTCATTTAATTTTGGGACTATCGCTTGCGCGCGGCATTGTTGGTTTTTAAAAAAAAGGAATAAATCATTATGGATGTGCTTGGCAATTTAATGGATGGCTTTGCAATCGCCCTTAGCTGGCAAAATCTGGGGCTTGCCTTGATTGGCTGTTTGCTGGGAACGATGATTGGGGCATTGCCAGGGCTTGGCCCTTCAAATGGGGTTGCCATCTTAATTCCGCTTGCCTTCACGCTTGGGTTACCGCCAACCCCTGCAATGATTTTGCTAACTTCTGTGTATTATGGGGCAATGTATGGCGGGCGCATTTCATCTATTTTGCTGAATATTCCAGGGGATGAGCCTGCGATGATGACGACTTTGGATGGCTATCCAATGGCGCAAAAGGGGCAAGCGGGCGAAGCCTTAGCCTTGTCTGGCTTATCATCTTTTATTGGGGCGTTTTTTGCAACGATCGGGCTTGTGTTGCTTGCTCCGCAGCTGATTAAAATTGCCTTATTATTTGGGCCTGCCGAATATTTTGCCCTTTACGGGCTTGCCTTTGCGACCTTGGGCGGGCTTGCCAGCCGTTCGCAATCAAAGGCGGTATTTGCGGCGATGCTTGGGCTTGCCATTGCCATGGTTGGGGTGGATGGTCAAACGGGTGTGCCGCGCCTTACCTTTGGCGAAGTGCATCTTTATGATGGGATTGATTTTTTGGTGGCGATTGTGGGCTTATTCGCACTTGCCGAGGTTTTTATTTTCATTGAACATCGCCATAAAAACGCATCAAAACCGCCTGTAAGCCTTGGTAAGGTTAAAATCCCCTTTGCCATGCTGAACAAGGTTTGGGGAACGCTGGCGCGCTCTACTGCGATTGGGTTTGTTGCGGGAATTTTACCAGGGGCGGGGGCATCGCTTGGGTCATTTCTTGCCTATTCATGGGAAAAGAAAATCAGCAATAAACATAAAACTTTTGGCACAGGAGACCCACGCGGGGTTGCCGCGCCAGAAGCAGGCAATAATGCCTCGGCAGGGGGCGCACTTGTGCCAATGCTTGCACTGGGCGTGCCAGGTTCTGGCACAACGGCGGTGCTGCTTGCGATGTTGATGGCATTAAATATTACCCCAGGCCCTTTATTATTTACCAATCATCCTGATGTGGTATGGGGGCTGATCGCGGCGTTATTCATTGGCAATATCGCGCTGTTGCTGCTTAATTTCCCGATGGTTGGCATTTTTGTGCGGGTATTGCGCGTTCCCTCGCATTATTTGATGCCTGGGGTTGCCATGGTTTCTTATATTGGGATTTACGGCATCTCTGGCTCAAGCTTTGATTTGCTGGTGGTGACCAGTTTTGGGCTTATTGGCTGGTTGCTGCGTAAATTTGATGTGCCGCTGGTGCCGGTGATTATGGGCATCTTGCTTGGCAATCAGATGGAGGTGAATTTAAGGCGCGCCCTAACCATTTCAGATGGTGATTTTATGGCATTAATTTCATCCCCGCTTGCGATCGGGCTATGGTCTTTTGCGATTGCAGGCTTTGCCTTCCCGCTAATTAAGGGGCGGATATTCACCCTAAAGCGCCGCCCAGATACGCTTGGCACCGAAGATTAGTGGCACTGAAGATTAATGGCACCGAAGATTAAGCCGTCATATTCCCCTATGTTGCGGGGGACTATTCAACCGTGACGGATTTTGCAAGATTGCGGGGCTTATCAATGTCGGTGCCTTTTAATAATGCCGTTTCATAGGCAAGGATTTGCATCGGCAGACTGTATAGAATCGGCGCAAGCACAGGATCAACCGCTGGCATGATAAATAGGCTGGTGGGCTGAGTTTGCTTGGTGATAAAATCCGCTGCTTCTTGATCGGCAAATAAAATAACCTTGCCCGCGCGCGCTACAATTTCCTGCACATTGGCGGCGATTTTCGGCAATAAAGGCCCTGATGGGGCAAGCATAATCACGGGAAGATCGCGATCAATCAGCGCAATCGGCCCATGTTTCATCTCGCCCGCAGCATAGCCTTCTGCGTGAATATAGCTGATTTCCTTTAATTTCAATGCGCCTTCAAGCGCAATCGGATAGCAATTGCCGCGCCCCATATAAAATACCGCCTTTGCATCCACCAGCAGCTGCGCTTGCTTGCCAATTTCATCCCAGCGGGTTAAAATTTCTTGCATTAGACTGGGCAACGCGATCAAATGCTGCACCAAATGCTGGGCGCGATCTTGAGGCAGAACATTGCGCGCGCGTCCAAATTCAATCGCCAAGGCAAGCAGCATTGTAAGCTGAGTTGTAAAGGCTTTGGTTGATGCAACCCCAATTTCAGGCCCTGCGCGGGTAAGCAGCGACAAGGCGGATTCGCGCATCATGGTGGATTCAGGCACATTAACAACCGATAAAACCGTAAGCCCCGCTTGCTGCGCATGGCGCATTGCTTCCAAACTGTCCATGGTTTCACCAGATTGACTGATAAATAAGGCAATGTCCTTTTTATTAAGCGGGGTATCACGGTAACGCAATTCCGATGCAATATCTACATCCATGCTAAGCTGGCTTAGCGATTCAATCCAATATTTGCCAACCATGCAGCTGTAAAATGCTGTGCCGCACGCGCTTGCAATCATGCGCTGTATGTTATTTGGATCAAAGGGAAAATCCCCCAGATTAAGATTTAGCGTTTGCTGATCAAGGATGGATTGCAAGGTTTGGGAAATGACCCCCGGCTGTTCATGGATTTCTTTTTCCATGAAATGGCTGTAATTTCCCATCTCCATTTGGGCAAAATTAATGCTATTGATTAAAATATCGCGGGTGACGGGATCACCCTTAACATCATAAATGGTTGCGCCATCTGGGGTTAAAACCACCCAATCGCCCTCTTTTAAATAGCTGATTTTTTGGGTGAATGGCGCAAGCGCAAGCGCGTCTGACCCTAAAAACATTTCACCATCACCATAGCCAATCGCCAGCGGGCTACCGCGCCGCGCCGCAATCATCATCCCATCATAATGAACAAACATCATCGCAAGCGCAAATGCGCCTTTCAACAGCGGCAAAATGTCACGAACTGCTTCGGCAGGGCTTTTGCCTTGATTTAAGTGATCGGTGATTAAATGGGCAACAACCTCGCTATCCGTATCAGATTGATAGCTAATTTGCGCGCCTTCCAAGGATTGACGCAGTGCTTGATAATTTTCAATAATGCCATTATGCACCAACGCAAGCTGATTGGTGCAATGGGGATGGGCATTTTTTAAAATGGGCGCGCCGTGGGTTGCCCAGCGTGTATGACCAATCCCGCTGGTGCCTTGAAGCGGTTGCTGCGCCATCAAATTGGCTAGGTTTTTGATTTTACCTTCTGCGCGATGCAGATGAATTTTTGAATCATCAAAAACCGCGATCCCGCTTGAATCATACCCTCTATATTCCAATCGCTCCAGCCCTTGCAGCAATCGTGATCCAACTTGATCCTTGCTAATAATGCCAATAATTCCGCACATAAAACACACCCATATTCAAAATTAAAATTAAAGCGCCATATTTTTTAACTGTTGTTTTAACCCCACCGATGCCGCTGCAAATCCGCCATCATTGCCGTCCACAAAATGGATATGTTCGCCCATCACCATATCATGCACAAGGCAAGTCATCAGCGCTTCATTGGCAATATGGATGCCATAGGCAAAATGATGATCGCGGTGACCTTGTTCTAAAAATTGTGTGATTTTTGCAATTTCAGCATTGGACACATCCAGCACACAATAGATCATATCATTGAATTTTACAAAATCATTATTCAGCGTAACCTCTTGCTTATAGCGCTCAAGATTATAGCCAAACAGTGAAAAGGGCAATTGAACCATCCCCCATTCCATCGCGGCTTGCATGTAAATCAGCGCAAAGCTTAATGCGCGCTTAAACGGGATGTTGCGAAAGCGATATTGCTTTAATTCCGATTCCACGGGCAGGGTTGAGGGTAAAAATTTCATATTCTGATTTTGAATTGAAATGGGCGCAGCATATTTAAAATCCTTGCGATCAAGGCAGGATTCCAAGGTCTTTATCATGCGCTTTAAGGCATGATTGCCATCAGGCTTAATGATCAAGCTGATGATTTTACCGCGCGCAGGTTTAAGCGGCTGCCAGCGACAAGACAAGCCCGTTAGCGTTAAATCTGCTTCATCAAATTGATAGGAATCATCCTTTGGCGTGATTTTATCATCTTTCAAAGCGCGCTCTGCTGCTTCCAAGCCGCCACCTGCAAAAAAGCTGATATGATTTTTGGGCGATGGCGCATATTTCATCACCCGCACATCATGCCCCTGCGCGTTTAAATCCGCAATTTTAATCTTGCCAATGCGCAGCTGAAGCTTGAAAAATTCAGGGGATTTTGCTTGCAGCGCCTGCATTGACCGATAAGCGGGCGCTTCGCAGCTTGCGGGAACTGCCAAGCTTGCGCCATCGCCGCCAAAAATAAACGGAATTTCAATTCCTGAACAGGCATTGGACACAGCAGCAATCACCGATGCACCAACCATATTCACATTGCGATATTCCCCGCGCGCAATCGCCCCCGTTGAATTTACGATATCAGCAGAAAGCACCACCCAATCATCGGGCAGTTTTGTGTAATCTTGCAGCGATGCAAAGGCTTTTAAGGTGTCAACAGCAGGCAGCTTTTGATAAAAATCATCCTTCATGGCGATGATATGATGGGTTTTTTGATGCCAGAAATATTAGCCGCAATGGTTGATTTTGCCGCGCGTTTAGGCTGCACCCGCTTGGAAGGCCCCGTGCCGCGCCCCGAAAGACTGGAATTGGTCATAAAGAAATGATGGGCGTTAAACCCTTTTTCTTCTGGTGCAATGCGTTGATATTTACCATCTGGCTGTAATATCCAGCTTTGCGTATCATCCTTTAAATTCGCCATCATAATTTGATCCAACACTTGCTTATGAACGGTTGGATTATCAAGCGGGATTAAAGTTTCCACGCGCCGATCAAGATTACGGCTCATCAAATCGGCGGATGCAATATATAATTTTGCATGAGGGGACGGCATATCATGCCCATTGCCAAAACATAAGATGCGGGCATGTTCCAAAAACCGCCCAATTAACGAGCGCACCCGAATATTCTCCGACAATCCCTTAACCCCAGGACGCAAGCAACAAATGCCGCGAATGACAAGCTCGATCTTAACCCCTGCTTGGCTTGCCTGATACAGCTTATCAATAATCCCATCATGCACAAGATTATTGACCTTTAGCCAAATGGATGCAGGTTTTCCAGCGCGTGCAAATGCAATTTCCTGATCAATATGTTCAATGATGGTTTGTTTTAAATTAATTGGGGCAAGCGATAATAATTCCAAATCGGACGGCCGCGCATAGCCCGTGATAAAATTAAAGGCTTTTGCTGCATCGCGGCTAAGCGCGGGGTTGCAGGTAAAAAAGCTAAGGTCGGTATAGATTTTGGCGGTAATGGGGTGATAATTTCCCGTTCCCATATGGACATAGCTTTTAAGCTTTTTGCCCTCACGGCGGACAATCATTGAAATTTTAGCATGGGTTTTTAAATGCACAAAACCATAAACCACCTGCACGCCCGCGCGTTCAAGATTGCGCGCCCAGCGAATATTTGCCTCTTCGTCAAAGCGTGCTTTTAACTCAACCAAGGCGGTTACCGATTTTCCAGATTCCGCCGCTTCAATCAACGCAGCAACGATTGGGGAATTTTTTGATGTGCGATAAAGCGTTTGCTTGATGGCGACCACGGCGGGATCACGCGCAGCTTGCCATAAAAATTGAACCACAACATCAAAGCTTTCATAAGGATGGTGGATCACAATGTCTTTTGCGCGGATCGCGGCAAAGCAATCCCCGCCAAAGTCGCGAATGCGCTGCGGAAAACGGCTGGTAAAGGGCTTGAATAATAAATCCCTGCGTTCATCAATAATGACTTGCTTAATATCGGCAAGCCCCACAATCCCTTCAACAGGGTAAACATCTTGGGGATCAACGCTCATTTGATCTGCTACAAAGTGAACCAGCATATCAGGGGTGGATTGTTCCACCTTCAGCCGAATGACATTGCCACGCCGCCTGCGCCGAAGTAAGCTTTCAAAGGTGCGCACCAAATCTTCGGCTTCTTCATCAATTTCAACATCGCTGTCACGCAGCACCCGAATCATCCCAGAACCGATGGCTTCAAAGCCTGGAAATAATAAGGGCAGATATTGCTTAATCACCAATTCTAGCGGGATAAAACGAATTTTCTTTGCATCATGCTGTTTTGGCAATCGAATGAAGCGATCCAAAATGGCAGGCAGCGGGATAAGCCCCTGCATCACATTATCTTTTTCAACATTATATAAGGATAATGCCATGAACATCCCCAAATTGGGAATGAAGGGAAAAGGGTGGGCAGGATCAATCGCAAGCGGGGTTAAGGCGGGCATGATTTGTTCCAAGAACCAAGCTTGAAGCCACTCAAGGTCTGCGCTGGATAGCCTGTCTAAATCCTCAAAAACATAAAAATCTTGCTGTTCTAGGGCAAGGCGTAAAATGTTAAACACACGGCTTTGCTCTTGAATAAGTGTGCGGGCATGGCTGGATATTTGCGCCAGCTGCTCTTTTGGGCTTAATCCATCTTGGGAAATTTCAGTAACCGCAGCTTCGATCTGCCCGCGAATCCCCGCCACCCGCACCATATAAAATTCATCCAGATTGCTGGCAGAAATGGATAAAAACCGCAGCCGCTCAAGCAGGGGGTGCAGCGGATTGCTTGCCTCTTCTAATACGCGCTGATTAAAAGCAAGCCATGATAATTCGCGGTTGATGAATCTGCTTGCGCCAAAGCCCTGAATGGACTCAAGATTTATGGATTCAAGATTTATGGATTCAAGATTCTCATCATCAAGCACAGCATCCCCTTGATCCGATGCAATAAGCGCGCTTGATTTTGAAATGGGCATTTTATCCATCCAATGATATTATAAGAAGCTGATGTTTGATTTAACTTACGCTAATGATCATAACTTCGTCGTTCAGGCAAGATTCCTTGTGGGAATTTTTGCAAAATAATCTGCAAGACAAGCCCGATCAAAAACATCCGAATATACGATGCTTGTATCGCAAGCTCTGGCGGAAGTTTTGCCGTAAAAATTTCAGTCACAGACCATACAACCCACAAGATCAGCGCACCCAATATCGCACCGCGATTATTGCCAGATCCGCCCATGATTAACATCACCCACACCAAAAAAGTGGTGGTATGAGGCTCGGTTGCTTGCGGACCGATAAATTTGATATAATGCGCCATAAATGCCCCTGCAAGCCCCATTGCCGCAGAACCCAGCACAAAGCTTTGCACCCGCAACCGATCAACATCCTTGCCCATGGCGCGCGCCGCCACTTCATTTTCACGAATGGCAGTCATCACCCGCCCCCATGGCGATATGCGCGCCCGTTCAAACAGAAAATATAGGATCGCAACCGCCAGAAAAACGGCAAACATATAAAAAATACGATCATAAGGCACACCCATAAAGGTAAAGGGCTGCGGAATTAATGAAATGCCGCGCGCACCATTGGTTGCCCACACTTCATTTTTTAAGATTAAACGCAATATTTCGGCGATGCCGATCGTGGAAATGGCTAAATAATCGGAACGCAGCCTGACGCATAATAATCCAATTGGCAGCGCAACCAACGCAGAAATAATCATCGCCGCGATGATCCCAACCATAAAGGGCAGTTCAAACCCGCCAAGATGTTCAGGCGTTACCGCCGTTGTTAAAATCGCCGATACATAAGCCCCGATTGCAAAAAAGCCCGCAATCCCGACATTGAATAGCCCCGCAAAGCCCCATTGCACATTAAGCCCAAGCGTCATCACGGCATAAATGCCTGCCATGGTTAATAGCGAAGTTGAATAAAGAAAATAGCCGTAAAGTTCCATTAGAAGCTTTTCCCTTTTAAAATGCCCTGAGGGCGCACCAGCAAGATTAACACCATGATTGCAAAGGCAACCCCCGTCTTATAGCCAGGCGATAGCAGGGAATCATTCCCAATCCAGTGATAGGTTGCCAATTCTTCGGCAAGACCAATCACAAGCCCGCCAATCATCGCGCCATAAGGGCTGCCAATCCCGCCCAAAATCGCAGCAGCAAAGGCTGGCAGCAAGAAAATAAAGCCAATGCGCGAATTGATTTGCGAATCAAAACCCGCAAAAAAGCCCGCAGCCGTTGCCAGCATCGCTGCCAATATCCATGTAAACTGCACCACCCGTTCAGTATCAATGCCCGTTAGGCGCGCAAGCTCTGGTGAATCAGAGACGGCGCGCATCGCTTTGCCCATTTTTGTATGGTTCAAAATAATATGGGTTAGCAGCATTAACCCCAAAGAAAGGGCAATGATGATAATATGTTTGGATTGAATCCGAAGCCCGCCCGCAAGCTCCATCGGTTTTTGAATAACGCCTGTTGAGAATGAAACCGCCTCCACCCCCCAAATCAGCTGCACAAGCGATCTTAACATTAAGGCAACCCCAAAAGATGCCATCACCAAAATAATGGTTTTGCTGTTGCGAAGCGGTTTGAAAAATAAGCGATCCACGCCAACCGTCACCCCCGCCGTCAGTGCCATCGCGGGAATTAGCAGCAATAATGGATAAAGCCCCGTAAATTGGGTAAGGCTGTAAGCAATATAGCCGCCAATCATCATCAATTCGCCATGGGCAAAATTGGCAAAGCGCATAATCCCGAACACAAGCGAAACGCCAACCGCTGCCAAAGCATAAATTGATCCCAGCACCAAGCCTGGAATAAAATAATAATTAATAAATTCAATCATAAAGATTATCCACCCAAAAACATTTCTGCGATTTCTGCATTTGCCAGCAAACCAGGCCCCGTATCTTCGATGCGGTTGCACCCATCCACCAAGACATAGCCGCGATCCGCAATTTGCAACGCTTGCTTCACATTTTGTTCAACCATCATAATCGGCACATTAAAAGAATTAACCCGTTTCACGATTTCCAAAATCTCTTCTTGATATTTGGGGCTAAGCCCGGCGGTTGGCTCGTCCACCAGCAGAATTTTGGGATCAATCATCAACGCTTTGCCCATCGCAACCATTTGGCGCTGTCCGCCAGATAATGATCCTGCTTCCAGCTTGCGCTTATCATAAAGCGGCGGGAACATTTCATAAATTTCTGCGATGCGCCCTTTAAAATCATCTTTGCGGATGAACGCCCCCATCTCCAAATTTTCTTCAACCGACAGGGTTGGAAACACATTCGCGCTTTGGGGAACAAAGGAAACGCCCTTGCCCACCACTTGCTGCGGGGGGGTGTTGGTAATTTCAATGCCATCCAGCGTCACTGTGCCGCTTGATATATTTAAAAGCCCAAACACCGCTTTCATCACCGTTGACTTGCCCGCGCCATTTGGTCCAACCAGCACCACAATCTCGCCCATTGCGACATGAACATTGACGCCGTGAAGAATATCCGCACCGCCATAGCCCGCATGAACGCCCTTAACTTCCAGCATGATTTTTTGATTATTTTCAGCTTGCGGCATGTTCAACCTCTCCGCCTAAATAGGCTTCGCGCACTTGATGATTTTGCCTGATTTCCTGCATCGTTCCCTCCATCAGCACCTTGCCCTCTGCCATCACAATAATCGGCGCGCAAAGCCGCGCAATCATATCCATATTATGCTCAATGATGCAAAAATTATAGCCCTGTTCTTCGCGCAACCGCAAAATCATCTTGCCCAATTCCAGCAGCAGGGTTGGGTTAACCCCCGCCCCAGGCTCGTCCAATAAAACAAGCCTTGGCTTGGTCATCATGGCGCGCCCAAGCTCCAGCAATTTTTTCTGCCCGCCAGATAAATTGCCCGCCGCTTCCCCTGCAACATGAAACAAATTTAGAAATTTCAAAACTTCTTCGGCGCGGGTTAATATTTCCGCTTCATGGGCTTTTACCTTATGCCACGCAAACCAGCTTTGCAGCAAGCTTTCCCCAGGCTGCGCTGCTGGCACCATCAGTAAATTTTCACGCACCGTCATTCTGGAAAATTCATGGGGGATTTGAAAGGTGCGAACAATGCCCTTATGAAAGCGTTTATGGGCGGGCAAGGTTGAAATATCCTCTCCATCCAGCAAAATTTGCCCTTCATCACGGATTAATGCCCCCGCAATCAAGTTGAAAATCGTTGTTTTTCCCGCACCATTTGGCCCAATCAGCCCCGTAATCGTGCCTTCGCGAATGGTAAAGCTGCACCCATCCACAGCATGCACACCCCCAAAGCTTTTATAGATAGATTTTACTTCCAGCATTTTTTCCCTATCATTTTATGAAGGAATATTATATTCTTTATGCGGTTAAACCATGATCTGCGAATAAATTCTCAAACACAGACAAACAAAGCATATCAGCCCCGTATATTATAAGGATTACACCAATAAACAAGCATTATTTAGGAGGATCATAAAAACACCAAGATCATAAAGATGATTACAGCAATGATGCTTGTAAAACCCCAAACGCGTTTTTACATTTAATTACTTGATTTTTGTTTTATTTTACTGTATTGGTAAATATTGATCAAGTAAAAACACAAATCAAAGCAAATAAAACACAAATTTAACAAAATGATGCGCCAAATATTAAAGGGAGGCAACCTATGACCCTAAGCATTCAAGCACCTACCGCAGAAACCGAATTAAAACCCAAATTGGTGGTGATTGGGGTTGGCGGCGCGGGCGGCAATGCCGTCAATAATATGATTGATGCTGGCCTTGAAGATATTGAATTTGTCATTGCCAATACGGATGCGCAAGCCATGCGCCATTCCAAGGCAGAGCGTAAGATTCAGCTTGGCGCGCTTTTAACCAAAGGGCTTGGCGCGGGCGGAAACCCACAAGTTGGTGAAAGCGCCGCACGCGAATCCGCCGAAGAGATCCGCGATCAAATCCAAGGCGCAAATATGGTGTTCATTGCTGCGGGCATGGGCGGCGGCACAGGCACAGGTGCAGCCCATGTTGTTGCAGAAATTGCCAAAGAAGAAGGGGTGCTAACGGTTGGCGTTGTCACCAAACCCTTTGTTTTTGAAGGATCAAAGCGGGCGCGTGCTGCCGAGATTGGCATTGAATCATTGCAACGCGTTATTGATACTTTGATCATCATTCCAAATCATAATTTATTTCGGGTTGCAAGCAATAATACGACCCTTTCAGAAGCCTTTCGCATGGCGGACGAGGTTTTGCTAACGGGCGTGCGCGGCATTACCGATTTGATGATCATGCCTGGCTTGATGAATTTGGATTTTGCGGATGTGCGTACCGTGATGCAAGAAATGGGGCGGGCAATGATGGGCACCAGCGAGGCTGAAGGTGATCAACGCGCGCTTCACGCTGCGGAAGCTGCCATTTCCAATCCTTTGTTGGAAGATAATTCACTTGAGGGCGCAAAAAGTGTGCTGGTCAGCATTTCTGGGGGTCCTGATTTTGGGTTGATGGAGCTTAATGAAGCTGCGGAATGTGTGCGCAGTGCCGTTAATGATGATCAAGCAAATATCATCATTGGATCATCCATGGATGAAGCGCTTGCAGGAAAAGTACGGGTGACGGTCATTGCAACAGGGATTGATGCCGAGCGCACGGAAACTTCGCACATCGCACAAAAGCAAAGCGAAACGCTGGAACAGCTTGATCCTCCTTTAGAAACGGCAGATCAGGATAATATTGATTCTAAGTTTGATGCCAAGCTTGATTCTAAGGATGCGTTGTCAAAGGGTCACGCGGTGGAAAGCACCGCATCCATCGGTAATCATACTATCGGTAATCATACTATGGGCGGTTATAACAGCCAAGCATTTCAGCGTTCAGAAAGTCTGCTTGGGGGGGATGCGCCAACAAATGTAACTTCATTTGAGGATGAAATTAAGGGATCTGCTTTTGGGGATGATCAACAGCATGATTCATCAAACGCAGATATGACCACAGAACCTAAAACCATAACACCAGAAACTACAGAACCCAAAACCATGACACCAAGACAAATGGTAACGGATTCCAACGCTTCCGATCTATTTGTGGATGGTGCAAAGGATGCCGCGCTTCTTGATGTGGGTGATGGTGCATTTGGCGATGAACGCCAAGAACATGATCAGCGCAGCAGCATGAATGCCGCCAGCAATATGCGGTTGCGCCCGCCCGCACCGCATGATGCCTTTATTGCACCAGAACCTGTCATGCCAGATCGCAAATCTGGAAAACGCAGCTGGGTTTCAGGACTTGCAGGGCATTTGGGGATTGGCGGAGATGTCGCAAAATCAGCTGCGGATGAAAGCGCAAATCATGCACCGCTTGATCATTCTGCATCATCGCAAGACCCGTTTTTAAACCAACTTTCTGGCAAAGCAGAGCGCGGCGCATCAAGCGCGCAACAGCATCCGATGCAAAACCAAGCGCATCAGGCAAATGCTTTACCTGCAACCAGCCAATTTGAAAATCAGGAAATGCAGCATGACCAAGATGACCATGATGATGGGGTGGATGAAGAATTTTTATCAATCCCCTCTTTCTTGAAGCGTCAAGTTAGCTAATATAAGATTA
>JBGCED010000137.1:0-13998 GCA_045106055.1 Alphaproteobacteria bacterium
TGATCCAACGCCTGCAACCGCTTTGCAGCACACGATTTCACAAGCGGATCTTGATGCATTAACCGAATTTGATTTAAGTGTAACTTCTGAACCTTCCACTATAAAAAGCGCAGCAATAGAACCAAAAACAACCGCCAAGCCGCAAGTTAAACCTGAAACCTTATTAGAGCAAGGTCGCCCGCTATTGCGCCAGCTGGAATTTGGCGATGGCCCCGCAATCCATATTGGCTGGCCAGAATCGCGCCATGAGATGCAAGCACTTTATCGCAGCCTAACGCGCTGTTATGGCATGAAAAGCGTGATTTTAACGCAGGATGGAAATTATTATGATGCGCACACAGAATTTATGCCAAATCGTGATTATTACAGCCATTTTATGCGCCGTCCGCAGGGAAATTTGCCTGATGAGGAATTGCGCTTGAAAGCAAAGGCAATCACGCTTAATGGCAGCCTTGTGCGCTTATTCCCAAGAAGCCTTGATGCGATGCTGCTTGGCGGGCTTTCAAACCATCTGGGCGCGGATTTTATTAAAAAATCAATCACGGCGTCTTATCATCTGGCAGCACATGAAAGGGTGTTGATCACAGATATTCGGGTGGGCGGCAACCCAGTCAATCTTGAAATTGATCTGGGTCATATTCAACATTGCAAACAAGGGGGATGATATGATCAAATCAGCTGCGATGATGGTGATCTGTTCCCTGTTTTTGGCGCTTGGCGCGTGTCAATCCACGCAAACGCGCTATGCAGCCTTTGGCAATGCCCCCGCATCCGATCAGCTGGCGCTAATTGAAAGCAGCAAAGTTTGGTATGATTTAAGCGATGAATTTTATCATATTCAACCCGAATGTGTGATGATTTTGCCGCATGAGAGTCACGATGCCAAACATATTGAACAGGTGATTGCGCGTCATGCATCCGCCCATTTTTCAAAGATTATTCACACCGATCGCGTGCAGCATTATATGCAGAAAAACGCTTTGGATGCGACAAAGACCGATCATATCCGCCTGTTGCGGCAAGGTTTGCGCTGCGATACGCTGTTATCATGGCAGCATTGGCACCATCAGGATCAGGATTTAGGGTTCTGGACAAAAAGACGGGCCGGGCTGCATCTAACGCTTGAACATCATTATATGAATCACAAAACAACGCTTTGGCAAGCCAAGCATGCCGCCAGCCGCAGCCAAGGCGCGCTGCCTTTATCACCGATTGGCGCGATTGCAGGGATCGCCAAAGCCGCCGATTTTCGCGCAAGCCATGATGTTGGGCATTCCTTGATTGATGATGCGCTGCGCCGCATATTCATAACGCTGCCATATGGCTAGCGCAGTTCTTGTTAAATCAAATTTAAAAAATGGGTTAATGTTTGAAATGGCGCATATTGGTGAATGCCATTGCGATATTATGGTGATTGGCTGCGGCGATCACTTCTGAATCGCGCATCGCGCCACCTGGCTGAATAACGGATTTTATGCCTGCTTTTGCCAATAATTCAATGCTGTCTGCAAAGGGAAAAAACGCATCCGAGGCGGCAACCAGCCCCTTTATATTTGTGCCAAGCATGGATTCTGCTTTTGAAATGGCGATCCCAGCGGCTTCCACCCTGCTCATCTGTCCTGCGCCGATGCCAATGGTATGAATGGCGTTACCCGTCCCCCCCACAAGCACAATCGCATTTGATTTTACATGCTTACAGACACGCCATGCCATCAATAAATGATTTAAATCGGCATCATTGGGCGCGCGATCCGTTACAAGCTTTAGCTGATCCTTGCTGATGTTCCCATCATCAACGGCTTGCACCAACAGCCCGCCCCCTGATAGGGATTTATAATGCTTATCTTGCGGATTGGACGCACCGATAAAGCCCGTTACCATCACCCGCAAATTGGGTTTGCCTTTAAAAATTTCGATGGCTGCTTGGCTAATGCTGGGGGCAATAATAACTTCCAAAAATAATTTGATCATTTCGGCAGCAAGCGCGGCATCAATTTCGCGATTAACCGCCACCACCCCGCCAAAGGCAGAAACAGGATCGGCAGCAAGCGCGTGTTCCCATGCGATGGCGGGCGCATGATCTGGTGCATCCGATATGGCAACCCCGCAAGGATTGGCATGTTTGATGATGGCGACCGCCGCTTGATCAAATTCACGCACCAATTCAAAGGCTGCATCGCCATCTGCATAATTATTATAGCTTGGCTGCTTTCCTTGAATAAGTGTTGCGTTGGTGATGCCAAATTCGGAATTATTGGATTTTGCTGCAGGCTGAATTTCTTGATAAAGCGCGGCCTGCTGATGCGGGTTTTCGCCATAGCGCAAGGCATTTTTTAATGCATAAGCAAGGGTTAATCGCGGGTTTATATCTTGGGATGTGTTTTGGGATGTGTTTTGCGCTTGATCTTGCTGTTGAAGAAACCAGCTTGCAATCGCTTGTTCATAGCGCGCGCTTAATGCAAAAGCCGCAGCTGCCCATTTTCTGCGCTGGATTAGGCTGGTTCTGCCCTGATCTTGATCCAGCATCTTGCTAAGTTCTGCATATTGGCTTGGATCGGTGATGATGTTCACAAATTGATGGTTTTTGGCAGCCGCGCGCACCATTGTCGGGCCGCCAATATCTATTTGCTCAACCGATTGGTCAAAATCACCGCCCGCTGCAACGGTTTCTTCAAAAGGATATAGATTGACAATTACCAGATCAATGTCTTTAAAATCATGCTGCACCATTGCTTCAAGATGATGGGCAAGATCGCGCCTTGCCAATAATCCGCCATAAATTTTGGGATGCAGCGTTTTAACCCTGCCATCCATCATTTCTGGAAATTGGGTGTAATCCTCAATATCAATCACGGATATGCCCGCATCATTCAGCAATTTTGCCGTGCCGCCCGTTGAAATTAGCTCAATATCATGCGCGATCAATGTTTGGGCAAGCGCAGCAATCCCCTGCTTATCGCTTACTGATATTAAGGCGCGCTTGATGGTTCGCATCTGATCCATGGTCAGGCTTTCTTTCTTATTTTTTTTGATGTTGCATGATGGGGGCTGCGTTGAATTCGGGCACCAGCTGTTTTAAAGCGTTCAGCGCATCAGTGTGATTTGCTGTCGCGATGGCTTGTTCTAATGCAGTAAGCGCGCGCTCGAACGCAGCCTGATCCAATAAGGGGGGATGGGCAATATCAATGCCCGCTTGTTCGGTTGGCATTGTAACTTCATCTTCATAGCGCAATTCTTCATAAAGCTTTTCACCTGGGCGCAGCCCCGTATAATGTATTTTTATATCAGTTTCAGGGCGCAGCCCCGCAAGCGCAATCATCCGCCGCGCCATATCATCAATGCGAACAGGTTCGCCCATATCCAAAATAAAGATCCCGCCCGTGGTCAGTTGATTTTTCTGCCCGATTGCGCCTGTTGTCAGCACCAGTTGCACCGCTTCTTGAATGGTCATAAAATAGCGGGTAATGTCTGGATGGGTAACGGTCAGCGGCCCACCATGTTGCAGCTGGCGTTCAAATAAGGGAATCACAGATCCCGTTGATCCAAGCACATTGCCAAAGCGCACAATCACAAAGCGGGTGGCTTGATCCTTATCGCTGGCCCGGTTATAATCGCGGTCATAATATTGCAAAACCTGTTCTGCAACCCGCTTGGCAGCGCCCATAATATTGGTCGGACGCACCGATTTATCGGTGGAAATCTGCACCATAATATCGCAATGATGTTTGCGCGCCGCCTTTGCAATGATGCGTGTGCCAAAAATATTATTCCTAAGCCCTTCCAGCGGGTTTGATTCAACCAATGGCACATGCTTATAAGCGGCAGCGTGAAACACAATTTCGGGCTTAAATTCATTAAAAACCTGTTCAATTAGCATTTCATCCCGAATTGACCCCAGCAATGCCTTGCGCTTGATCGTTGCTGCGCGCTCATTTAATTCCAAATCAATCAAATAAAGCGCATATTCGCTATGATCCAATAAAATCATTAATTTTGGTTGATATTGGGTAATTTGGCGGCAAATTTCGCTGCCGATCGAGCCACCAGCACCCGTTATTAGAATGGTTTTATCTTGAATAAGGGTAAATAGCAGGTTCTTATCAAGGCTGCGCTGCGGTCTTCCAAGCAAATCTTCTAGCTGCACAGCATGTAGGGCAAGCAGGGAATCGTCCACCCCTTCTTGTAACTTTCCAAAACCCGGCAATCTTGATAGAGGGAGCGCGTTTTTTTCGCAAAAGCGCGCCACAAGATCAAGCGCATGCTGCTTATTTGATCCTGAATCAAGCGCAACCACCACCCGTTCAGGTCTAGAGCTTACCGCGGGATCATCCAATAAAGACTGGGCTTCTGACAGCCCGCCAAGCAGCGGAACACCATGAAGCACACGCCCGCCAGCCTTGCCGCTGGGGGAAATAATGCCCTTAATGTGATAAGGATAATCAAAGCGTTGATGATAATGGCGTAAAAATGGCTCAACCGCTTCAACCTCACCATAAAGCAGAATGGGAATATGCCCCAAGGCACGATTGCTTTGCTTCCAGCGTTTGAAGAAATTGCGCCCATCGCGCCAAAATCTATAGAGCAAACGCGGGCCAGCCCAAAATAGAACCAGCCCAATCCAAATCAAAAAGGGCATGGAACGGGGGAATAAATCCAAACGGGTAACCAGAAAACTTAGGGCAATATAGATAATCGTGATTAATAGGGTGGATTGCAAAATAATGCGCAAATCACGCAAGGATGCGTAACGCCAATAGCCGCGATGCATATCAGAATAATAAATTACAATGGCAGCAACGCCGCCAAACAATGCCCAGCTTACATAAAATAAGGAATTGGTTAAATAACCATGGTAAAAACCATCGCCAAGGCGCGCCCAAAATGCCAGCGGATAGACGATTAACGCCATCAAGAAATCATGGACAAAGGCAAGTCTTACATGGGCATGGGTGAATCTGTTGCGCATCCGCTAAGCAATAATTTAAAATTGATAAATTGACCCTTACTGATTATCAATTTTGCCTTGATGGTGCAAGATTAATCTTGATTGCGCCAGCGAAAAAGCCAAGGTTAAGCCAACAAGCCCAAATAATTTAAACGATACCCAAAAGGATTCGCCCATTACCCGCCACGCCCATTCATTTAACGCAGCAAGCACCAAAAATAAGCCCATATAGCGGCGTGTAAGCACCCGCCAAACAGGGTCTGGAAGCAATAGGCTGGTGCCAAGCAAAGATTTAAGCCATAATTTATTTAACAAAAGCCCAGCCCCAAGCACCGCCACAAATAAAAGATTAACCAAAGTGGGCTTCATCATAATATAAATTGGATCATTGAACCATAAGGTCATTGCGCCAAATATCGCAACCAACAGCGCCGCAATTAAGGGAACCCAGCTGATTTTACGGGTTACCGCAAATAATAAAGCAGCTGCAATCAAGGTTGCAATCACCAAAAACAAGGTCGCAATTTGCAGCCCGTAAAATTGATAAAGTCCAAAAAAGCCAATAAGCGGGGCATATTCAAGCAGTGGCTTGATCCATGCAGGCGGGGGGGACGCGCTCATTTTATTCCAACTCTATTTCTTTATTTGCAAGCTCTGCGGTTAAGTCGCGCGCTTTGATGGGATCCATTTGCGCCATAATCTGGGCAAGCTTTCTGGGGTTTAAGGTGCGAACCACGCCAATTAAAACAGGCAATTCTAATTCGTCAAAAATACCCGCTGCCGCGCGCGGATTCATAATATTATAGGTTTCAATCACGCTTGAGCGCGCATCTTCCTTGTTGGTTTCAAAATCAGCGATCATATTTTGTATTTTTTGATCCAAAGATTCCAGCGCGCGTTGCCGTTCGATTAATTGGGCTTCTGCGGCTGCCAGCAGCGATTCTTGGCGCGCAATCACGGCTTCGCGTTGATCAAGTGCGGCGCGGCGCTTTCCAAGCTCGTCCACCAACGCCTGTTCATTGGTCATTAAGCGGCGATTCGATTGCGGCGAAGCCTCGGCTGCTTGCAAATTGGCAGAGAGGGCAGCATTTTCACTATTTTCATTATTTTCATCAGCGCTTCCATCATTATTAATAATGGGAACAGCGCTTTCCCCCATATTTTGAGATTGAAATCCGCGCTCTAGCATGTCATCGGCTGCCGATTGCGCGTCCTCTGCATTTTGCGCGAATTGCCGAAATTTGCTGGCGAAAAAATCCGCACTTTGGGCAAGCGCATCATGGTCAAGCAAATTCACGACCCTAACCCCGACCATCAAGATTGCAACAATGATTATGAATCCCAGAAAGCGCATCAAGGTCACATATTGCTTAGATCATTAAATAAAGCACTGCGTTTGCGTGCATGCTCGCTTGAAACCCCAATATCCGCGCGCAATGCCTGTTTGCTGCCATAATGGCGCGGAGATATATTTGCCTGATGGCCTAAAGCTTGCGTATGATGATTTAATTGTTGCGCGTCAGGTGCATATTTATTTACACGGTGTGCGCTGGACGCATTTGGCGCAAGCGGCGGGCTTGTTCTGCGCAGCGGATTGCCTTTAACATGATTAAAGTTGGACGCGGCATTAAGCGCTGCCATTTTATGCTTATTTTGCCCCTCAAGCTTGCGGTAAATATCATGCCCATCATCAATCAAATGCGCCAGTGAGTGTTTTAATTTTGCCCCATCACTTGCCAAGGCTTCAATCTGCGATATGGTTTCGGCTGCATTCTCTCGCATTTGAAGGATTGAATCTTGCGCACGATTATTTTCTTGGATGAATTTTTTTAGCGTATAGTTAAGCTGTGCTTTATCGGTCCTTAATTGCTTGATTTGGCGATGCAGTTTAATCCCATAAAAAATCGCTGCCAACAGCAAGGCTGTTAGCATGATATCGCTTATCATTCCAAGTAAGGCAAAGAAACCCATTACACAAAGCTTTATGAATAAAATTTAAGAAAGAGATAACAGCAAATTTGAAGAAGTAACTTTGCCTAGATTCGCAAAGCTTTATCAATAACTAATTTTATCTGTTTTTAATGCCCATTCTTGCATCGCCTGTGCAGCGGTTTCATTATCAAGCTTGATCATGCCGATTGATCGTGATTTTGCGGGCAGGGACAGCTGTTCATAAAGAAACGCATCATCAAAACCAATGGCGGCGGCATCTTGCTGGGATTGCGCATAATATATCCGATCAATGCGCGCCCAATAGATCGCAGCAAGGCACATTGGGCAAGGTTCGCAGCTGGAATAAATGACGCAGCCCGACAGGTCAAAATTTCCCAGCGCTGCCGCAGCTTCACGAATTGCTGTGATTTCTGCGTGGGCAGTTGGATCGCAAGTGGAGGTTACCTTATTATAGCCATGGGCGATCACAACACCATCCTTAACAATCACCGCGCCAAAAGGGCCGCCAAAATTTGCCCGCATCCGTTCAAGCGATAATTTTGCCGCCTGTTCCATAAAATCCTGTTCTGTTTGATTGCTCATGTAAAATTTGCTCTTATAAAAAGGTGAAACGCTAAGTTTTTTAAAAAAAACTTGTAAAATTTTGATTATTAAGGCAATGATCTGTAATCAATCTAGCCTATTGGATTTGTCTTTATGATTCAACTTTTAAATATAGGTGCGCTTTATGCGCGCTGGTTTCAAGTTACCATCATTACGGGATTTTTAATCTTATTGGCAGGGTGCGGGTCAACGCTATGGCCAAGCGATGATGATGTATCAGACAATATGGACCAATCACCACCATCTGCGCCCCAAAATTTTCCCCTGCTATATCCCGCGCCAGATCAAGAACGCGCCAATCAAAGCAGCCAAAACATAAATATAAGCCCGGCCCCACAAACCGCGCAGCGTTTAAATAACAAGCCGATCTTGACGGTTTATTTCACAGAAGAAAATACAGCCTATCAGCGCAGCCTTTTAAAAGTGGTGGAACGGGTGTTGCCGTTAAAGCCTGATGCGCGCTTTACCATCTTTGGCATCAGTCCCGCCGATACAAGCGCAGAATATGAACGCATGATGCGTTATAATGATCGCATTCGGCAATCCTTAACAGATATGGGCATTCAAAACACCCGCATCAGCGATTATGTTGCAGCGGGGCAGGGCGGATACCCGCAAATTATGGTATATGTTGAATGATTTCTTTAAAGCGAGGCATAAGATGAGCGATCCCTATAACAAAGAATTTCCTGTTTCTTGGAGCGAATTACACCGCGATTCGCGCGCACTTGCATGGCGATTATCCGAAGCAAAACCCTTTAAAGGCATTGTCGCCGTGACAAGGGGCGGGCTGGTGCCTGCGGCGATTGTTGCACGCGAGCTTGATGTCCGCTTGATTGATACGGTATGTATTGCAAGCTATGATCATCAAAAGCTGGGCAAGCCTTCTGTTTTAAAAGGGATTGATTCAGATGGCGAAGATTGGTTGATTGTGGATGATCTGGTGGATACAGGCAGCACCGCAAAATTGGTGCGCGAAATGCTGCCCAAGGCACATTTTGCAACCATTTACGCAAAACCATCGGGGCGGCCGCTGGTGGATAGTTATATTACCGAAGTATCCCAAGATACATGGATTTATTTCCCGTGGGATTTAATGTCAACCTATGCAAAACCGATCCGTGAACGCAGCGATGAACGCGGTTAATCTTAATTCATGCCCGCCATTATTTATCGCTGAAATATCCAGCAACCATTTAAAAGCAGGCGATAAAGCATTTGATCTTGATCGGGCGCTTGCAACCATTGATCAGGCGGCAAATATTGGGGCAAATGCAGTAAAATTTCAATTATTTAAGATTGATCAGCTCTTCGCGCCAGAAATTTTGGCTGCCAGCCCGCAGCATCGTGCGCGTGCCGCATGGGAATTGCCGCTTGATGCCATTCCTAAGCTAGCACAACACAGCAAAGCACAGGGCTTGCAATTTGCTTGCACCCCTTTTGATCTGGAAGCCGCCGCCTATATTGCGCCCCATGTTGATTTTTTCAAAATTGCATCCTATGAATTATTATGGCATGAATTGCTGCTTGCTTGTCTTTCCTATCAAAAACCCGTTATTCTATCAACGGGCATGGCAACGCTGGACGAGATTGAGGCGGCGATTGCTGCTGCAAAGCAGCATCAAGCATCAAGCCCCACTTTGGAATTAATGCACTGCGTGTCAAGCTATCCAACCCCGCTTGAAGATTGCAATCTTGCTGCCATTTCAACCCTTCGCGCGCAAACGGGGCTTAATGTTGGCTGGTCGGATCATTCAAAACACCCTGCTGCGTTGCTGGCAGCCTGTTTGCGCTATGGGGCAAGTTCGGTTGAGTTTCACCTTGATCTTGATGGCACAGGCGCAGAATATGCCCCTGGTCATTGCTGGCTTCCTGCTGAAATTAAGCCCTTAATTCAGCTGATCCATAACGCACACAAGGCTGCGGGCGATGGGATCAAACGCCCCGCTTTATCCGAACAGGCGGATTGTGCTTGGCGTGCCGATCCTGATGATGGGCTGCGCCCATTAAAGGCGAAACGCGCCGAATTTATTCATAAAAGCGCATAAAAACACCATGGAACAGGCAATCGCGGTGATACAAGCGCGCATGGAATCCACAAGGCTTCCTGGCAAGATGCTGATGGATATTGCAGGAATGCCATTGATGGGGCATGTGATTTGCCAGTTACAAGCTTCCAAGACAATATCAAAAATCATTGTTGCAACCTCAACTTCGCCCGCAGATGATCGGTTGGCGGCATATGTAAGCCATCATTTCAATCAAGATTCAAGAATCGCCGTGATGCGCGGCGATCAACATAGCGTATTATCGCGCTTTACCGCCGCAGCAACCAAATTTCCCGCGACCTATATGGTCAGGATTTGCGGCGATATTGCAATCGCAGACGGCGCGCTGATTGATGCCATGCTGGATGATCTATCCCGCACACAGGCGGATTATCTGGATGGCATGACAGGGAAAACCCCGCTTTATGGCGGGATTGAACCCATTCGCACCACCGCATTTTGGCGCATGGTAGATGAAGCAGGATCAGACCCAATCGCGCTTGAACATGTCACGGGCTGGCTAAATCACGCGCAGCCACATTGGCTAAAGCGCGCGGAGTTTCGCGCCGCAGCAGATTATTATGCGGATCAAACAGATAAGGATGGTGCGCAGCCCACTGCGATCAGGCTATGGGTTGACAGCCAAGCCGATCTTGACTTTATCCGCGCGCTTTACACGCACAGCAAGGCACAAGCGGGCGCGCTGTCATTCGCCCAAATTAAGAAAATCATCTCAAAACACCCAGAATTGCTAGGCTTAAATCAGATGGTGCGCCAAAAAACCGTTACCCAGAAAACCCGCCGCCTATTGCTGGTTGCGGAAGCGGGGCATCGGATTGGCATTGGGCATTTAAAACGGATCACAATGCTTGCACAGCAGCTGATCAATCAGCAAGGTTGCGGCGTGCATTTATTGATTGCGCATGATGGGATTGATCTTGCGGATACAGCATTGCCTTATGATGAAACGCCGCTGCCAATCACCCAAAGCGTGATCATAGATCAATGCAGGGTCTTTTCTTTTGATGGGATTGTGCTTGATGTTCAAACCCCCGATCTATTGCTGGATCAGCTTCATCACATATGCCCAAATCTGCCGATTATCTTAATTGATGATGGCAGTGCGCGCAATTTAAATGCAAGCCTTAGCTTTCTACCCCCGCTTGCGCAGCTGCCGCAGCATGGCAAACATACAAAATGCCATAGCGGCATGGATTGGATGATTTTGCCTGCCATGACCAAGCCCGCGATTGGCAGATCCAAGCTTGATCCAGATCAAATTAAGCTGTTAATCACCATGGGCGGGGCTGATCCAAGCGGGTTATCTTTGCGGGTTTTAACCCAGCTTAGCGCATTACAAGATACACGCCATCTTGACATAAAATTGGTCATTGGCAAGGCGATGACGCATCGCACAGAATTAGAAAATATGGCAAAAAACACCGCATTGCCACTGGATATTATCATTGATCCAGATGGGCTTGCCGATTTGCTTGATCAGGCGGATATTATTCTATGCCGTTTTGGGATTACTGCTTATGAAGCCCATGCCCGCAATCGCGTGCAATTATGCTGGCTGGATGGCAGGGAAAAACAAGATGCGATGATTAGCTTTAATCAGCTTGGCGGTAGCCTGTTTGCCGAAGATCACCCCGATTGGATCAATCATTTTAAAAATGGACAAGCATTATCTGCGCTTATCCATCAGCAATATCAGTCCTTTTCTCCCCATTCATCCCCCCATCATCATGCCATTCTTGAAAAAATTATGGATGTCATCAATTCATAGCCGTGTGATATATAATAATTTGATTTTTTGATGTGGCTGGGATATGAACTTAATCTCATAAAAATAAGGTGGCATGATGACAAAATCCAATAAAGCTGAGACCGAATCGGTAAAAATGAAACCTTTAACTTCTTTGCGCGGGATGCATGATATTCTGCCCGATCAAATGCACCGCCACCGCGCGGTGATTGATAAAGCGCGCCATGTTGCCGCCAGCTATGGCTTTCAAGAAATGGCAACCCCGCTGCTTGAACCGCTGGAAGTATTTGTGCGCACTTTGGGTGAAACCACCGATATTGTGACTAAGGAAATGTATCATTTTCAAGATAAAAATGGCGATGATGTGACGCTGCGCCCTGAAAATACGGCAAGCGTGATGCGCGCTTTTGCCAATCATGGGCTTCAACAGCATGGCATTGCAAAGTTTTTTTACGCAGGGCCAATGTTTCGCTATGAACGCCCGCAAAAAGGCAGACTGCGCCAATTTCATCAAATTGGCATTGAAGCGATTGGACCTGCAAGCGCGCAAGCGGATATTGAAGCGATTGCGTGCGGATTTTTGTGTTTAAAGGCGCTTGGCATAGCGGAATTGACGGTTTTAAACCTAAATTCATTGGGCAACACAACAAGCCGCGCTGCCTATCGTGATGCGCTGGTTGCTTATTTTAGCGATCATATTGATTCATTATCGGATGAATCGCGTGAGCGGCTGCACCGCAATCCATTGCGCATTCTTGATTCCAAATCCAAACAGGATCAAAAGCTGGTTGAACAAGTGCCGCTATTTGATGATTATATGGATGCAGAAAGCAAGGATTTCTTTGATGAAGTTAAGGCGGGGCTAGATAATTTGGGCATTCACTATCGCCTAAACCGTGCATTGGTGCGGGGTTTGGATTATTATTGCCATACTGCATTTGAATTTATTACCGATGAATTGGGCGCGCAAGGCACTGTGCTTGGGGGCGGGCGTTATGATGGGCTTGCTGAATTTATGGGCTTTTCGCATGTGCCAGCTGTGGGCTGGGCTGCGGGCATTGAACGGCTGGCAATGCTTATTGACGCACCGCCGCCGCCAGCCCGTGCGATTATGATCATCCCAATCGGCGCGGATGCACAAGCAAAAGCCATGCAGCTTGCCCATCATATGCGCATCCATGATCTTTATGTTGAACTAAATTACAGCAATGGCAATATCGGTAAGCGGCTGAAGCAAGCCACCAAATTAAATGCGCGCTTTGCATTAATTCTGGGCGATGACGAGCTTGCCAATAACAGCATTCAATTACGGGATTTGGATCGGTCAACACAATTATCCATCAATCAAGATCAGTTAATTGAAAGAATCAATCATCTATCAACCATAGAAAATTGAATAACAGACAAGATTCATTAAGGGCAGAAAAATGGACAAGGATTTTATCGATCTGATTGAAGCGCGCGGTTTTTTAAACCAAATTACCGACCGCGAAGCGCTTGCAAAACGAATGAAACAAGGCGTATTGCCTTGCTATATTGGTTATGATGCGACTGCACCTTCGCTGCATATTGGGTCATTAATTTCAATTATGCTGCTGCGCTGGTATCAGCAAGCGGGGCATAAGCCGATCATCTTGATGGGCGGCGGCACAACCAAAGTTGGCGATCCCAGCGGCAAGGATCAATCCAGACAATTATTAAGCATGGATGCGATCAATCACAATATTAACGGCATTAAGCAAGTCTTTGGCAAATTTATTCAATTTGGCGATGGCGCAAATGATGCGATCATGGTTAATAACGCGGATTGGCTGGATAAATTGCAATATATTGATTTTTTGCGTGATTATGGGCGGCATTTTTCAATCAATCGTATGCTTGGCTTTGAATCGGTAAAGGCAAGGCTGGAGCGCGAACAAACCCTAAGCTTTTTGGAATTTAACTATATGATTCTGCAAGCCTATGATTTTGTTGAGCTTGCCAAACGCTATGGCTGCGCCTTGCAAATGGGCGGGTCGGATCAATGGGGCAATATCGTCAATGGGATTGAGCTTGGCAGGCGGGTTGAAAATCTGTCGCTTTATGGGTTAACCACCCCGCTTTTAACGACTTCATCTGGTGCAAAAATGGGCAAAAGCGCAAATGGCGCAATCTGGCTAAACCAAGATATGCTTAGCCCTTATGATTATTGGCAATTTTGGCGCAATAGCGAAGATGGCGATGTTGGCAGATTTTTAAAATTATTTACCCAGCTTCCGTTGGATGAAATTGCGCGGCTTGAAGCGCTTGAAGGCAATGAACTTAACGAGGCAAAGAAAATCTTGGCGGATCATGCAACCGCCCTGTGTCATGGTCAGCAAGCCGCCGATGAAGCCCATAAAACAGCGGATGATATGTTTGGTAAAATGGGCGCAAGCGATGATTTGCCTAAGGTCACACTCAATGCTTCCCTGTTTGAGCAGGATCAAATTGGGCTATTGCGCGTGATCGTTGAAGCGGGCTTTGCTAAAACCAACAGCGATGCACGCCGCGCAGTTGCGCAAGGCGCGATCAAGCTTGATCAGCAGCCTGTAAATGATCCAAAGACATTCATATCCAAATCACAATTAAGCGATCAAAAGCCGCTAATGCTTTCCTTTGGCAGAAAAAAACATATCTTATTGATCTTGGAATAGGAACTA
>JBGCED010000138.1:0-34309 GCA_045106055.1 Alphaproteobacteria bacterium
GCTACTTGTGCAAAAGGCTGATTTAAGATCATCCGCAAAACGGGGCGACCAAAATAAATTTCAATATCGCGGCCATTTACGGTAACGCTGCCTTTGCCAGGCTTGATCCATACCCGCGCGATGGCGTTTTTGCGCCGTCCCGTTGAATAAGCGCGCCCTTGTGCATCAATTTTTTTAACCCGCACGCCAGCATCCGCATTATTTGCTTCAACTTGCTTTTTTACAACAGACATTGAAGCCAAATTTTCAAGTCCTTTTTTTGAATCCAAGCGGGGTTCTTCGGTCATATTGGTTGGTTCTTGTGACATATTATGCACCTCGTTTGTTTTTTGAATTGCGCACTGCCAAATCAAGCTTTACTGGCTGCTGTGCTTCATGCTTGTGATCGCCGCCTGTGACAACGCGTAGATTGCTCATTTGTTGGCGGCCAAGCGGCCCCCTTGGCACCATGCGCTCAACCGCTTTGATGATCACCCGCTCTGGATGAGAGCCACCAAGCAATTTTGCTGCGGTGCGGCTTTTAATGCCGCCTGGATGACCTGTATGCCAGTAATAGGTTTTATTATTAAGCTTATTGCCCGTCAGTTTGACGCGCTCCGCATTGATAATAATCACATTATCACCGCAATCCACATGTGGGGTAAAAATTGCTTTATGTTTGCCGCGTAAAATCTTTGCGACCTCGCTTGCCAAACGCCCAAGCACCATGCCATCTGCGTCAATTTCAACCCATGTTTTTTGAACATCGGCTGGTTTCATTACAAAAGTTTTCATCTTATGCCTATATTTATCTTTAAATGATTTCGTTCATTGAACTTTTAAGGTTTATTAAGTTTGATCCCTTTACGCCAAAGCCATTTAAGCGTCAAGTGAATAATAATAATAAATCAAGTTTATTTATTTTATCATTTAAAATCAATATTTTAATGTATGCGGTATTTTAATACCGCATTAATAAATGAGCGGAAACAGAAACCCGCCAGCGGCGTGTGAGCGGGAAAACAAAAAAGCTTTATTTTTAAGATGACATCTTTTAAATTGCCTTTATGAGCATTTGGGGAAAAATTATTGGTGCAGCAGCGGGCATGGCGCTTGGCGGCCCGATCGGTATGTTGATTGGCGGCGTTGGCGGGCATTTTGTGGACCGCATGAAAGCCCAAGAAGCAAGCGAAGCGGGCGGTTCAAAGGATAATCGCGCAAAGCATATTGCCTTTACGATGGGCATTATTGTGCTTGGCGCAAAGATGGCGAAAGCCGATGGTCAGGTCACCAAGGACGAGGTTACCGCCTTTAAGCGTGTTTTTAAAATCCCAGAATCAGAAATGACGCAAGTGGGAATGCTGTTTGATCGCGCCAAAAAAGATGCATCTGGTTATGAGCCTTATGCAAATCAAATCGCAGCATTATTTCATGATGATCCTGAAATTCTGGAAGAATTATTATGGTGTCTTGCCCATATTGCAAAAGCAGATGGGGTGATGCATCCCAATGAGCTTGCCTTTTTGGAAAAAGTAGCGCGCATTTTTCATATTGATCAATATGCGTTTGAGCGCATCATGGCGCTGAATGATGAGCAGGATATGGCAATCAACCGCGATCATGCAACCCCAGCGGATTATAAAATTCTGGGTGTGGATCAGGCAAGCGATTTTAAGACGATCAAGGCGGCCTATTTAAAATTGGCGCGCGATCATCACCCCGATCATTTAACTTCAAAAGGCATGCCCGAAGAATTTATTAAACAAGCCAATGACAAGATGGCAAGAATCAACGCTGCCTTTGATCGCGTTAAAAAGGCAAAAAACGGGTAACATTTAAGGTAATGATGTTTTCCCCCAATTATGATGCGCGCAAAGCGATCCCTATTGATTTTATTGTGATTCACGGAACATGGATGCAAAGCGCGAATGATGCGCTTTCAAGGCTGTGTGATCCTGAATCCAAGGTCTCTTGTCATTATTTTATTGATGAAATGGGGAATATTATACAGCTGGTGGATGATCAATATCGTGCATGGCACGCAGGGATCAGCCATTGGCGCGGCATTACAGATATGAATGCGTGTTCTTTGGGGATTGAGCTTCAAAATAATGGCGATGCCCCTTATCAAGCCCAGCAAATTGATGCCTTAATTCAATTATGCAAAAAATTGCAAGCGCACTATAATATCCCCCATTCGGCGCTTTTGGGTCACAGCGACATTGCGCCTGATCGCAAGGATGATCCAGGTGTTTATTTTCCATGGGCGGCATTGGCAAAAAATAAGATAGGCATATTTCCAGATATGGATCAACTTAACCACCACATAGAATCCCTGGGTGAGATGACGCCCGCTGCAATGAAAGACAGGCTGGATGATGATTTAACCCAGCTTGGCTATGATCCGCAGGCAAGGCAGCGTATTCACGCTTTTAAATCGCGTTATATGCCAGCCTCCGTCAATAATGATCCTTGCCCGACCGCACTTGTCATTGCAGGCGATCTGTTACGCAAGCAAGATAGAGGTGGGTAAGGCTTAGGGTGTTTTGCTTAAATACATGCACTTACGCCCGCCCAGTGATAATAATCCAAGCGATCATAAATGCGTGTGTTTACATCCAAGAACGATCATAATGAAGGGTAAAAGGCACATATAAAATGCTATTGCCTTGCGGGTTATACGGCGCGCCATCCGATTGACTTGAACCATTATGTGATTTTGTAACAATGTTCGAGTAATTTGACGCTTGATGATCCACGGCAATAAATAAGCCAACAAGAAACATCATAATAAACGCAAGGATAATTGGAATTAAAAATTCATACTTCATGGCTAGCTCCTAATGAAAAGCAAGCCCCACATTGACCTAACATTAAAAAACCATTTAAATTAAGCGTTTTTATTTTTTAATGCTAAGCTAATTATTAAATTACACCATGATCGGTTTTATTACAGTGTTGACAGTCACAGCATCACAGCCGCAATATTATTATAGACAGGATCATATTGACAGAACGCGGTTTTGCGTGTAACCTTTATTCATAGTCAGAAGACGCACAAAACCCTTAATTGGGTGTTTTTGAATATTATGTGCTTTAGGCATAATTCTTGCTTTGTTTCATCATAAGTCAGGAATCATCCCATATTAAGCACGCTTTTAGAAAATTCAAAAACAGTTCCAATTAAAAAAAGCGCCAAAATAAAAGGGATTCAGAAGGAGACCTAAGATAAATGGCAATATCATCCAGTTTTTATACCCCAACGGTGCTTGGGCGCCAAACAGGCACAACCACAAGCGAAGCCACCGTTGTATCTTTGTTGAAATATTCAAGGTCAGGGGGCGGCACAAGCGCAACTTCTGGTGTGCAATCGCTGCAAAACACCTTGAATCAGATGGATCAGCTTGCATCACGCCAACGCATTATGGCGGGGGCGATTGACCGTATTCGCGGGGTTGCAAGCGGTGAAATTGAACCTGAAGCAGATTGGGAAATGACAGGCGGGTATTTGACGCAAACTGGCGTTCCCTTTAAATTGGAAGTGGATGATGCAGGGGCGGTGATTATCACCCCGCAATCTGATTTGATCGCAACCATGCCCTCCAGCCGTCAGGCAAAAATGACCGAAAGCTTGCAGCGTTTGGACGAAGTGCGCGCACTTTATGATGAAGAGGCAACCCGTGAAACGCTGCGCGATACGCTGCATTATGCCATGATCCGCATTACTGAAATGGAAAATTACGCCCCTGCACGCGATGATTGGGAACTTGAATTTCAATCGCGAAAAACCATGGGGCGTCCGATGATGGTCGGGCTGAATAGCGATGGTAATTTGGATGTGTTTGATCAGCAAGAAACCAATTTTAACTATATTGAAAATCTTGATGATCGCACAAAATTGCAAGTTGCAATGAATGATTTATTGGCGATCTTCACGGATTTAAACAGCACGCCCAGACAAGATGATTTAACCAGAGTGACCACCACCAACAATCAAAATGACAATAGAAATGAAGTGCTAACGGGCATTAATTCCGAAGGGCAGGCATATAAAAAGACCACGGATTCTTCTGTGGTTGTTGGGGATACCGATACCACCACCACAACCACGGTTGCAACCGCCACCACCTATACCAATCCAGATGATGTGCCTGATGTTAAGGAAGATAATGATGCATCAGATGGCAAAACAACCACCATAGTGGTTGATCCAGATACAGGCAACACGATCGTAACCACGACCAGCATCAGCGCAAGTTCCGTTTCAAACCCAGAAGATGATGGCGGCGAAGATGCGGGCGATGCCTTTGAATCAGAAACCGTTACAACCGTTGCCAGAACCACCGATGATGAGAATATACAAACAACGGCAATTACAACTGCGGTCACCATGACTGCAAGCCAGCTTAGCGATTTACCCGAAGCCGAAGAAGATACGGATTCTAGGAAAACTGAAATTAGCTTTGATGAGGATACGGGACAATATAAAATGGTGGTCACCACCACCGAATTATCAACATTGCCCGTTAAAAGCGAAGTCGCATCTGCAACCGAATTATGGCAATATACGGCGATTGGAAAGCGTTCCTCGGGTGAAGATTTTTTCTTGGATTTGGATGATGCTGGCGAAGTGGTGGTGCGCAGCAATACATCGCAAATTCAAACGACTTCTATTTTGCCAAGCTATTTACAAACGGATGCGGAAACTGAATTTCATGTTGTGCCTGAATATTTGCGCTATGCGGGGAATTATGATTTTTATGATGCTTCATGGGAAGAAGAGGCAATGAATCTTTATGCCCAAAAAATTCCTTTTTACCTTGATACAGCAGGCGCGCAGCCTAAGGTCAAAGAGCTTGATTTTAGCAGCATCATGCTGGAGGATATTTTATCTTCTTCGCGTGCTGATCAGCTGCTGCAAGCGCGCATCAGCCTGTTAATATAGGGCTGTTTTAATGTTGAGGTTGGGCGAAATTGTTCCAAATTTTAAAGCACCGCCTTATCCAAACATTGCCGCTTTAGATGGAAAATTTGTGACGCTTGTGCCATTAAGCGCAAAAAATCACGCCGCCGCCCTTTATAAAGCTTTTGGGCATGATAAACATCATGAAAATTGGATTTATTTGCCTTATGGTCCTTTTGACAATGCGCAAGCCTATCAAGCATGGGTTGAGCGTGCAAACCATGATCTAAAGGCTGTATTTTTTGCAATTATTCCCAAAGATCAACAACACCCAACAGGCGTTTCCAGCTATTTACGGATTGTTCCCCAAGAAGCCAGAATAGAAATTGGGCATCTGCATTTCTCTGCCAGCTTGCAAAAAACCACCGCAGCAACCGAAACCATATTTTTGATGATTGAATGGGCATTTCAAGCGGGCTATCGGCGGGTGGAATGGAAATGCAATGCGCTTAATCTTGCTTCGCGCAAGGCAGCGCAGCGGCTGGGCTTTTCTTATGAAGGGACATTTCGCCAAATGACCGTTCAAAAAGGGTGCAACCGCGATACGGCATGGTTTGCAATCATTGACAAAGAATGGAACGCCTTAAAAGCATGCTATCAAGCCTATTTTGATACAAATAATTTTGATGGGCAGGGCAAAGAAAAGTCATCGCTTCGCTTAAAAACACGCCCTTTGCTTTATCGGCTTGATGATTTTGATAAAATTGGCTAGTCACCCCCTTAAAAATGATATAGAACACTGAAATAGCATCGTAAAATTCTATATAATAGATTATGATACAATGAATAGGGTCAAGATGAATCAAGCTGTTCACGCTTATTGGTTACAAATTCGCCGCAAGGATGAGTGGCGCAATATAGAGCCGCGCGAATTTATCGAGGCGGATGGCACGACAAATGCTGGCGGCAATGAAGTGTTTGATCTGTTAAGCCAGCTGTTGCAACAGGGGAATTTTGATGAATTGCGCCTAACGCGCGGCACCAGAGAGCCAAATGGCGAGGTGCATTATAGCTTGATGGCAAGCTTTGCGCCTGGGAAAATATTAAGCTTAGACCCGATGATTCGGGATATGATTTTTAATATACAGGGCGCAAGCCAGCCCCCGCCTTCGCCTTCGGTTCAGCCTGCTGCGCCCCCTGTTTCGCAGCCACCACCCGAAACACACACAGCCCAGACACACGCACTCACAGAATCACATGATTCCCATCATTTTGCTTCCAACCATTTTGACATTGGTGCGCCCGACACTGATGCGCCCGACACTGGTGCGCCCGACACTGATGCGCCCGAACCCAATTACCAAGACCATGATTATAATGATAATGATTACCACCATGAGTGGGATACACATCATGAGCCTGCGCATGATTCGCGCGGAACAGATATGTTTGGCGATCCCAAGCCCAGCCGCGCATCAATTTGGGGCAGGATGGGGCTGTTTGTTGGGTTTGTGCTGGTGCTGTTGGTGGGCTTATTCGTGCTGGTGTGGCAAATAAAGGATGATCTGCCCTTTATGGGGCAGATTGAATCGATGATCACTGGGTTTCAAACACAGGAAAATGACAGCGAAGGTTCGCCCATGTCAGATCATAATAATGCAAATGGCACTGATCATAAGGCAAATGATCATCAGGCAATCGCCGCTTTACCCGCTGCAAATGATCAAGCAGGATCGCTTGAACCCCCGCTTGAATCGTCACTTCAGCCACTAAACCAAGCGGCAATTGATGCGATGCAGCCCGTCCCAACCTTGCCTGAACTGCCCACACAATCTGTTGATGAAATGGTGGCGATTGCCCCGCTTGAACCGCGTGATGCCCCGCAGCCTGATTCATTGATGATTAATTCTGCGGTTACGCCCGCACCGCTACTGCCCGCAACGATTATACCCGCCCCCATTACTTCTGCGCCTATTGCTTCTGCGCCTATTGCTTCTGCCCCCAGCATGGATTCAAATATTATGGATTCAAATATTGAGGTTATGGGCGGAGATAATCCCCCCTTCCCCCCCCCTTTATTGCCGCCAGAAGCGCGCAATCCATTGCCTTTGGCATCAGAAATTATGGTGAAAACCCCGCTTAATCCGCAAGATGAACCGCCAGAAGATATGCGCGAAGCACGCCCAATTTCGCCTGCCCCCGAATCACAGCCAGATTCCCAGCTTGCAAACCTAACCCCGCCGCCATTGCCTGGGGGCAGCTTGAATTTAAGCGAATATAGAACGCTGATGAATGCCTTTACATGGGAAGATACCGTGACTTTGGCGCAGCCTCGCATTGAATATTGCAAAGAGCTGGATCAGCAATTTACAGTGTGTAAGCTGATGGAAAATTCTTGGTTTACGGACAGCTCGGCAATCGTTGCGCAATTTGATAAATTTAATGGGAATCGGCTGATTTCGCTGCAAGTTTACGGGATGGCAGTTGAGGGGGCAACCGCACTTAAAGATCAATTTGAAATGATAGTGAAGCAAATTCGCGGTAAATTACCAGCAGAACAAGCTGGATTTGATACAAGGCGCGAAACCACAGGCACAGAATTTTTTAATAATTTACGCAGTGAAGACACAAAAAATGCTTTTTTCAGCTATTGGCCTGACAATAATGGTCAATTCCCCGTCTTTGTTTACGCTAAAATATCGCCCTTATCTGCCAATTCTGGCTATTACCATATTTTAATCGGCAAGCCAAAGCCACGATAATATAATGAAGTGCAAAATATTATGCCCCATACCATGCCTAATGCTACGCGCATGAAAATTCTGGTTGTTGATGGAAATGATCAAGCAAATAATGATCGCGCCAGAACGCTTGGTATGACCCCTTATTGTGAAATGTATGCGGATATTTTAAGCACCCTTCACCTTGATGTTGAAACGGATATTGTTCACCCTTCCGAAGAAGATAATCATGTTAATCCAAGCCATAATTCATGGCTTAATCACCATGATATTATGGATTATGATGGGTTTGTATGGACGGGATCGCCCATGCATCTTTATGAAAACACTGAAGCGGTGCGCAATCAACGCGCCTTTGGTGAAAAATTATTAAAGACAGGAAAACCAATTTTTGGCAGTTGCTGGGGCTTGCAAATCAATGCCGAATTATTGGGGGGCGCGGTGCGCGCCAACCCCAAAGGGCGCGAAATTGGTATGGCGCGCAATGTCTTAATCGCAGATGATGCGCTGGATCATCCGCTTTTTCATAATAAACCGCGCGTATTTAATGCGCTTGCCATTCATTTGGATGAAATTGAAACCATGCCAGCAGGCGCACGCTGCTTAGCATCCAATATGATGTCAGAGGTGCAGGCGATGAGCTATGAAAAAAATGGCGTTGATTTTTGGGGGGTGCAATATCATCCCGAATTTGATTTTAAAGTGGTTGCCTTGATTTACCGCCGCATTGGCGATTTGCTAATTGAAGAGGGGTTTTGCCGCCATCAAGCCGATGTTAATCAGCTGATCGATGATTATTTGGCGCTTGCTACCCATCAAAGCGCGGATAAGGATCAAGGTCCGCGCGATTTAACATCGCATCGCCCCGATTTAATCTTTCGCTATGGGGTGACGGGCTGCATCACCAATTTAAACTGCCACCGCATTGAATTGACAAATTGGCTAAATCATGTTGGTCAATCGCTTGCGGCATCATAGCATCATTGGTGCGGTCATTTTAACATGAATGATCTGTCCACCAGCTTTGGCGAAGCCTTATCATTGGTGATGCATTTTGATCCAGATCTATATGAAATTATTGGCTTATCGCTGCAAGTCAGCCTAAGCAGTGTCGTGATTGCTGCGCTGTTTGCGCTTCCCTTTGCTGCCTTGATCAGCATCACCCAATTTAAAGGCCGCCAGCTGGTGATCGGCATGATTAACGGGTTGATGGGGTTTCCGCCTGTGGTAATGGGGCTGGTGATATATTTATTATTATCAAGATCAGGGCCGCTTGGGGTGCTTGGCTTGCTTTATACCCCAACTGCAATGATCATTGCCCAAAGCTTGTTGGTTTTTCCGTTAATTGCGGCGATTGCTCTGCGTAATTTAAGTGATCTTTATCAATCGGTTCGATTGCAATTTGATTTATTTGGGCTAAATTTATGGCAGCGCAGCTGTTTAATGCTGTATGAAGGGCGCAGCCTGTTATTAACGGCCATTCTTGCGGGTTTTGGGCGCGCGATTGCCGAAGTTGGGGCGGTGATGATTGTTGGCGGCAATATTCAGCACCATACACGGGTAATGACGACCGCAATTGCGCTTGAAACTTCAAAAGGAGCGTTATCGCTTGCCTTGGCTTTGGGCATGATTTTGCTATTGCTGGCAATCATGGTAAATATGCTGCTTGGCGTGATTGAACAACGCTTAACCATGGAAAAAAGCAAAATAAGATGATCAGCATTTCTGCCTTACCTGTTTCATTGCCGATCATTTTGGAATCCGTGATGCTATCGCGTGCAGGGCGCATCTTGATTAATGATATATCGCTTATCTTTCCTGCTTTGCACGCCAAATGCGCGATTACGGTGCTTATGGGGCCAAATGGTGCGGGCAAAAGCCTGTTATTGCAATTAATGGCAGGGCTGATTGCGCAAGATCAAGGCGTGATTAAATGGGGTGATCGCGGAATTGATAGGGGCGCTAATGCCGCACACGCAAAGCCTGTCACCCGTTCAATCGGGATGATCTTACAAAAGCCTGTAATGTTAAAGCGCAAAGTTTGGGAAAATTTGGCTTATGGGCATCGGTTAAGCGGTCACAATAGGGCGCAGGCAAAAATATTGGCATTTGAACAATTAACCCGCGCGGGGCTTGAAAATTTGGCAAATATCAGCGCGCCTGAATTATCAGGCGGCGAGCAGCAGCAAATTGCTTTGCTGCGCGCGATGAGCCTTAATCCATCCTTGTTATTGCTTGATGAACCCACCGCCAATCTTGACCCTGCAAGCTGCGCGAAAATTGAACGCTTGGTAAAAGAAATCGCTAGCAGCGGTGTTCCTTGCTTATTTGTATCCCACAATATTCAGCAGGTCAGACGGTTGGCGGATTTTGTGCTGTTTATGGATCATGGCAGGCTTGATCCGATCTTGCCCGCATCCGAATTTTTTAATAAAACGGCAAGCCATGGCGCACAAGCCTTTCTTGACGGCGCGATCCAATTTAAGTAAACTCAAACACATGCCACGAAAACCTTTACGCCTATCCCATGATTCAAGCCTGCTGCCCAGGGGTGCGCTGGTGGAATATATTCCCATCGGTAATGTGATTAAGGTGACGGCTGTTGATCCTGTGACTTATATTGAGGTTTCCATCGTTGGCAATCCCCAATTATCGCAGCGCGCGCTTGCCCATGAAGCTGTGCGCAAGTTGGAATATATCATTCGGAAGAAACACCGCCAAGCCCAGTCGCAAAATTCTGTATCAGGCATAAAGCCCAAAGATGATCGCGGCAAATTAATTTAATGAAAGCCAATCGGCAAAGGGCTTGCTTTCACATTAAAAACACTTCATAAATTAAAGGCTTTTCAGCATATCAATTTAGGTTGGCAGTCATCATGCCTTGTGCATTATTGTTGCTGCCAGCAGGCTGCGGCCAGCGGAGAGAAATTGTGTCATATTATATTATGTCCATTGATCAAAATACCAGCTATGTGAGGGTGGTTGTATTTGATGAAAAATTACAAATTAAAGGAAGCTCCTCGTTGGAGGTAAGCCAGCAATTCCCATTTTCAGGCTATGTCGAACAAGATAGCGATGAAATTTGGGAAAAAATTATGCTTGCTTGCCGTAATGCTGTGTTGCAAGCTGGAATTGAAATGAACAGCATCCTTGCGCTTGGCATTGCCAATCAGCGTGAATCTGTAATTGTGTGGGATAAGCAAACGGGTAAGCCCATCCATCGGGTGATTAGCTGGCAGGATAAACGCACCAGCAGTGCTTGTGAATCCTTGAAGGAAAATGGGCATGAGGAAACAATCCGCAAAAAAACGGGGCTGATGGTTGATCCTTTTTTCTCGGCAACAAAAATAAAATGGATATTGGAAAATGTGCCAGGTGCGGATCAAATGGCAAAGCGATCCGAACTTGTCTTTGGAACATTTGATACTTATTTAATGTGGCGGCTATCGGATGGGCGCATTCACGCGACCGATGCAACCAATGCATCGCGCACCATGCTTTATAATTTAAAAACGCAATCATGGGATCAAGAATTGCTTGATTTATTCGGCATTCCAAGCGATATGATGCCTAGGGTGATGGATTCCTCGGCTGATTTTGGCTATACCAACATTAGCGTATTTGGCACCAGCGTTCCAATTTGCGGGGTCGCAGGCAATCAGCAAGCATCGATGGTTGGGCTTGCATGTTTTGAACCTGGATCCATGAAAACCACCGCTCAAACGGGTATTTTTTCACTGATCAATACAGGCAATCGGGTTGTGCATTCAAAAAATCGCTTGATTACCACCATTGCTTATCAGCTGAATGGCACACCGACTTATGCGATTGAAGGAAGCTCGTTTAGCGCAAATACAGGTCTTAATTGGCTTCGCGATGGCTTGCATCTGATTACCCATGAATCAGCGTTGGATGATATGGCGCACCGCGCAGATGACCATCAAGATATTTATATGGTTCCTGCTTTTTCGGGGCTTGGCGCACCATGGTGGGACGCAGAAAGTCGCGGGGCATTATATGGCATCACCCATAATACAACCCGCGAACATATTGTGCGCGCGATGCTTGAAGCTTGCTGTTTTCAAGCCAATGATCTGTATCAAGCCATACAATCTGATATAAAAGGCAAAATCATTCAAAAATCTGCGGTGCGCGTTAATGGAACCCTATCGACATCTGATTGGACCATGCAGCGCCTGTCTGATATATTGGACATTAAGATTGATCGCTCTGCCGTGCTTGAAACGGCTGCGCTTGGCGTTGCCATTCTGGCTGCGCTTCGGGTTGGCCTGCTGGATCATATCGAAGATGCAGAAACCAAGTGGGTGCTTCAAAAACACTTTACCCCCAGCATGCCAGATATGATTCGAAAGTCAAAATATGAAGGCTGGTTAAAAGCCGTCAGGCGCACTGTATCTTAACGAAGCCAATATATTATATCTTAAAAAATTCAGCTTTAATACAGGCTCAATCAATTCGCATATCCGCGCAAAGCATGACTCATGCAAACTATAGCCCATGTAAACTATATAGCCCATGTAAACTATAGCTCATGTAAACTATAGCTCATGTAAAAATCAACCAAGCGAAAGCTTAACAGGTGAAAATTTGGCGGGTGGAAAGCTTGGCGGGTAAGAAAATAGCGTAATTTGGTGATGGGGGTCACAGGGGCATCACGATTATCGTAATTTGCGCAATAAAAGCACTAAGTTCGTGATCAAAATCACAAACAAAGTCGTTTATATGGTCTATTGATAAATCATCAAAGGCAGATACAGCAACTGCTTTTGATATTTAAAGCACCCTAGCATGATGCCACCACAAAAAGCCCCACGATTGTGGTGGCATCAGCTAGAGCTACATATCATCATATAAGTTAATCAATCAAACTGAATTGATTTGAACCAATCCAGCGAATCACGCTAAACCATGATGTATGATAAAAACACCATTTATAATAAACAAATTTAATCTAGCCGATAATCGCGCAAAAGGCAAGGATTTATTTGCAAGCAATCACAGATCCTTTCCCCCCATTCAATTTTTAATGCTGGCTTTATTTTTAATTTTGCTGGCTTTCTTTATTTTATTAACTGCATTATCAAATATAGAGACACGCCAAGCGGATGAGGTTTTGGCGTTTTTTTCCCAAGAATTTGACGATCAATCCATAATGACTGCTGGCGATGATCCGCTGGTTTCAAGCCTGGGGGACAATCAAACGGCAGCTGCCTTAATGGCTGCCACGGGCGATTTATGGCAAACGGCAATTCCTGCCGCCAATATTGAATATATCAGCAGCGAAGAACGCTTGATGGTTGAAGCCCCGTTTAATACCATCTTTGTACAAGCGCAAGCCGTCGTGCGCGGGGATAGAATCCGCCTGTTGCGGGGAATTGCCAAGCATCTTAATCTGCCCGTTCAAAATCAAAATAATGGTCAATATGCGATTGAGATTACCTTATTTGTGGATGATTTAATGAATATAGAGGCAAATCCCCCAAGTCGCGGACTGGAAATTGAACGCGCCGCTGCACTGGCAAAAGCGTTTATGGATGTGGGGTTTTCTGAATCTGAAATTCATGTTGGTTTGCGCCAAACTGCGCCCCGTTTGCCTGAAATGGTGCGTTTGGAATTTCTAAGAAAAGCCCCTGAACAAGCCCTGCCCGCGCCTGATATTGCGCCCGATCTTGTGTCATCACCCACCGGATTATTATAAGGATCGCGATATGGCTGGTAATGGTAAAATAGAAATTCCGCCTGAATTGCTGGATGCCTTTGTCAAAAAGCTAGAGGCGGTTGATAAGCGCAAGCGCGGCGCATCGGGAAATCCTGCCCCACAACAAAAGCCGCAACAAAAGCCACAACAAAAACAGCAGTCCCCAAAACGCCCCCTCCAAAATGATATGGCGCAAAATGATATGATGCTTGCGCAAGCGCAAAGACCAGCGGCTAAAATGATGAAAATTGGATTTACCCCCCCTACTCAGCAGCGCTCTCCTTCGAATAATTGGTTGCTTATCTTTGGGGATTTAACCGCCTTGTTGATCACTTTTTTTGTCCTGCTATTTTCCATGTCCACTTTAAATACAGGAAATTGGGATCGGCTTGTAGAAGTATTTAACCGCAGCTTTGCAAGCGAAGAACAGCCAGAAAACGCATTGCAAGCCAATTTAGGAATCGACAGTTTTGGGTTTGGTCACGGTCAAAATATTGATTATTTACGCTTAACGCTTGAAACGGCGCTGGATCAGAATGATCTTTTAAAAAACGCGGTGCTAGAATCGGATCAATCGCAACTGGTGATTCGCTTTAAAGACGGATTTCGGTTTGAAGATCAAACGCAACGCCTTATTCAACCAGAATTAACCGAATCAAAGCTTGCAGAATTATCAAAAATCATCACCCAAATTGACAATCAAATTGAAATTAAGGCCCTGGGTGCGTCTGTGGGTGCGTCTGTGGGTGCGGCTGTGGGTGCAGTGGTGGGTGCGGGTGCAGCGGCGGACATGACCAGCGACAAGATAGCCCAGCAGCTGGAATTGGGGCTGGCGCGCTCCAAAATGATCGCTGCTTTGCTGATGGCGCAAGGTTATGGTTTCTCACCCAGAATTTCGGTTGGATTTAAAGATGATCAAGTGCCATCACAAGACCAAGCAGACATTATCATCATCATTCGTCAGGCGATCTATAATCAATAATATAAATGTGGATTACCGCGATGAACAGATTGTAGCAATTTGAAAAACAGGATATAAATATAAAAATAAAACCATAGGGCAATGAAAATATCGCATGCGGCATAGAGGGCATAAAAAAACTGATATTTACAAACGGCATTACACCAAACGCCGTGCCGGCGATCTATTGTGGAAAATTTGTGGATTATGGCTGTTATTGATGGCAATAAATGCCCCCGCTTTTGCGCAAATGCCAGTATTAATGCGCGCTTGGGAACGGGGAAACGCGGCGCAATTATCGTTTGATTGGCCGCGCGCCGTTCCCTATAGCAGTGCGGTTGAAGGCGATCGATTAACGGTTAAATTTTCAGACCCGATGGTGGCAAATATTTCGCCCATATCCAGACTTGCGCCAAATTATTTTTCAGGGGGGCGTATTTCTGCTGATGGAACGGAAGTCACCTTGATTTTGAAACAAAAGGTGCGGGTGACCTCTTATGCGCGCAATGATCGGATTATCTTTGAATTAGAACCCGCTGGAAACGCTGCCAATTCTACGCTGGTCGATATGGGCGCGGTTGGCGCAGATGGCCCGCCACGGGCTGCAAATCAATTCCCCCAGCGTGCTGGCGCGAATCTGATCGCCGATGGAAATCGCCCTGCAACGGATGCATTTGGCAATTTAGCACCCTTGCCCCCAACCTTAAGCGAGGATGGGCGTTATTTGGTGCGAATCGAAGACACAACACTTACCGATAATACGGTTGAATTGCACTTTATCTGGCCAACCTCCATTGCCTATAGCGTTACAAAATTTAATGGCAATGTGGATATTCGTTTTTCAAAACAAGGCAATATTGAGCGCGAGCAATTGTTGGAACATCTGCCTGAATGGTTAAAAACCCCTGTGATTGCGAATCAAAATGGGGGAACTGCCATTTTGCTGAATATGACGCAGCCCCATGAATTGGAATATGAAAAGCGCGGCAACCGCATCATCATTCGCTTTGTGCCGCCCGAAGTGATGCTTGCGCGCAAGCGCGATTCAGTGATTGAGAATCGAATTAATCGCCGCACCTTAACCACTGATGAAATTCAAACTGCGCGCGCCGTTGTATCAGGAGATTTGAGCGTAAAATCCATGTCAATGGAGCAAGCGCGCGATATTTTGGTGCAAGCGGGCGAATTGGATCCAGACAGTCTTGAAGCCGAAGAAGATGCCCAGCTGGACACAGAAAATGTCATTGGAAAAACACTTGTCAATTTACAATATATTTGGCCAAATCAGGTTGGCGGGGCGATCTTTCGGCGCGGTGAGTATATTTGGATCATTTTTGATGAATCAACGATTATGGATATGGAGCCGCTGCGCGGAGAGAATCAGGATGTCATTGTCAATATTGAACAGCTGCCCATGCCGAATTTTACAATTTTTCGTCTGTTGGTGCCTGACCTTAGAATTAACCCTGCCTTGCGCCGCGAGGGCAATATATGGCAAGTTGACCTAAGATTGGGGCCATCACAGCCCGCCCGCCCGCTATTTTTTGATGTGAATATTAATGCAGACCTTGGCCCGCATTTAACCTTGCCCAGCCAAGAGCCTGGCGAACATTTAAGCGTGACCGACCCTGCAACGGGCGATGTGCTGAATGTAATTACTTACCGCGAAAGCGGGCTTGGTGTGCTGGGGCAGCGGAATTATCCTGAATTTATCATTATTCCATCGGTGCAGGGGCTTGCGATGATCAGCCTTAGCCAAGATATGAATTTTGTAAAGGCGGATGATGGGTTTAACATTTCAGGCAATGATGGGCTGCATCTCTCTGGCGTATCCCCCAACATTGAATCCGAGACAACGGTGGGATTTAAAACCGAAAATCTGTTTGATTTCAAGGATTGGGCGCAAGGGCCGCCCGATGAATATTATCAAAATAAACAACGCTTATTGCGCACCGTATCAGAAATGCCAGAAGATGATTTGGCGCGCGCAAGGCTTTATCTTGCAAGATTTTATGTTGCCCATAATCTTGGGCCAGAAGCATTGGGTGTGCTTTCCTTAATGGCAAAAGATCACACCGATTTGATGGAAGCCCCGCCTGTAATCGCGCTTAGGGGGGCTGCAAATTTGCTTGCAGGACGGCTTGAGGAAGCCGAACAGGATTTAGGCAACGGCAAGCTGGATCAATATCGCGAGGCAAGCCTATGGCGCGGCGCGCTGCTGGCAAAACAAGGCGAAATGCGCGAGGCATCGCAATTTTTTAGCTTTGGAACCAATCAGCTAAGGGATTATCCGCAGCCTTTAAAGGGCGAAATTGGGCTGTTGATGATTGAAGCCGCGATGGATAATCGTAATATTCGTTTGGCAACGGGCATGATTGATCAGCTTGACCGCGAAGAAGAATTTATGACGCGGGGAAATCGCGGCGATTTATTATATCATAAAGCGCGCATGATGGCATCACGCGCCGATTATGAGCTTGCCAATGATTGGTGGCAAGAATTGATGGTCAGCGATGATCGCAAAAATGCAGCGCGCAGCACCCTTGCCTATGTTAATCTTAATTTAAGGCAAGAAACCATCTCGGCAGAAGAAGCGCTTAGCTTGCTTGAGGATTTGCGCTATCAATGGCGCGGGGATCAGTTTGAACTTGCGGTCTTGGAACAGCTTGGCAATATGTATATTTCAAACGGATTATATCAAGATGGGTTTGAAGCGTTTAAAACTGCGCTAAGCTATTTTCCAAATGAATCAAGAACCAAGGTGATTGCAACACGCATGCAAGACACCTTTAAAAACCTGTTTTTAAATGATCAAGCCGATAAGCTTGACCCCTTGCTTGCGCTTGCGCTTTATGATGCATATCGTGAATTAACCCCGCCTGGTCCCGAGGGCGATGTGATGATTTCAAAGCTGGTGGATCGCTTGGTCGGGGTGGATATGCTAGATCGCGCCGCAAGGCTGCTTGAATATCAAATTGATAATCGCTTGGATGGGCTTGAGCGGGTGCAAGCGGGCACAAGGCTGGCAATGATCCGTTTATTGGAACGAAAGCCGCTTGATACGCTGGTCGCGATTCAAAAAACCAATGATATTGTCGCACCCGATTTAATTATGAACGAGCGCAGGCGGTTAAGCGCGCGGGCGCATTTTGCGCTAAATGATTCGCAAGAAGCCTTGAAATTATTGGCAGGCGATGTCAGCGAGGAGGCAAATTTATTGCGCCGTGATATTTACTGGAAAAATCAAAGCTGGAGCGAGGTTGCAAAGAATTTACAGCGCCTTGCAGGAAAACCGCCCGAGCGCACCCGCCAAGCTATGCCAGAAGATCGTGCGCGTCATGTGATTGATTGGGCAGTTGCGCTGCGTCTGGACAAGGATATTCGCGGGCTAGCCTTTTTAAAACAAAATTATAGCACCGCGATGGGGCGCACTGAAATGGCGGATTTGTTTGATTATCTAACCGAAAGCGATTTTGAAACGGAACTGCCTGAAGATTCAGCGGCGATTGAAGCCTATGTCAATCAATTAACGGGGCGCGGTGAATTTGATGATTTCTTGAATAATTACCGTGAACGGATTTTATAAAATATTTTTAAAGCTTGTTTTGGGACTGCTGATCAGCTTGATTGGGGTAAGCATCGGGCTTTTTGCAATCTTTGAATTGCTGCCAAGCGATCCTGCGCGAATCATGCTGGGGGTCAATGCAAGACCAGACACTTATGCCGCATTGCGCCTTGAAATGCAGCTGGATCACCCCGCCTTTTATCGTTATTATTTGTGGATAAAAGGCTTGGCACAAGGCGATTTTGGCACAAGCTTTGTGCATCAACAGGCGATTGGGCAAATGCTGGCGGCGCGCTTTGCCATCAGCGGCCCGCTTTGTCTTATTACCATTTTCTTTACCCTTTTATTGGCTTTGCCGCTTGGCATATATGCTGCTAAAAACCATCAGCAGCTGCCCGACAAAGCCTTATTTATGGGCTTTCAATTGTTTATTGCCATTCCCAATTTTTGGCTTGGTTTGATGTTAATTTTTGTCTTTTCAATCTATTTTGATTTGTTTGCTGCGGGCGGGTTTGCTGGATGGCGCGATGAAGCGGGCATATTCAACATGATTTCTATTTTACAAGGGTTAAAATCATTATTATTGCCTGCCATTTCGCTTGCGCTGCCGCAGGCGGCATTATTGGCAAAAACCACCCGCTCTGCCTTGCTTGGTTTATTATCCAGTGATTTTATCAGAACCGCCAAGGCTAAGGGGGCATCTGAAGCGCGCATATGGTGGCTGCATATATTGCCAAATGCTGCAGTGGTGATTGCAACCTTTATTGGGCTGCAAATCTCTTTTTTAATTGCAGGGGCGGTCATCATTGAAAATCTATATTTTTTGCCTGGAATTGGCAGCTTGCTATTTCAAGCGGTCAGCGAGCGCGATTTGCCGCTGGTTAAAAATATCCTATTTATGCTGGTCGGGGCGATTATTCTGATTCATTATGGGGTGCATTATCTTTCAAAATGGCTTGATCCAAGGCTGCGTGCATGACCGATGAAGATCATAATCCAGCATTAACCCGCCCTTTGGCGCGAACCGTGTCGTTCGGGGTGAAGCTGTCGGCTTTTTTATTGTGCTTGATTGCCATTATGGCGGTGATTGCCTTTTTTTGGACTCCTTATGATTCACAAAATATGGCAATTGGCGCGCGCTATCAATTGCCTTCGGCACGCCATCTGCTGGGTACGGATCATTATGGCAGGGATATTTTAAGCTTGGTGATGCTTGGGGCGCGCTATAGTCTGGGCATTGCCCTTTTATCGATTGGGGGGGCGTGTATCATTGGAGGGGCGCTTGGGATGCTGCTTGCGGGCAATCACGGCGCGTTTGCAAAATTTATGATGCGCACCAATGATGTTATCTTTGCCTTTCCTGCATTATTAACCGCGATCATGCTGGCTGCCATTTGGGGGGCAGGTAAAATGAATATTATTCTTGCGATTGGCTTATTTGCGATTCCAATTTTTACACGCATTGCCAAGGCAAGCAGTGAGGATTTTCTGCATCGCCCCTTTGTCATGGCAGCAAAAATGGCAGGTCTTACACATTTTCAAATTCTATGGCGGCATATTCTACCAAATATCACAGGCTTTATTGCAATTCATATCGCATTACAGCTTGGAATTGCGATTTTAATTGAGGCGGGGCTTAGCTATTTGGGATTCGGCGTGCCTCCACCGCAGCCAAGCTGGGGCAGAATGCTAGCAGAATCCCAAACTTATCTTTATAAAGCACCCCATATTGCGATCATTTATGGGTTGTTTATTGTGATTTGTGTCGCTTGCTTTAATGTGATCGCAGAGGGGCTGCGCCGCAAAATGACCGCGCGTTCATCCAAATTCTAATAAAACTGCCTTAAAAACACTTAACGCTCATTTTTTTGCTTTATTTATCAGCGAATCTTGCAATAATGGCGTGTTATTATGTGTATTAATGCGTGAAAATCATCAAGCATTTGTATTTATTGATATATTGTTGTGAATATTGTTGGTCTTAATATATGATGCGTAATGGCAGCAAAGGGTAAAAATTTTATTTTTACTTGAATTCTGCTTTTATTATGTTATTATTAAGGTGTAATTTGATTTTTATTGTTGATTATTTGATTTTACAGGATATTGATTTGTTAAATCATTCTTTTTGAAACCTGTATTTTTAAGATCAATGTTTTTAGGGTTAATAAAAGCCAGATTAAATCAACATCAGCTAGAATTGGCTGAACACAAATTTAAATATATTGATCCGATGCAGAATGCAAAAAAGGAAGTTGAGCGTGAACCTTATTTCAAACACCAGCCTTATTTTGAGCTGCCTTATTTTGAATAATTATCAATTTGGTGGCGGACGATCTGCTGGAACGGGGCATTATTATTCACAACATCACCATCATTTGCGCTATCAAATGGCTGATTGTGGCTTTTAATCAAAAGAATTGAATGATATGAAATCTATTACAAAAACAATCATCATTGCGTTTGGGTTCGGGGCGGTGCTTAGCGGATGTTCAGGCAGCAATATGGGGCTTGGGGATATTGGCGGGTCAATCGGCGAAACTTTGGGGCTAACCGCGCCGCGTGATTCAGGGTCGCAAGCTGGCAATAATGCGGCACGCACAAATGGCGCGCAAACCGTCAATGCTTCATTGGATAATGGCGCCGCAAATGATTTAAATACAAGCGCGCCAGCCATGCTAAGCGTTGGGGATCGCTTTGTTTTTGATAATCCTGAAATTACATGGCAAGTGGTTGGTCGTTCTGGCAATGCCATTTATTGGCAAGCAGATAATGGCGATACGCAAATCACCGATGCAAATCCCATCTTGCCCGCGCTTGAATGGCGCAGCCAAAGACGGGGCAGCGGCAAGCGGGTTATTTCTGGATTAACAGGCAATATCTTCCCGTTGGAGGTTGGTAAAACCGTTCGCTTTGCATCAGCCGTCACCACCGACCAAGCGCCTTATAATTGGCAATTTAATTGGGCTTGCACCACAACCCAGCGTCATATGGTTACCACCCCCTTACTTGGCGAGGTGGATGCGTTTGAAATTATCTGTAGCCGTCAATCACAAGATGAAATCGTGTTTGATTATGCACCTGAAGTTGGGCATTATGTGCGTATGGAAGCGCGCGGAATGGATGGTTATGGCCGCACCGTTCGTAATTTGATTGCTTATTCAAGGGCGGGTTCTTCGATGAATTTGGGCGAAACTTCGCAAGCTGCGGGGCTGGGTCCTGGCATTATCAATCAAGGCATGAATCAAGCAATGCCACTTAATCAAAGCATGAATCAAGGCATGAACATGCAAGGTTTTGGCGCACAATCCCCAAATGGTTTATTACCCTCTGAAAGCCTTGGCGCATCGCCTTCGCTTGCCCCCATTGCGAATCTTGGCGGGGGGAATGTAATTTCTTCTGCACCATCCAATCAGCAAGGATTGGGCGCAGCTGGCGCGGGTTTAAACAATGTGGGTTCTAATGATGTTGCTGGGAATGATAGCCCCGTTGCCCCTGGTTTTGATATGGGGCTTGTGCCTGAAGCCAATAATTCGCGCAGGCAAAGCCTGTTTGAAACGCCGCCTGCTTTGATTGGTTCAGGTCAAAATGCAGGAACGGGCGAAGCGATGAGTGCAGCCCCGCAAGCATCCGCGCCTGTTACCCGCCAAGCAGCCCCGCAACCACAAGCTTCAACGGCTGCATTTCAAACCAGCAACAGCGCAAGCGGAATCAATGTCCATCTTGCTTCATATCGTCAAGTTGAAACCGCCGAGCGTGGGTGGCGCGAACTTTCAACCCAATATGGCGATATTCTCTCTGGTCTATCTCCTGTGATTGTTGCAGCCGATGTTGCAGGAAAGGGTACATTTCAGCGTTTATTGGCAGGGTCAATTTCCAGCGATGCCGATGCCCGTGATATTTGCCGGCGTTTGCAAGCGCGCGGCGCCTATTGTGCTGTCGTGCGTTAAGCTAAGCGGGAGATAGCGTTGCGTTAGTGCGCGGGAAATAGCGTGCGATAAGCTAAGCGGGAAATAGCGTGCAAAGCCGCGCGTTAAGCGACTTTGTAACAAGCATCAGGCTTAAATCATAAAATCTGATCTATATTTCATATTGCTTTTATTTCATATTGTGTAATATTAGCTTTTGATATGATTTCATTCCATGCGCAATAAAGGTAAATGCCAATGGCAGAGTCTCCGCCGATTATTCGCCTAAAAAATATATATAAAAGCTTTGGTGATGTGATTGCCAATCGCGATATTAATCTATCGATTGAACGCGCTTCCATTCACGGCATTGTGGGTGAAAATGGTGCGGGAAAATCAACCTTAATGTCGATTCTCTATGGGTTTTATCAAGCCGATACGGGTCAAATTTTTATCAATGATCAGCCAGTTCACATTAAAAATGCCGCAGATGCCATCCATCACGGCATTTGCATGGTGCATCAGCATTTCATGCTGGTTGGTAATTTTAGTGTGCTTGACAATATCATGCTGGGGCATGAGGGTCAGGGGCGTTTGGATCAAGGGCGCGCGGAAGCTTGCAAAATCATTAAACAGCTTGATGAACAATATCAATTTAACTTGGATTTGGATGCGATCATTGATGATCTGCCCGTTGGCAAACGCCAGCAGGTTGAAATTGTAAAGGCACTTTATCGCGGAGCTAAAATTCTAATTTTGGACGAGCCAACGGGCGTGCTAACCCCGCAAGAAGCCAATCGTTTATTTGAAATTTTAGCCAAATTAAAAAGCGAAGGGGTGACAATTCTGCTCATCACCCATAAATTGCAAGAAATTATGCAAATTACCGATTCGGTTTCGGTCATTCGCAGGGGGGAAATGGTTGGGCATTTAAAAACCAGCGATACCAGCAAGCAAGAAATTGCGACCTTAATGGTTGGCAAGCTGGTTGATATTGCAACCAACAGCCTAAGCATTGATGTTGATTCAAAACGACCTTGCTTGGAAATATCCAATCTAAGCCTAAGGGATAAGGGCGGTATTTTAAAGCTGGATTCGATTGAATTTGACATTAAACCAGGCGAGATTTTGGGGGTTGCTGGGGTTGCGGGCAATGGTCAATCTGAATTATTAGAAGTGCTATCTGGCATGATCGCGCCAAGCACAGGGTCAATTTCGTATCAAGGGCGGGTTTTTGACGCTGTTCATCCTGCAAATCCGAAGTTAATGCGCGATATTGGCATTGCCCATGTGCCAGAAGACCGCCATGAAATGGGCATGATCTTGCCTTTTTCTGCTTCTGAAAATGCCATATTGGGGTATGAGCAGCTGGGCATTGAAAAAATATTGCGGCTTATCGCCCTGCTAAACCCCGCTAAGATGATGGAATTATGCGCTAAATTTATGAGGGATTTTGATGTGCGTCCGCCCAAACCTGAATTAAAATCCAGCTTGTTTTCAGGCGGCAATCAGCAAAAATTAATTCTTGCGCGCGAACTTGAATCGAATCCAATCTTGCTGCTGGTCGGGCAGCCAACACGCGGTGTTGATATTGGCGCGGTTGCATCCATCAATAAAGCCTTGCTGGCATTAAAAGATCAGGGCTGCGCGATTTTGCTGGTATCGGTTGAGCTGGATGAAATTTTTGGGCTATCTGATCGGATCATGGTAATGATGGATGGTAAAAATATGGGCATTGTGCCGCGCGCAGAGGCAAGCATTGAACAGATTGGATTGATGATGGCAGGGGTTTCAAAAGCAGAAGCAACGGCGTTAAGCAAGGATCAATCACATAAAAAACCATCACCCGCGCATTTGGAGCAAGCTGGATGAACAGTAAATTGCCTGCATGGCTGGATTATGGGGTGATCCCCTTATTAAATTTAAGCGTTGCGCTGATCATTTCAGGGATCGTGATTTTTCTGATTGGGGAAAACCCGTTTAAAGCGTTGATGGTGATGCTGCAGGGGGCGTTTACCTATAAGGGATCACTGGGCTATACGCTTTATTATGCAACCAATTTTGTATTTACAGGGCTTGCGGTGGCGATTGCCTTTCACGCAAAATTATTCAATATTGGCGGGGAAGGGCAGGCGGCAATTGCAGGGCTGGCACTTGCCTTTGTTGCAATATCGCTTGGCGGGGTGCTGCCTGCGTGGATTGTGGTGCTATTGTCAATTCTGGCAGCGATTGCTGCGGGTGCATTTTGGGGATTTATTCCAGGCTGGCTGCAAGCAAAGCGCGGCAGCCATGTGGTGATCACGACCATCATGTTTAACTTTATTGCCGCATCAATTTCGGTTGCGTTGCTGGCAGGGGCGATGCAGCGCAAGGGGCAATCCGCACCAGAGACCGCAAAATTTCAAGAGGGCATATCGCTTCCCGCTTTGCATGAAATGATGGGCTGGTTTGGGATTGAGATCACGCGCTCTCCTGCAAATTTTTCAATCATTGTTGCGCTTATCGCCTGTTTCTTCACATGGGTGTTTATTTGGCGCACCAAATGGGGCTATATGATCCGCGCATCGGGGGCAAGTCCGCGCGCAAGCCTTTATGCGGGGCATCATCCCGCCTTTTTAACCATGCTAGCGATGAGCCTTGCTGGCGCAATGGCAGGGCTGATGGCGTTGAATGAATTGCTGGGCGCGCAGCAAAAATTGGTGGTGGATTACACCTCTGGCTATGGTTTTACAGGGATCGCAGTTGCGCTGATGGGGCGCAATCACCCCGTTGGGATTATTCTGGCAAGTCTGTTATTTGGGATGCTATATCAAGGCGGCAGCGAGCTTGATTTTGTATTTCAATCCATCAGCCGTGAATTTGTATTGTTAATTCAAGGCTTGATTATTTTATTTTCTGGCGCGCTTGCCTATATGTTTAACCCTTATGTTGAAAAATTATATTTGCGGTTTAAAGAAAGCAAAACCCATGGATGAGCTTTGGATGCAATTTGTCTTTACGCTGGATGCAACGGTTCGGGTGGCAACCCCCCTGATCCTAGCGGCGATGGCGGGCATTTTTTCTGAACGGGCGGGCATTATTGATATTTCGCTTGAAGGTAAAATGCTGATGGCAGCCTTTGTGGCGGCCACCCTAGCCGCCCTTACAGGGTCGCCATGGCTTGGCTTAATCGGCGCAATCGCGGCATCTGTATTTTTATCGCTTATTCACGGCTTTGCCTCCATTACCAATCGCGGCGATCAAGTGGTGTCTGGGCTTGCCATCAATGTGCTTGCCTTTGGCGCAACCGTTACCCTTGGCATTGCCATTTTTGCCCAAGGCGGGCAAACGCCTTTATTGCCAAAAGACAGCCGCTTTCAAGCGATTGAGCTTCCCTTTGCAGAATGGATCGGGCAGCATATTCCGATCATTGGCACAGTTTATAAAGAGGTGGTAAGCGGGCATAATCTGTTGATCTGGCTGGCGATCTTGTCGGTGGCCATCACCTATTATGTGCTGTTCCATACAAAATTTGGGTTAAGGCTGCGCGCGGTTGGGGAAAAGCCCGATGCGGTGGATAGCGCGGGCATATCGGTTGTTAAGATGCGCTATCAGGCGGTTATTATTGCGGGTGTGCTATGCGGTTTTGCGGGCGCATATTTATCAACGGCCCATGGCGCAAGCTTTGTGATGAATATGACTGCGGGCAAGGGCTATATTGCGCTTGCAGCGGTGATTTTTGGCAAATGGCGCCCTGTTCCTTGCCTGTTTGCCTGTTTCTTATTTGGATTTATGGATGCCGTGGCCTCACGGCTGGAAGGGCTTGAATTGCCATTGATCGGCGAAATATCCACCAGCTTAATTTTAATGCTGCCTTATATTATGACGGTGGTGCTGCTTGCGGGCTTTGTCGGCAAAGCAACCCCGCCGCTTGCCATTGGCGTTCCTTATCGCAAAGAAAGATGATTGAAAATGACAGATGATCTGTTCCATCAGCAAGCGATTGCGATTAAAACCAATGCCTATGCCGCTTATTCTAATTTTAAAGTGGGCGCAGTCATAGAGGATGAGCATGGCGCGCATCATCTTGGTGTTAATGTTGAAAATGCCGCCTATCCGCTTGGGTCATGCGCCGAAGCCGCAGCGATTGCCGCAATGGTGCAAGCTGGCGGGCGCAGGATTAAACGGATTGCGATTTCAGGATCGGATCATACCATTTGCACCCCATGCGGGGGGTGCCGCCAGCGCATCGCCGAATTTTCCGATGATGATACGCGCATCCATTGTTTAAATGATGATGGCAGCCTTAATGAAATTTTCACCCCTTACAGCCTATTGCCGCATGGCTTTACGCTTAAAGCCTAAAGATGCTGCGCCCATATCTACATGAATTGCTGGATCATCCCCGCATTCAGCATGGGTTTTTTGGGCGTAAGGGTGGAAGCTCTAGTGGCATTTATGAATCTTTAAATTTGGGCTTTGGGTCAAAGGATGATCCTGCTTGCTTGGCAGCGAATAAACAGCGCGTGCGCGCATATTTTAACGGCGGCACGCTTGCCACCCTTTATCAGCATCATAGCGCACAACTGGTTGAGATTACAAAAGATAATCTGGATCAAGCGCAATCCAGATCAATCAAAGCAGATGCGATGGTTACCACTCTGCCCGATATTATGTTGGGGATATTAACCGCCGATTGCGTGCCGATTTTATTTTCGGATGCTGAAAATGGCGTGATTGCAGCGACCCATGCGGGGTGGAAGGGATGCGCAGGCGGCATCATTCAAAATACAGTGGCTTCAATGATCGCAAAAGGCAGCGCGCATGATACAATCATTGCGGTGATTGGGCCTGCGATTGGGCAGCAATCTTATGAAGTGGATCAAAATTTTAAGGCGCAGATTATTTCAAATTTTGAATGGTCGCAATCCCTATTCATTGCTGGTAATCGCCCGCTGCATTTTCAATTTGATTTGCCGCGCTTTGCCCATCAAAGCTTACTCTTATCGGGCATTTTACCTCAAAATATTGGACAGCTTGATCTGGATACTTACACAATGGAACAGGATTTTTTCAGCTATCGCCGCGCAACCCACCAAAAACAAGCTGATTATGGCCGCCAGCTCTCCGCCATTATGCGCATTGCTTGAATGCGCTAAATAAAAGCGACATTTGCTTTTTTATTTGCGACCTATGGGATTGACGATCGGTGCAAATTTGGGCTATGAATGCGCCATATTTAATTTTCTAACTGAATAGGTCTTTGTTTAAATGTCTTTATCCAAACCAAATGTAAAACCGCTGCGTCCGTTTTTTTCTTCAGGTCCTTGTGCAAAGCCGCCAAGCTGGTCGCCTGATAAATTGGCGGGTGCATTATTGGGAAGATCGCACCGCGCACCCATCGCAAAGCAGCGTTTGGCACTGGCGATTGATCGCACCAAGCAAATTTTAAACATTCCAGATGATTATCGAATCGGGATTGTGCCAGGGTCTGATACGGGGGCTTTTGAAATGGCACTATGGTCAATGCTGGGTGCAACGGGCGTGGATGCGATGGCGTTTGAAAGCTTTGGCAGCATTTGGCTGAATGACATTAAGGATCAATTAAAATTGCCGAATATCCGCTTGCGCACATCGGAATATGGCGCGATTACCGATCTTGAAGATGTGAATTTTGACCATGATGTTGTCTTTACTTGGAATGGCACCACAGGCGGGGTCAGGGTTCCAAATGGCGATTGGATTGATCCAAACCGCACGGGATTAACTTTTTGTGATGCCACTTCTGCGGTTTTTGCCTATGATATGCCGTGGGATCGCTTGGATGTTACCACATGGTCATGGCAAAAAGTGCTGGGCGGGGAAGCCGCGCATGGCATGCTGGTTTTATCACCGCGCGCGGTTGAACGGCTTGAAAGCTATAAGCCTGCTTGGCCGCTGCCAAAATTATTTCGCTTAACCAAGGGGGGGAAACTCAATGAAAGCATTTTTAAGGGGGATACGATCAACACTCCTTCGATGCTATGTGTTGAGGATTTGCACCATTGCTATGATTGGGCGGAGGGAATTGGCGGACTGGAAGCGCTAAAGGCGCGTACCCAAGCAAGCCTTGCCCATATTGCCGAATTTGTAAATCAGCATGATTGGCTTGAATTTATGTGTAAGGATGCTGCAACCCGTTCCAGCACATCCATCTGTTTGATGCTATCAGACAAATGCGAAATTGCACCCGATGCGCGCGCAGCATTCATCAAGAAAATGGTAAAATTGCTGGAGGATGAAGGCGTTGCCTATGACATTAATGGTTACCGCGACGCACCCCCAAGCCTTAGAATTTGGGGCGGGGCAACGGTTGATCCAACCGATATAGAAAACTTAATGCCATGGCTAAATTGGGCATATCAAACATTATCTAGCAATTCATAAGTTTAATTTTTCTACCATGAAAGGAAATGGCATCATGCCTAAGGTTCTAATTTCAGATAAAATGAGCAATCAAGCAACGGAAATATTCCATCAGCGCGGCATTGAAGTTGATGTAAAGACGCAATTAAGCGATGATGAATTGCTGGCAATCATTGGGGAATATGATGGGCTTGCGATCAGGTCTTCCACCACTGCCACCCCAGCATTAATTGAAGCGGGCGCTGCGGGCAATTTAAAAGTCATTGGCAGGGCGGGAATTGGGGTTGATAATGTGGATCAAGGCGCAGCCACCGCAAAAGGCATTGTGGTAATGAATACGCCGTTTGGAAATTCCATCACCACCGCAGAACATACGATTTCCATGATGATGGCGCTGGCGCGTCAAATTCCGCTTGCCAATCACTCCACACAAGCTGGGAAATGGGAAAAATCCAAATTTATGGGGGTTGAGCTGCGCGGCAAGACTTTGGGCTTGGTTGGCGCGGGCAATATTGGCGGCATTGTTGCCACTTTGGCGCTGGGTTTAAAAATGAAAGTGGTTGCCTTTGATCCTTTTCTAAATGAAGAAAAAGCCAAAGAATTGGGCGTTAAAAAGCTTGATCTTGATTCCTTGCTTGCACAGGCTGATTTTATTAGCGTTCACACGCCGCTAACCGACCAAACTCGCCATTTGCTGGGCGCAAAAAACATTGCAAAATGCAAAAAGGGCGTGCGTTTGATTAATTGCGCGCGCGGCGGCATTATTGATGAAAAAGCCTTGCTGGCGGCATTAAATGATGGGCGTGTCGCGGGGGCTGCTTTGGATGTGTTTGAGCAAGAGCCTGCAAAGGAAAATATCCTATTTGGGCATGAAAGCGTGATCTGCACCCCGCATTTGGGCGCATCCACCAGCGAAGCGCAGGAAAAAGTTGCGCTGCAGCTTGCCGAACAAATGTCGGATTATCTGCTGCATGGTGCGATTACCAATGCGCTTAATATGCCATCTGTTAGCGCAGAAGAAGCCCCAATTTTAAAACCCTATATGGAGCTTGCCCAAGATCTTGGCGGCTTTTTGGGGCAGATCAACGAGGGATCATTGGAGCAAATCACCATCAGCTATTGCGGTCATGCGGCGCATTTGAACATAAAACCAATTACCCAGATTATGATTGCAAGCCTGCTTGGCCCATCAATGGATGGGGTGAATATGGTGAATGCCGAATTAAAAGCAAAGCGGCGCGGCATTAAAATCAGCGAGGTTAGAACTGAAACCTGCGAAGATTACCGAACCTTGGTCAAGCTTGAAATTATCACGACTCAGGGTAAATTATCCATTCACGGCACGCTTTACAGCGCAACCACCCCCAGAATTGTTGCGATTAATGATATTCAAGTTGAATTGAATTTAGAAGGCAATATGATCTATGTTTTAAATAATGATCGCCCGAAGCTGGTTGGCAATGTGGGGACATTGATCGGCAATGCGGGACTTAATATTGGCACATTTGCGCTTGGGCGTGCCGCAGAAGGCGGGATGGCAATTTCTGTTTTAAAATTGGACGCAAAACCGCCTGCTGATTTATTATCTGCTCTTCAAGGCTTAGATAATGTGCTTCAAGTCATGCCCCTATCTTTTGAATAGCCCTTACCCGCTCGCTTGTTTATGGTTTTTATTCTTCGGTGCTGGGGGATTTTTGTGCGCCAATAATGGATAGGGTCTCAAGATCAATCGCGCTGGCATTTTCATTCATTGCTTGCGTGACAAGGGCGGTGATATTGATCCGATCCCGTGATAGAATGATCGATCGTTCATCTTTTGCCAGCACCAGATCAAGCTTCAAATCACTGGCAATGGCAATCAATGCACGGCTCATCACATCGCGAATCATGCTGCGCGCTTGTGCAAAGCGTTGATCAAGCTGCTTTTTCTCATCCTCAAGCCCGCGCTGCGCTGCAACTGCGCGGGTATTAAATTCTGCTTTAAGTTCTTCAAAGGCCGCATCCTCAATCATGGTTTGCTGTAGCTGAATTTCTGCGCCTTCGGCTTGATATTCGCTTAGCAATTCCCGTGCTTTTTGCTGATATTGCGCTTGAATTTGCTGTTCTTGGCGTTGATAGGATGCCCAAAGCGCGCTTTCGCGTTCCGCCAAGCTTAAATCCAGAATTGCAACGCGCTGAATGATCGGAAACGCTTCTGCGGAAAGGGTGGCAGTATCGCTATTTTCGGCATCTTGCTGGGCATGGAGTGCGGGCGCAATTGCAATCATGGACAAAAAGACCATCACCCATAATGGCATTGCCTTTAATGACATTGCCCTTAATGATTTGGAATAAAGCTTGCAGGAAACCTCTAAAGATCGCATAAATTCATTACCTTTTTATCATCTTATTTCATGTCCCTTATATAGAATGTTTGATCAAGATTCAAAGCCAGAATTGCCCGCAGGGATGATTTATTTCCCGCAGCTGCTATCCCATCAACAGCAGCGTGATTTGATCGCGCAAATCAGAATATTGGTAAAGATCGCGCCCTTATATCAGCCCTTCCTAAAATCGGGTAAGATTATGTCGGTTCGCATGACCAATTTTGGCACGCGGGGCTGGTATTCCGATGAAAAGGGGTATCGTTATATTCCCCATCACCCCAAAACAGGAAAAGCATGGCCGCCAATTCCCCAAATGCTGGTGCAATTATGGCAAGAAATCACAAAACGCGGCGATGTGCCTGATTGCTGCTTATGTAATTTTTATGACCCAAATGCAAAAATGGGATTGCACCAAGATCGCAATGAAGCCAGCTTTGATGCCCCTGTTTTCTCGCTTTCGCTTGGGGATGACGCTGTATTTTGCTATTCGCCAACCCGCCTAAAAACCCAAGGCGGAACGCTAAGGCTTTCAAGCGGGGATGGGTTGCTATTTGGCGGAAAATCCAGAATGATTTATCATGGCATTGACCATATTGACGCAAGAACAGGCGCATCATCGCTGCTAAACGCCCCTGGGCGCGTTAATTTAACCTTGCGCAAAACCATATAATTATAAAACAAAACTTGAATTTAAAAAGAACATATTGACATTTGTTCTTTTTTCTGCTAAATTCTTTTTATTCAATTATTGCGATAGTTAATAAAGGAGAGCAGAGACCATGAAGCGCATTCGTCATATTCCAAAACCCGTTGAAATTTATGAAGGCACCCCTTTTAATACACCTGAAGAAGCTTGGTTTTGGGCATATATATCCCATAAAAACATCTTGGATGGCGCAAAAATTCTGGCGGGGAAAAGTGCAACCCAACGCCCATGCGATCCGCGTGATATTATCTTGCAGCTGAATAAATTATCACATCAAGGCAAGCTTAAATCCCATCATTTTAAGGTGTTAATGAAATTTGGCGCGCGTCAAACCCCGCCTGATTTTCGCGTTTGGCGGCAGCGCACAGATGCTTATTTTTGGGAAGAGGCGATGATCGAGCTTGGCAAGATTCTGCACCCTAAGGGCATTGTATCAAACGCCGATATTGCGGCACAGAAATGCGCTTAATGAGTTGATTTTACGATGCTTAATCAAACAGAAACAACAAAAACAAAACTGCTTATTTGTTTTTCAAAAGGCGGGGGGCTTCCCTTGCTAAAGGGACTTAAATCAGATTTCAAACATTGCTTTGCGTTGATTTTACTGCCTGAATTAGAGGATTGGCTTTATCTTGATCCCCTTATTCCAGGGCTTGAAATAAGGCGTATTGGCAAAAATGAGCTTGGCACATTCATGGCATCGCTGATTCAAGACCACCATCATATCATCCCTGCATATCCGCAAGACCCTTTGCTTAAAAGGCGCGCATTTTCTAAATTTTATTGGCATTGGATTGCGCCATTTCGGTTTTATCATTGTGTGCAGATCATGCTGGAATTAATGGGGCGACCTGACGGTTTTATTTTAACCCCCTATAAGTTGTTTAAACATTTAATGCGTAAATTTATTTAATTTTTCACCCTCATTTTCTTAGGAGACTCTATCATGGGTTCTATCATTTCAAAACCATCCCCGCCCCCCGCCCCCGTTCAAACTGTTGCGGCGGTTAGCGAACAAGATCAAGCAGAACAACAGCAAGAAGATCGCATGGAAGCCTTGCGCAGGCGCAGGCGCGGCAGGGCAGGAACGATTGCGACGACATACCAAGGATTGTTATCGGAAACGATTGACGCATCCACCAACAGCAATGATAAATTGGGGGGCTAAGCCCAATGGTTCATCATTCTTACCCACATGATCAAAAAAAGAACAAAAAAGGATCAATAACAGAGGGCGGTCTGGATCAATCGCTATGTGAAACACTGTTTAATGAATATCAATCGGCGCAAGCCAAGCGCAATCAATGGCAAGGTCACTGGCGGCAATGCTATGATTACGCCTTGCCGCAGCGGGCGCAATCGGCGGATTTTGGGCAAACAGGAAATGCGGGTGCGCGCAAGCATGATCATTTATTTGATGGCACTGCGCCAGATGCGGTGGAGCAGTTGGCATCAAGCCTGATGGCGGCATTAACCCCTGCTTGGCTTCCTTGGTTTGAACTTGTGCCAGGGCATGATTTAAGCGAAGCAGAGGCTGCCAGCATCGCGCCTGAACTTACAAATGCCAATAAAATGCTGCATCATCACATTGCCCATTCAAATTTACAAGTTGAATTGCACCAAAGCTATCTTGATCTGGTCACGATTGGCACTGCAAACCTATTGTTTGAAGAAACGCCGATTGGTTCAAATTCTGCGTTTAAATTTCTAGCTGTTCCAATGGATGAGCTTGCGCTTGCCAGCAGCGATCATGCCGCCTTGGATACAAGCTTTCGGTTGCATCCGCAAAGCCGCCATAGAATTGAGCAAAGCTATGGCATTGCCTTGCCCGATGATGATGATGGTGACAAAACCGCAGATCAGGCCGCGCATTATTTGCTTGAAATTGTGCGCCCAACCACCAGCCCTTATGGGCTTCAAGCGGGCTATGATCATTTTGTGCTTTATGCAGGAAAGGGCGGTTTGCCAGATGCAGGGCTTGATCTTGGTTCAATGCAATTATTAAAGCAAAGTCATTTTAAGCATGCGCCCTATTTGCATTTTAGATGGATGAAAGTGCCAGGTGAAAATTATGGGCGCTCGCCTGTAATGAAAGCCTTGCCCGACATTAAAACCGCCAATAAAGTCGTTGAATTGATCTTGAAAAATGCGACCATTGCAGTGACAGGCGTGTGGCAAGCCGAAGATGATGGTGTGCTTAATCCCGCAACGGTAAAGCTTGTGCCAGGCGCAATCATTCCAAAGGCGGCGGGATCTGCGGGGCTAACCCCCTTGCAATCGCCAGGTCAATTTGATGTATCGCAGCTGGTGCTGGATGATGTGCGCGCCCGCATTCGCCATGCGATGTTGATTGACCGCTTGGGGCCAATTCAAGGTCAGGCGATGACTGCAACCGAAATTTTAGAGCGCGCGGGCGAAATGGATCATTTGCTGGGTGGCAGCTATGGGCGTTTACAAAGCGAGCTTTTATATCCGCTTGCGCGCCGTGCCGTATATTTATTGCAAAAACGCGGAGAGATTGCCGATTTTCCGATTGATGGCAAGCATATATCCCTAGAGATTACCTCGCCGCTTGCCCAAAATCACAAACGCAAGCAAGCAGCCCATATGCTGGAATATCTTCAACAAATAAGTTTGATGGGCGAAGATCCTGCGCAATTAATTAATGTTCCCAAAACCGCGCGCTGGCTGGCGGAAGCCATGCAAATCCCGCAGGATTTATTAATTAATATTTAGAATAAAGCGCAGCGTATAAACGCTACGCAGGTTTACGCTGCATTGGCAGCGGCGCGCAGTCGCGCTTGTTTTAATTTATGTGCGGCGTGTGAGCGATAAGATTAGCAGCGCGTGAGCGATAATAAAGCCCACAAGCGTGGGCCGCCGCCAGTGCGGCGTAAGCCTTAGCGGCGTGTGAGCGAAAAATTAGCGGCGCGTGAGCGAAAAATTAGCGGCGTGTGAGCGATAATAAAGACAACAACAAAGGATAATAACCATGCTTGACACAGAAATTGATACAGAATCTACAGAACAGCCCTTGGAATCATCAACTGCTGCAAATGATGTCGAGGCACCCCAAC
>JBGCED010000139.1:0-21595 GCA_045106055.1 Alphaproteobacteria bacterium
CATCGCCAACATCTTCGGTGATTGATGGGCAGCACAAGGTCGTGATTGCAGGCTTTGGACGGGTGGGGCAGATGGTTGCCGATGTGATGGAGGCGCAGCGCATCCCCTATATCGCCTTTGACCATGATGGCAAGCGAGTGCAGCAGCTTACCAAGCAAAATTTCAATGTCATTTATGGGGATGCACGCCAAAAGCAATTTTGGAGTCATTTAATTGATGATCACATAGAAGTTGCGGTGATTGCGATTGATGATCATCATGCAACCAAACCAATATTAAAGTCTTTGCGGGCGCATTTCCCGCTATTGCCTGTGATTGTACGATCCAAAAACAATGAGGATTTGAATGTCTTATATGATGAAGGCGCAAGTGAAGTCGTGGCAGAAACCATGGAATCCAGCCTGCGGATTGCCGAATTATTAATGAAAACACTTGGCAGTCCCGCTGACGAGATTAAAGGCACCACCGAAAAAATTAGAGCGCAGAATATATATTAGCGCATTTTTCGTTTAATCCGATTAAAAAACACCCGCTTTTAAATAAAGACATTAAATCACAGAGAGTGCCAAAGCTGATGGCGCGATTATGTGTTATACATTGACCTTCAAACCAGAGCGCACGCCGCCATTATTTTCAAATTGGGCATCAAGAAAGTTTTTTAATTCCTTGGAGGGAAATTGTGCAATCGTATCACCGCTTAATCGGCTGGTGATTTTGACATAAACCTCTTGCTCGGCAGCATCATAAGTGACGCTGGCATCAATGGAGCTTTCATTATATTTTGCCGCCGCATTTTGAATCAGGCGGCCGCGCTGTTGATCGGGCGCTTCTTCATTTGCATTATCTTGACGCACATTAGGGTCTGTTGCGTCCGCAGCACTGGTCACAGCATGATCGGTGATTTTGCCGATGGTTGAAGTCGCATTGGCAAGATTGGAGTTTTGCGGATTGGTTGCTGCCGTTGCGGGTGCAACCGCTTGCATTGGTGGTAAGATTTCCATGGTTAACCCCTTCCTTTATTCTAAAATGATGGGTTTTTTATGATCATAAAATGATTTATGTTTCTACATATTATCCATTATATATAGCCGATTTTGTGCCATTCGTCAATATTTTTAAGGAATTTCCCCGATTTACAGGCATTAATGATTTACAGGCATTGATATTGTGTTTCAAGATTCTTGCCATTTTCCAACACATAGGCTTCGGCTTGCGGATATTGCTGGCGCAAGGTTGCAAGCGATTCACACGCGGTTGGCCGCCGCCCAATTGCATCCAGCGACAGTGCAAGCTTATATAAAGCAGCCGGTGCTTTGGGATTATCTGGGTAATTGGTGTAAGTATCAATAAAGGCTTTAACAGCGTCATCCATCAAGGATTGCGCATAATAGGTTTCCCCCAGCCAATAGCGCGCATTGCCCGCAAGCTTATCTTCGGGCCATGCTTGCAAGAATCCTTTGAATAAAGCTTCTGCTTTTTGATAATCACGATCAAGATTAAGGCTGGATAAGGCAAGATCATAGCTTGCTTTGGGCGTTGAAAGCAAGGCGGTGTCCGCAGCCGAATCGGTTTCTTCTGGGCTTGAATTCATGCTGTTTGGATTAACTTCGCTTGCAATGATATTTCCCTGTTCATCCTGAATTAAGGTGCCTAGGCTGTTTGGCGTGCCTTGCTGGGAATCAATCAACGGTGCTTGATTGGCTTGTATATTGCGCGTTTGGTCGCCACCCATTTGGGTTTCATTAATATTTGTGCCGCCCACGCCTTCTAGCCGATCCAGCCTGAATTGAATGTCACGGTTAAAGCCATCAAGCTGCTGGGCAAGTGATAGCAGCTTAAATTCAATTTCTTCCATTCTGCCATTCATGTTCCGCATTGCGGTTTCAAGCTGCTGGATGCCAATTTGCAGCCGCCCTGCAACCGATCCTTGCATCGGCTCAGACGGGGTTTGTGATTGATTGCCAACCCCAATGCTGGTGGCGGGCACAGCATTGCCTGTTTGCGATTTTTGATAGACTTGACGCTGCAACAATAATAAATCCGATTTAAGCCGATTCACCTCATTGGTTAGCAATTCCAGATTTTGACGGGAATTTACAGGCGGTTGCGCTTGCTCGGTTTGGGCATCCGCATGATTTAGGGATAACGCAAATCCTAAGCTGGCGATTCCTAGGATAAAAATTGATTGATAAACAGGTTTAAACCAAGTCAATGTCATAATAAGCCTTTAAAGCTTGGGGTTGAACGATCATCACTTATAGCAAAAAATCAAGCATAAAGCAAAAGCCATCTTGCCGTTAAACAATCTTAAATGCGGTGTGTGCGCTGGTAATGGCTAGCGTTTCATCCGCGTCATTGCTTGCCGATTGCTGCTGAGACAGTGCAAGATCAACCAGCTGATAGAAGATGGCTCTGGTTAATTTTGCTTCCAGCCGATCCCATAGCATGATATAGGGCGCGGGTTCTTGGGTTTTTGGATTGATGGCAACCCGCAAAGGATGGGCTTCATCCAAGCAAACCCAATGATCTAAATTGGTTCTAAAATGCAAGATTTGATCTGCGGTGGCTTCAGCTTCAACCCGCATTTCCACCGCAAGAAAGGGTGCATCCTCGACTGCAACGCGTCCGCGTTCTGCTGGGGTGACCAGCCAATACTCCCCCGCATCATCTTTTTGCAGCACAGTTGCGAATAATTTAACCAGTGATTTTCTGCCAATCGGTGATCCGCGATAAAACCACACGCCATCTTTTGTAATTTTAATGTCAAAATCACCGCATGTTTCTGGCCATGCAAAGCCTTTAATGCTTCCGCCTTCTTCCATGATTTTTTTAAAATCGGGCTTGCCCATTTACCGCCTCTTTTAAGGCTTGCGCCCAATGATTGCTTTAAGGCTTGCGCCCGATGATTGCCCAGCTGATCGCATCTTCATTCAACAGCTTTTGGCTAAGGTGATGCACTGATTGCGCGGTGACAGCTTCAAAACGGCGCGGGCGGGTTTGAATATAATCAAGGGGAAATTCGCCAAGCTGTAAAAAGGCAAGTTGGCGTGCGATTCTGCCTGCGCTGGTAAGATTAATCAAATAGGATCCAATCAGATAATCTTTGGCAGCATCAATTTCTGTTTGGCTGGGCGGGTTTGCGCGTAAATCGGCAAAAATTTCCATGGCAACCGCCTTTGCCTGCTCAACATTCTTGGTGCGGGTTGACATGCCGCCGCGCAGTAAATTTGCTTGTTGGTAATTTGCCAAATAGCTATATGCGCCGTAAGCAAGCCCGCGCTTTTCCCTGATTTCAGTCATTAGGCGGGATTCAAATGACCCCCCGCCCAGAATATAATTCAACACCATCGCATCAAAATAGGCAGGGTCTTTTACAGGCACAGCTTGCATGGCAAACATTAAAACAGATTGCGGAATATCATAATCAATCATCAGTGCAGAGGATGAAAAATCGGGCGTAATTTGGGTGATGCTTGCGGGGCTTCCTTGGGGTAAATCGCCAAAAATTTGGTCAATTAACGCGCCTGCCGCTTGCTTGCTAATCGAGCCTGAAATGCCGATAAATAGCCGCGCGCGCACCAAATGATCCGCCATAAAGCCTTTAAAATCCTGCGCGGTAACCCCATCAAGGCTTTGCGCCGTTCCCGCAATCGGGTTTGCATAAGCATGATCGCCAAATAATAATGATGATAGCTGTGCATTGACGATTTTTTGCGGGTCGGTGCGGTCATGCTCAATGCCCGCAATCAACTGGCTGCGGATACGCTGAAGCGGGCTTGGGTCAAAGCGCGGGCGGGTAAGCGCATCGCCAAGCAAGTCCGCCCCTGTTTGCAAATGGCGTTCCAAGGCGATGAGCTGACCGCTAAAATGATCACGCCCTGCATCAAAAGATAGGGTGATGGATTGATCCTCCAGCGTTTGGCGCACCTGTTTGCTATCAAGCTTTCCCGCGCCTTCATCCATCATTGCGCTTAAAAAATTTGCCAAGCCCGCTTTGTCCGCTGGGTCTTGGCGTGTGCCAGAGCCTTTAAAGGTAAAATAAATCGCATTCACTTTGATGGTTTCATCTTGGATGAACCATGCTTTTAGCCCTTGCGGCGAGGTAATCGCTTGAACTTCATTCATTGCCCAAGCGGGGGGGGCAGCAAGCATCAGGACTGTATAAATACCAAGCAATAAAAATTTAAAACGCATCATGGTCATTCATCTTAATGGGTTTAAGTTAAATTATATTAAGTTCAAGGCTGATCAACGCTTAAGGGCAGTAATTTTGTAATTAATCGTCCTGATTTGGCAAGATGCCGCACCAGCACGGCGCGAATTTGATCCAATGTTAATTGCGCCAAATCGGCGTTCATTGTTTCAACCCGTGATAAGGGAATGCCCAGCATTCGGGCTTGCCCAATCGCACGGGCAGGACCTGTTAGCCCATCCAGCGCAAAATCAGTGCGATCAAATGCCCTGATGCGCGCGCGATCCAGCATGGATTGATCCAAGCCATGATCAACAATATCCGTGATTGCATCATGCATTAAAGCAGAAGCTTGTTCAAGCGAGATGTCTTTTGCTGGCACAAGATAGAAACCAATATGCCCCGGCCCCCTTTGGTCAAGCCGCGCATAACCACCAACCGCAACCGCCAGCGATTGATCCACGACCATGCGCCGATATAGGGGGCTTGATGCGCCATGTGCAATCATATCCAGCCCAAGTTCAAGCGCCAAAAGATCGCGGTAACGGGCTTGATTGTCAGCATCATAATCCCCTGTTGCCGTGTCCACAATAAGCGCGCCATAAGAATCTGCGGGAATTCGCATTCCATATTGGGCAAGCCCGACATTGGCATCTTTTAAGGTGACTTGGCTTTCCACCGCCAGCACCGCATCACCATAAAGCGGCAGATCAGCCAGCTGGGCGCGCGGAATTGAACCATAATATTTGCGTGCCAATTCAAAAACGCGGCCGGCGTCAACATCGCCAACAAGGATCAAAACGGCATTATTGGGGTGATAGAAGCGATCATAAAAGGCGCGCGCATCGCTAAGCTGCAAGCCTTCCAATTCGCCAGGCCAGCCAATAATTGGCTTTCTGTAAGGATGGTTAAGATAAAAGGCGGGGTCTGCTTGTTCAACCAGCCTTGCCCCTGGGTTATTTTCGGTGCGCTGCGCGCGCTCTTCAATCACAACATTGCGCTCTTGCAAAAAGCTTGCTTGAAAATCGACATGATCAAAATTAAGATTGCGCATTCGATCTGATTCCAGACGCATCAGTGTTTCAAGATGGGCCGCAGGCGCAGTTTGAAAATAGCCCGTATAATCTTGCGAGGTAAAGGCGTTATCACGCCCGCCCAAGCGGGATATGGTTTGGGAAAAATTACCATCTGGAACGGATATTGTGCCTTTAAACATCATATGTTCCAGCAGATGGGCAAGTCCCGATTTGCCAACAGGATCATCCATCCCCCCTACGCGATAGAATAAATGCTGCGATATAATCGGCATTCTTTTATTGGTAACCACAATGACTTCCAGCCCATTTTCAAGCAGAATATGCTGCGCGTCATAAATGCTGGGCGGATTTTCAGGCGAATCTTCGGATAAATTAGCATGATCCGTTTGCGCGAACGCAGCTGGCACCTGCGCCATTAAAACAAGCATAGCCATTAAGACAAGCACCGCCATTAATAAAAAATATCTAATGGGGAAGCAGTATGACCGCATTTGGCTGAAAACTTTATGATGCATTAGAACCAGTTAAATAGGGGATCATCCTCTGATCGGCGAATGATCGGCGTATCGCCCGTGGTGATGTCCACCCCAAGCGACGCATTTTCTTGAATGCGTTTGGTTTCAGCATTTGCATCTAATATGTCGCCTTGCGGGGCATTTTCGCGCCGCCAAAACAATAAATCATCCACCAAATCTTGGTCAACATCGCTAAGCGATGCCGTTTCATTTTCAACCATTTTGCGGATATTTGGATCCGTTTCAAGCGCGCCAGATTCGCGCAGCAAGCTTAATTCTGAAAGGCTTGCGCCTGATTGCTTGGCTTGCTGTTCTGCTGCTAAGGCGCGTTCGCGCGCATCATCGCCAAAAACCGCTTGACGGGCATCATTGCGCGCTTCCAAATTTTGCTCCCGCGCGCCATCTGGATCAGGTGGGCGCAGTGAAAAATCAGGGGGCAGCGTTAATGCGGCGCGGCGCACCACCGCAAATTCATCGGGAGTGCTGTTTTTTTGATCCAAGCCAATAATTGCTGCCACACCGCCGCCGCCGCCGCATGCCGTGACCAGCATTGTTGCCCCCAAGATTGCTCCAACTGCAAAAAATCTCATGCTTGCCCCTCAGCTTCATAAATTCGGTAATTTTAAATCAATATTAATATTAATTTAATGGATATTCAAACAAACTTCAAGGGACTTATGCATTTATTACTCGGTTAGTAAATTCAAAGTATAACGCTCCATATCTCCTGAAATGGCAAGGCTTTGAATGGTTAATTCTTGGCGTGTTTGCAGCGCGGTTAGATTTGCAGCCTCTTCATCCAAATCGGCAAGCGTGATTTTACCCGCTCCCTCTTCCAGCGTATTGACATAGCTTTGGGTGAAATCCACCCGACTTTCCAGCAAGGCAACATTGGTGCCAAGCGTATTTGCATAGGCAGAAAGCCTTGAAGCTGCGGCATCAAGCGTATTGGTGATGGCGGTTAAATCGGCGGTACTGGCAGCCGAGAATCCTTGGACCGCAACCCCCATCGCGCTAACCCCGCGAAAATTCAGATCATCATCAAAGGCTTCTTGTTCAAAAAGCGAGGCAACAGAGGGGGCATTCGCATTAAGATCGCTGCCATCAATGGTAATTTGCGATTCGCTGCGATCGGAAAAGCTAATATCCAGCGATGAAGCGGTGGAATTCAGCAAATTAACCCCGTTATAATAGGCATCCTCAATCAAATTCGAAATTTGATTACCAATTTCATTAAATTGTGAAGTTGCAGATATTTTTTCCGCATCGCTTTGGGATGCTGCCGATGCAACAATCCCCTTCATGGTTTCAAGCAATTCATTCACCGATTCCAGCGCATCAACCGACGCCGATAATGCCGATACGCCTTGATCAATTTCATCTTTCTTGCTGGTAAATAAATCAGCACGATAGGTAAGTGATGCCGCCTTAAAAAAGGCTGCGGCGTCATCTTCAACCGAATTTACTTTGTTTCCTGTGCTGATCCGCTCGTTGGTGCGTGCGGTTAAGCTGCCAATATCACGAAGCTCAAGCAGACTGTTGCGCTGTGAAGGGTTAAGCGAAATATCATTTGCCATTTTCTACTTTCCTTATTCAAAAAAACATTCTGTTTTATGAAAGAAAGCATCCGTATCAAGCTGGTCTGGCAATATTATAAAAAATTATAAATCATAAAAAGAATAATAATGCCCGCGATCCAAATCAAACAACATTATTCATTATGATGAAAATGCAAGGTAAAGGCACTCTAAATCGTTTGGGCATTAAGCGATTTGTTATCGTGTAAAAACGCTGACGGGATTTAAGATTTAAGAAAATGAATATTTAAGAAAATGAATATTATGCGCCAAACGCTTTTTTGCGTGCCGCGCCTTATATTTTATTTATATATTCAATTTTACAGTTCAACGCGATTATAAGTGTAATTTCTGTTTAACATCATATGTTAATTTATGAATCTATCGTGAAATTCACAAGATTTAAAAAATGATGCTTAAAAAGTCACAACACGGATAATTGAACAGAATCTTAACCAAAACAGCTTAACTAATAATCAAACCGCCTTCAGCTTCCGTTCTAGAATGCTTGAACGCAAAATCAACATGACGGGCTGGATATTCTTCCAGCCAACGCATCAACCCTTTAAAAGCCGCTTGATTATATATTCTATATAACGGCATCATTTCAAATTCTGGATCATGGTAACGGTGAACCATAACAGCCCCACCGCAAACCATAAGGATCGGTGAATTAAAAACAGGATCAATGAATAAACTTGTTTGCCTCTCTCTCAAAAGATGCATCTCAAATATATTTATATTATAATGCAAAAACAATTAAATTGTCAAGCGTTTTTATATTTACTATCAAAGAATGGTGATTTGAAAAAGATTTTACATTCGCGCTAAATGGCGTCATAATATTTAAAATGATTGATAATCCAGACAGCGTTCATCCAAATATTCACCCCAATGGCGATTCATATTCCATCAATATGCTTGCTGACGGATTGGCACTTGCTGACGGATGGACACTTGCTGACGCATGGACAATTGCTGACGCATGGGCGTTTTTGCAGCTTTGCGGCGTGGATGAAGCGATTGGGGATCAGCCGCGTGATCGCCTTTATGTTCCAGAAATAAGCCCATCGCCGCTAAAACAAGGGGGCAGCGCATCTGGCAATTCACCGCTGATTCCAGCATCAAACACCGCATCAAGCCCCCAATCAAACAAGATTGCTTATTCGCAAAGCGCAGCGGCACATCAAAAATTGGGCACATTGGACGCTGCCGCGCTTGCGGCCACCAAAGCAAAAGACGCAGCAGCGCTGGGCGCGCTTTACGAAGCGATTCGTGATTTCAAAGATTGCGCGCTTGCCCATACTGCCAGCCATGCCTTAATGGGGCTATTTCCTGAAACACCACCAAAGGTTAAAATGCTGTGGATTATGGGCGCGCCTGACACGCAAGAGGATCGCAGCGGAACACCGCTTAGCGGGAATCAAGGCGCATTATTTAAAAATATGCTGGCAGCAATGAATGTGGATTTGGCTGATATTTATTGCAGCTATAGCGTGTTTTGGCGACCGCCAGGGGATCGCAGCCCCACCGCCAGTGAATTACAAATTTGCAGTCCCTTTATCAACCGCCAAATTGAATTGATCAACCCAGATTATATGGTGATTCTAGGGAATCAAGCCGCGCAATCATTGGGGCTTACCATCACAAAATCGGATCAGAATAATGGAAAATGGCTGGATTATCGCCATAAGCCGCTTGGGCAGCCTGCTGCGCTTCATGGCGTTGAGGATATAAGCAAGCAGGATCGGCGCGCCATTCCCACCTTGATTACCCATTCACTATCCACGCTTTATCACACCCCCCAAACCAAGCTGTCTGCATGGCGTGCGCTGTCATCCCTTCGCGCTAATTTAAACTTAGAAGGCTTATGATTTACGGGTTACAATGCGCTGGGGAAGCTGGCGTAAGGCATCAAATGCCTGTTTGTTTGCGGGCTGATGCTGCTTTTCCAATGTTTCCAGCGCAGTAATGGCATCATCGGCTTTGCTTTGCGCAAGCTGTTTCGCGCCTTGAAGTCCCAGCAAGCGCACAAAAGTTGCCTTATTGGCGGCATCGTCTTTTTGGGTCGCTTTTCCCATAGATTCCGCGCTGCTTTCTTGATCCAAAATATCATCGGTCAGCTGAAAACACAGCCCAAGTGCCGCACCATAGTCATTTAACAGGGTTTTTCCCTGTTGGTCTTCGGCTAAAATCGCGCCCGCTTTTGCTGCAAAGCAGATTAATGCCCCTGTTTTTTGCGCTTGCAGCAGGGTAATGCTTTCCAGCGTTTGCGCTTCAAGGCTGGTTTCTGCCATAATATCCAGCATTTGCCCGCCAACCATGCCCGCAGCCCCTGCCGCATGTGATAATGCCATGATTAAATCACAGCGAATATCAGCGGGAATGGATGAATTGCTGGCGATCAGTTCAAAAGCGCGTGCTTGCAGCGCATCCCCCACCAAAATCGCGGTTGCTTCATCATAGGCTTTGTGAAGCGTGGGCTTGCCCCGCCTTAAATCATCATCATCCATCGCGGGCAAATCATCATGGATCAATGAATAGCAATGAATCAATTCGGCAGCGATCGCAATGCTCAGGCTTTGTTCATGCGCAATATCATATAAATCCGCGCTTAACATTACCAAATTCGGGCGCAGCCGCTTGCCGCCATTTAACACCGCATCTTGAAGTGCAGCATAAAGGCGCGGGCTGGAAACCGATTGCGTTTGCAATGTTTCACGCAGCGCATTTTCAATCAAAACAGTATAGAAAAATGCCATTTTTAATTAAAACACCGAATCTTCAAGCATCATCACGCTGCTTTTGCCTTTCATCAGCGCAGAAAAATGCGCACTATGTTTGGGCAGGATTTTATCATTGAAAAATTGCGCCAGCACCAATTTACGCCGATAAAAATCAAGCGATTGATCGCCTTCCTGCTGGGGTTTCAGCTTTTCTTGTGCAATCCGCTCTTGTGTAATCCGCTCTTTGGCAATCATCGCAGTTTTTGCCCATTGATAACAAAAAATCACATAGGCAAATAGCCACATATAATCATGCGCCATCGCCGCCGCCTCAATTTTATCGTTAAGCCCGCGCCGTGCGATCTCAGCCGTTGCCATTTGCAATTTTCCAAAGCATTTTGCAAGCGGCAAAATATATTCCATCGCCTGTTCATCTTCGCCATATTGCGCGATATAGGCTTGGACAGGATGAAAAAACTGCCGCAAATAGCGCCCATTATGCGCCGTTAATTTGCGCCCAATTAAATCCAGAGCTTGAATGCCATTTGCCCCCTCATAAATTTGGGTAATGCGCGCATCGCGGATTAATTGTTCCACCCCATAATCTTGAATATAGCCATGACCGCCATAAATCTGTACCGCCAAATTTGCGCTTTCACTGCCAAGATCGCTTGCAATCGCTTTGGCAATCGGGGTTAATAGCGCAACATAATCATCTGCATCTTGCCTTGTTTGGGGATCAGCAGCCTTTGCTGCAATATCCAAGCTTTTGGATAATTCCAAACATAGGCTACGGCAAGATTGCGCATTGCATTGCATCGTTAGCAACATCCGCCTAATGTCAGGGTGAACAATCAGCGCGTCTGCGGGGTGATTGGGTTCGGCTGCGCCTGTTAATGCCCGCCCTTGGCGGCGTTCCTTGGCATAGGAAAGGGCTGCTTGATACGCAGCCTCGCTAATGGCGGTGCCTTGAACGGCAACCCCAATCCGCGCCTTATTCATCATGGTAAACATGGCGCGCATGCCCTTATGGGGCGTTCCAACCAGCCAGCCCGCCGCGCCGTTAAATTCCATTACGCAAGTTGGAGATGCTTTAATCCCCATCTTATGTTCAATCGATGCGCAGCGCACTGCATTGCGCGTTCCAGCTGTGCCATCTGCGGTTAAATTAAATTTTGGCACAAGGAATAAGGAAAGCCCTTGAATGCCAGCAGGGGCATCTGGCAGCCGCGCCAGCACAAGATAAATAATATTTTCGGTTAAATCATGCTCCCCCGCAGAGATAAAGATTTTGCTGCCCGTTAGCTGCCATGCAGGGGCATGATCCCCCAATTCAACAGAATCCCCGCCCGCAGCGATTGGTGTTGCTTTGGTTCTAATCAGCCCAAGGTCTGTGCCGCATTGGGGTTCTGTAAGGCACATTGCCCCGCTCCAGACACCGCTTGCCATCGCAGGCAAAAAGCTGGATTTCAAGAAGTCACTGCCATAGCGTAAAATAGCGTCATAGGCAGCAAGGGTAAGCCCTGGGGTCATGGTAAGCGCCAGATTTGCGCTGCTGAAAATTTCAGAAATGGCGGTATTTAAGGTCTGGGGCAATGCCTGCCCGCCATGTTCTTCAAGGCATGCAAGCCCCGTCCAGCCCCCTTCGCAAAATGCAGCATAGGCTTGCTGCGATCCTTTGGGCGTGGTCACCGTTCCATTTTCATAGATACTGCCTTGTTGATCACCGCTATGGTTTAGCGGTAAAACCTCAGATACAGCAAGCCGATCCGCTTCCGCCAAAATCGCATCCACCAAATCATCCGTGACCGCTTCATAAGATGGAAGCTGATGAAAGGGCGGATTTGCCAGCAGCTGGTTTAAATTAAATGAAAAATCATCCAACGGGGCTTTATAAGGCAGCATCATTCATTCCCAACATATCATTAAGGTCAGCGATAATCCTTTAGCAACTGATCAAGCGCATCGCGGTAGGTGGGGAATTTTAAATCAATTCCCAATTCTTGCTTAATTAAATCATTTTTAATTCGCTTATTATCATTATAGAAGCTGCGCTGCATTGGGGTCAAGCTTGCCGTTTCAAAATCCATCATTGGCGGCAATTCCATGTTTAGCAGCTTGGCGGCATAATCAATTACTTCATGCGGCGGAGCGGGCAGATCATCCGCAAGATTATAAAGCTTAATCGCGCCAGAGGGTCCGCCTTCTGCATCATCTGTTTGCTTGATGGAAGCACAGACAAAGCGGGCAATATCATGGTGATGAATGCGCGAGAAAAACTGCCCCGCTTTAAAAATACGCCGCTTTTGACCATTGGTAAGGCTTTCAAGCGCATTGCGCCCTTTTCCATAAATGCCCGCAAGCCGAAAAAGGGTTAGATTTGCGTTGCTGCCAGAATCCGCAATGATGGCTTGCCATGCTTGTTCGGTTTCAAGACGCATGATTGTGCGGTTCATGGTTGGTTTGGGCGGGGTTTGTTCATCCACCCATGCCCCATCATGGTTGCCATAAATCCCCGTGGTTGATAAATAACCAACCCAGCGCGCTTGATCCCCCTTAAGCCAGTTTAAAATCACATTGCGATGATGATGCAGCAGCAAATCACCATCGCCAACATCAGGCGCAATGCTGATCAATAAATGGCTGGTGGTTTGAAGCATTTCCCATAAGGATTCGCTGCTGCTGGTTTCAGCATCAAACGGAGATAGCATCACCCCACGCGGCGCTTGCGTCACACGCTCCAGCGTTTTGGGGCGTTTTGTGCCAATCACCGTCATGCCTTGTTCCCAAGCAAGCTTGGCAATTTCCATGCCGCTAAAGCCGCAGCCAATGATCAATAGTTTGCTCAAAATACTGCCTTTTTAAACAGGGTTCTGCAATTCTGCGTGGTTGCCGCTGCAAGTTCATCCATTGAAATTTGCTTTAATTCCGCGACCGCTTTTGCCGTGTGATAAACATAGGCAGGTTGATTGGATTTTCCCCGATAGGGAATGGGCGCAAGATAAGGTGAATCGGTTTCAACCAGCAAGCGATCAAGCGGCGTGTTTTTAACAATATCGCGCAGTGAATCTGCTTTTTTAAAGGTCACAATGCCAGAAATGGACAGGCTCATCCCAATGGAAAGCGCGGCATCTGCAAGTGCCTGCGTTCCTGAAAAACAATGGATCAGCCCTGTAAACGGGGCTTCATCATAGGCTGAACGCAATATATCCGCCATTTCATCATCTGCGTCGCGGCAATGAATGATAATTGGCAGCTTGGTTGCCCGCGCAACTTCAATATGCAAATTAAAACTATCAATTTGTGCCTGTTTGGGGGAATGATTATAATAATAATCCAGCCCCGTTTCCCCAACACCAATCGCCTTTGGGTGATTAAGCGCAGCCACAAATTCATCTAGCGTCGGCATGGTTTGGCTGGCAGCTTCATGGGGATGGGTGCCAAGCGTGCAGAAAATAGAGGGGAAGCGATCCGCAAGATCAAGCTGCTTGGATCGTTCCTGCCATTTTGTGCCGATGGTAATGCAGGATTGCACCCCAGCATCCTTGGCTTGCGTTAAAATTTCGCCAATATCCGCGCCATCGCGCTCTAAATAATCAAGATGGCAGTGTGAATCTATTAGCATGGGGGAATCTATTAGCATTTCATCAATCACTTCGCACTAGCATCAATATAGCGCGGAAAAATTCCTGTTGGCGCGGGAAGCGTGCTGCCAGCGCGTAAGCTTGCGCTTTTAATATGTTCAATCAAGCGTTGATCATGCGGCACAGCAAGCTGATCCAATATTTTTTCAGCCGCGCTTGGGGTCACCATTTGAACATAAATGCCAATCACCCGCAATATTTCGCATAATAGGGCAAGCACGCGTTCCATGGCTGCAAAATCGGTCTTGCGCAAAGTCCAAGGTGCGGCTTGATCCATATAGCGATTGGCATGCCCGATCACCCGCCAAATGGCTTCAAGCGCGCGGTGAATTTGCCGTGCTTCCATCGCATGATTGACATCTTCATATAGCCCATAAGCAGCATCCAATAATGCTTTGCCTGCATCATCCTTATTCGCGCCCGCTATATCGCCCATATCGGGCAATATCCCACCACAATTTTTATGAATCATGCTAAGCACACGCATCCCTAAATTGCCCAAATCATTGGCAAGATCGCTGTTCATCCGCAGCACCATGGATTCTTTGGAAAAAGAGCCATCTTGACCATAAGGCACTTCCCGCATTAAAAAATAACGCAGCTGATCAAGCCCAAATTCATCCACCATCGTAGCGGGTGTGATCACATTGCCCAGCGATTTTGACATTTTTTCGCCATCAATGTTTAAAAAACCATGCCCAAAGACTTGTTTGGGCAGCGGTAAATCCGCAGACATTAAAAAAGCGGGCCAGTAAATCGTATGGAATCTTAAAATATCCTTGCCAATAATATGAAGATCGGCGGGCCAAAATGCCTTGAAGTCAGGTGCGCTTTCATCAGGATAACCAAGCGCAGAGAGATAATTGGTAAGCGCATCCAGCCACACATACATAATATGCTGATCATCATTTGGAACGGGAATGCCCCAATTAAAGCTGGTGCGCGAAATCGACAGATCGGTTAATCCCTGCTTCACAAAATTCATAATTTCTTTGCGCCTGAAATCGGGCTGGATAAATTCAGGATGGGTTTCATAAAGGCGCAGCAGCCTTGACCCATAATCGGATAATTTAAAGAAATAGCTGGGTTCTTCCACCCATTGTACAGGCGCGCCAGAGGGGGTAAGCTTTTCCCCCGCTTTATTGGTCGTTAGCTCGTCTTCGGCAAAAAAGGCTTCATCGCGAATGGAATACCAGCCCTTATAAGATGAAAGATAAATATCGCCCTTTGCCAGCAACCGATCCCAAATGGCTTGGGTGGATTTAATATGGCGCGCTTGGGTCGTGCGCATAAAATCATCATTGGAAATGTTCAGCATTTCCAGCATGGATTGAAATTTTAGCGCAATATCATCCACAAATGCTTTGGGTTCAATCCCCAGCGCTTTGGCGGTTTTTTCAACCTTTTGACCATGTTCATCCATGCCCGTTAGGAATTTAACCTGAAACCCGTCAAGCCGTTTATAGCGCGCAATTACATCGGTTGAAATGGCTTCATAAGCATGTCCCAAATGGGGTTCGCCATTGGCATAAGCAATGGCGGTGGTAATGTAAAAATTCTTATTTTCATTCATCTTAGATATAACCTTAAAAAATACATACTGGTCGTATTATAATGGTTTATATCGATCTTGAAAGAAAATTAATAAGGGCAATTATTGGTTTGATCATAACGATGCACCATCAAGGTGCCGCCCAGAATATCTTGGCGCGCACGCTTTACGGCATCAACCACTTCTGTGGGGTGGGTTGCATCAGGGCTTAGGATCAAATTAATTGCCCCTTCATTCACCCCAAGATAGCTAACAGACCCCAAGAATTTTCCGCCAAGCCCGTCTTTTAAGCTTTTTAAGATGGCAACATCTGCTTGTTTCAGCATGGTCGCAACCACATTAGACGACAGGCTGGATTGATCCGCGCCTGATCCAATGACCATAATATTATCTTCTTTTGCAGCATTAATAATGCCATCACCGCTGCCCCCAGCTGCGTGATAGATAATATCCACGCCCTGATTGATCAAATTGCGGGCTTCAAGATATGCTTTTGCGGGGTTGTTAAAGCCCTTCACATCTTCATCAACCATTCTATTGACCAAGGTTGCATCAGGATTAACCGATTTTATCCCCCCTAAAAACCCGCAAGAATATTTGCGAATCAGCGGAATATCCACCCCCCCTAAAAAGCCAATTCGGTTGGTTTTGGTGGTCATCCCAGCATAAATGCCCGCAAGATAGCTGCCTTCATTTTCTTTGAAGGAATATTGCGCAATGTTAAAGCGTTCAAGCCAATGCGCATCAATGATGGCAAAACGGGTTAAAGTATATTGATTTGCCATTTCCAAGATCGAATCTGCCCAGTTAAAACCAATGGCAATGATCATATTTGCGCCTTGATCCAGCGCGCTTTGAATGGCGGCTTGATAATCTTGATCTTCGGTAATGCCAACTTCAATCGGTTTAATGCCTGTTTCTTGTTCAAATTTTTGAACCCCAAGAAATGAATTTTCCAAAAACGCCCCATCATATTTATATCCAAAATACACAATCGCGGGTCGAAATTCCCGCGACTGGGCGTGGGAAGCCTTGGAAACACCGCTGCCCAAATAAAATGCCGTAACAAAGCCGGCAATCACCAACAAGGTCATTTGAAATGATAAGGCAGCTTTGCGAATGGTTGGAAGCGGTTTCATGGTTGACCTATATATTATGGTTTCTAAGGATGAGTTTTTAGTGTAGTTATAATTTCACATAAAGTTACTGTAACAAAAAAATGAATAAAATCAAACATGATTTATAAATTATCATTAGCATTGTCTAGCAAATAAGGGTATAAAATTAAGACGATAGCGACTAAACCTATTAAATCCATGTAGAAAAACTTAAAAACATCAAAAGCTTAGACAAATGACGCTTGCAAATATCCTTACCTTAACCCGCATTATTGTGATTGTGCCGATCATTATATTTCTGTGGCTTGATGTTAATTGGGCAAGCTGGGTTGCGCTATTTCTATATAGTTTTGCATGCATCACCGATTTTTTTGACGGCTGGCTTGCACGCAAGCTTAATCATGTCACACGCTTGGGTCAATTAATGGATCCGATTGCTGATAAGCTGCTGGTCGCGGCTTTGTTAATTTTTCTGGTTGCGCTGGATCGCTTGGAAGGGGTGCATTTAATTGCTGCTGCGATTATCCTGATGCGCGAAATTGCGGTATCTGGCTTGCGTGAGCATTTGGCGGGCATGGCGGTATCTGTTCCCGTATCGGCGGTTGCCAAATGGAAAACTTTTTCCCAAATGCTGGCGCTTGGCTTTTTAATTGTGGGTGATTTAACCCAAATGCCCGATTTCTTAAACTTCATGCCCTCATTTTTTTACATAACAGAATCCTTGCAGATGATTGGAATTATTTTAATCTGGATTTCTGCGCTTTTGACCTTTTACACGGGATTTCATTATTTCAAGGCGGGGCTTCAAACCTTGCTGGATTAAGGGGGCTGTGGTTTTAAAATGGCGCAATTAAGCAATGATTGCTTTAAAAAAGATCAGCCCCTAATGACCTTGGATCAGGCGCTTGCGCATTTGCGCCGCGTATTGACCCCGCAAGCTGGCATCAGCAAGATTGATTTAATGGCGGCAGAATCCAGAATATTGGCAAGCCAGCTGGTTGCAGATCATGCCCATCCCCCTTTTGATAATTCTGCCGTAGATGGCTATGCCCTATCCATGCCGCAAGATCAAATGTCAGGTTCTGTTCCGTTTGACATTGTGGGACAGGCGGCTGCGGGGCATCCTTATCATGGCACATTGGCAAAAGGGCAAGCCATTCAAATCTTTACGGGGGCAAGCCTGCCCGCTGGGTGCGATGTCATCTATATGATGGAAGATATTAGCATTAACCCGCAAACAAAGCAGCTTGTTTGCCCTGTGGGCTTAAAGCTTGGCAGCAATATTCGCCGCGCTGGCGAAGATATTGCCATTGGTGATGTCTTGCTGGAAGCGGGCTTGAAACTAACCCCCGCTGCGATTGGGCTTGCCGCCAGTCAAGGCATTGATCAGCTTAGCGTGTATCAACCGCTGCGGGTTGCGGTTTTTTCAACGGGGGATGAAATTACGCCCCCCAATGCGCCGCTTATGCAAGGAGCGCTTTATGATATGAACCGGCCCATGCTGGTGAATTGGCTTAAAATGCTGGGCTATCATGTTAGCGATCTTGGCATTTTAAAAGATGATGCGGATGGCATTCAAACCGCCTTGTCAGATGCGGCGCAAAATCATGATGCGATCCTAACTTCTGGCGGGATGTCAATGGGTGCGGAAGATCATGTTAAGAACGCGATTGAGCAGCTGGGCAGCCTGCAATTTTGGAAATTGGCGATTAAACCAGGCAGACCAATTGGGCTTGGGCTGCTGCCGCGCGGCGATTCCAGCTGTTTGTTCATTGGCTTGCCAGGCAATGTGGTCGCAAGCTACACCACTTTTGCGCTGATTGGCAGAATTGCCTTAAAATTAATCGCAGGAGAGCGCATTTTGCAAGCCCCAAGCCTGATGGTTGAAATGGCGCATCCCTATAAAAAGAAAGCAAATCGGCTGGAAATTGCCCGCGTCAAATTAAACCCAGATGCCAAAACAGGCATGCCGCAAGCCGTGATCTATCAAAAATCAGGCGCAGGCATTTTAAGCTCAATTACCAATAATGACGGATTCATCTTGCTGGACGAAGAAAAAAGGCAGGTTGATCAAGGCGATAAAGTCCGCTATATTCCCTTTAATGAATTCTATCAATAATGCGAAAGGATGGGTGAATGCGTGTTTATTATTTTGCGTGGCTGCGCCATCAAATTGGCGTACCCTATCAAGACATAAATTTGCCTGATGGCGTTAGAACACCGAATGAATTGATGAATTATCTGTGCAGATTAAGTTCCTCGCACGCAAAGGCGTTTGAAGCACGCGAACATATTAACATTGCAATTGATAAGCATTATGCAGGTCCGCGTGACCCGCTGCAAGATGCAAAAGAGGTTGCATTCTTTCCGCCCGTTACTGGCGGCTAGGGCGCAAAATCATCATGGCAAAAAAAAGCAAAAAGAAAACGCAGGCCTTTGAAATTGTCAAAGAACAAGCATGGCACGGTCATGTTGGCGTTCAAGAAGAAGCATTTGATCTGGATTTGGAAATTAGACGCCTAAAGCAAGGCGACCATGATATTGGCGCAATTGTAAGCTTTACAGGCTGTGTTCGCCATAAAATAGAGGAAGCGGATGCCATTGAAGAACCCCAGATTAAGGCGCTGCATATTGAACATTATCCTGGCATGACCGAACGGATGATGGCAGAATTTCGCGCAGAAGCGATGATGCGCTGGAAATTATCATCAGCAACAATCATTCACCGCGTTGGCTCTTTGATGGCGGGGGATGATATTGTGCTGGTGATTACAGCAGCCCCGCACCGCAAGGCGGCATTTGATGCGTGCCAATTTTTAATGGATTGGCTTAAAAATGATGCGCCCTTGTGGAAAGCCGAAGAAACCATTGACGGCAAGCTTTATTGGGTTGCCGCAAAAGAAAGCGATGCGCAGGAAAAAGCACGATGGAACGGGTAAATCATTTTAATCTAGCGGGGCTTAACATCTATCAAGCAACGGTGGGGGATGCTGATCTTGTTGCGATGCTGGTCTTTCAATTATTAAAAGAGCTTGGGCAGCACCAAACCCGCCAAACCGAATATGCCATGTTTAAAGCATGCAGCAAAATCTTAGAAGAAGATAATGGCGCATTCGCGCTGCTGGCGGTGGATGGCAATAAAATCCCGATCAGCGTTATGACCCTAGCCGAAGCGCAAGCATTGTCGGCCTTTGGTAAATTTGGCATCATCATGGAACATTATGTGGTTAAGGATGCGCGTTCGCTTGGCATTGGTGAAAAATTATTAGAAGCGGCAATCAAGCTTGGCAAAGCGCAGAAATGGGCGTTTTTGCAAGTGGCAGCCCCTGGCGGCAATATGGCGCAGCGCACTCAAAATTTCTATAAACGCAATCAATTTAAGGTCACGGGCAATTTCATGCAGCTATCGCTTAAAGATGGCATCCCCTCTTAATCCTTATTGAATTTTATGGTGTTGTAAGCATGTCAAAATTTTATTGCGATTACGCCACAACCAATCCGATTGACGCCGCTTATCATAATACAGAATATGGCTTTCCAAGCCAAGATGAAACCATATTGATGGAGCGGTTGGCACTTGAAATCATGCAAGCTGGCTTAACATGGCACTTAATTTTAAAACGCCGCCCCTTGATGGTCAAAGCCTTTGATGATTTTAAGGTGGATAAGATCGCGCATTATGATCAGGCGAAAATTGATGAATTGCTGCTAAATCCTGATATTATACGCAACCGCTTAAAGGTAAATGCGATCATTCATAACGCGAATATTGTCAAGGATATGCGCCAGCAATATGGCGGTTTTTCAAAGTGGCTTGATGATCACCATCCCAAAACCTTGGATGAATGGGTTAAATTATTCAAAAAAACCTTTAAATTTACAGGGCCTGAAATTACCAATGAATTTTTAATGTCGCTGGGTTATCTGGATGGCGCACATCGCGCCGATTGCCCGCAATATCAGCAAATTTTAAAATTATCCCCGCCTTGGGCCAGATAAAAACATAAAAACATAAAAAGATAATATCCGCGTGAAAATCAAATCCTATGCAACTGATATTTGGCATGTGGGAATCATCAATGCCCCGATTGACCGCACCTTAAAGCATGATTTCAAGCTTGAAACCCAACAGATAATATGGCTGCCACAACAAAAGCCATTTTGCTTTATTGCGGATCCATTTGGCATAAAATGGCAGGATCAATATTATATTTTTGTTGAATATTATGATTTTAAGGTAAAAATTGGTGAGATTCATTGCTATCAATATTCTGCCAAGCTTGAATATATACGCCGCGATCTTGTTCTTAAAAAGCGTCATCATTTGTCATATCCCTATATTTTTCAAGATCAAGGCACGCTTTATATGTTGCCTGAAATGCATAAAAACGGCGTTCAGCGCCTTTATCGCGCGGTTGATTTTCCCTATAAATTTGAGGCTTGCGGCGCGCCTTTGCTGCCTTATCCGATCATTGATCCTGCGCTTATATTTTATCAAGATCGTTATTGGTTATTTTATACCAAAACACGCGCGGATGAACCGTTGCATGAACGGGCAAATTTATATGCCGCCTATGCGGATCATCTGGAAGGACCCTATATTGCGCATGATTTAAACCCAATAAGAACCAATTTGGCGGATTCCAGAATGGGCGGAACGCCGTTTATCGGCGATGATGGCGCGCTTTATTTGCCAATGCAAGATTGCACAATAGGTTATGGCGAGGCAATTAATATTCTAAGAATCAATCAATTAACCCCTGATCATTTTGATGCGCAGCCTGTAAAAAGCCTAAGCCCTTCATCCCTTGCGGTCTATCATCAAGGAATGCACACTCTATCTGCTTGCGGTGATATTACGCTGATTGATGCAAAATATATTAATCAATCATCCCAAAGGCGCATAATTGATCTTCAGCGTAAAATAAAACGAACCCTATCGTTAAATTTCAGACAGTGGTTTCCTTAGAATAGCGGCTTCCTTAGAACAGCGGTTTCCTTAGATATGTTTTAATCTTCGTTAAAGCGGGCGCGGTCTTGGGGATCATCCAGCAAGGCAAGCATGATTTTTTTAAACCCGTCCACCGCTTGCCCGCGCACCAGATTCTTACCCATCATATTGCTTAAAAGGGAATATCATCATCAAGATCATTGGCGGATGATCCGATATTGCTGCCGCCTTTGACATTATTTTGATTGCCAGATGATGCTTGGCTGGAAGTCCCGCCATAACC